>NZ_JBXWMM010000012.1:0-153465 GCF_059609825.1 Ruegeria sp. YTSB088 | reverse complement strand
TTCGGAAAATAAGGCTGAAGGCGCGCCATCTGTTCGTCAGTCAACCAGAATAGATTGCTCATGATATACCCCTGAAAATCAGGGGCTTGAATCACGCAGCCGAGATGGCGGCAACCAAATTAATGGGTCCAGAACCTAGGCATCGTGGGGTTTGGTGCGTTCGGACAACTTGCAGCACTTCATCTCGGACAGCACTTCGAGATATCGGCCTATGATCCGTCGCCGGACCTTGCCAAGATCGCAAAGAAGCTCGGCGTGCGTCTGTCATCCTTGCACTCAGTATCGCAGGCTGATGTGATCCTCATTGCGGCACCAGTGTCCTCTTTCGAGCAGGTTGTCAGAGAGATCGCGGTTGCTTGTGAACCCGGCGCGCTGATTGTCGATGTTGGCTCAGTTAAAGTAATTCCCGCGGAAATCATGCGGCGGCTGCTGCCGAACCATGTAGACATCGTCGCAACCCACCCCTTGTTTGGTCCTCAGAGTGCCGCGACGGGTATTGAGGGTCTAAAGATCGCGGTCTGCCCCATTCAGGGAAACCGGCATACAAGGCTGGCTGCGTTTTTACGCAAAGCGCTCGGTCTGACCGTCATCATGACGACACCAGAAGATCACGACCAAGAAGCAGCAGTTGTCCAGGGACTCACGCACCTCATTGCCAAAGTGTTACTGCGAATGGGACCGCTGCCAACGCGCATGGCAACGAAAAGCTTTGACTTGTTATCTGAAGCAATATCCATGGTTCAGCACGATGCGCCAGAAGTATTCGAAGCGATTGAGAAGGCCAATCCTTATGCCGAGACGGTGCGACGACAGTTTTTTGATTTGGCCGCAAGTTTGAGTGTTGAGCTGGAAACAGCGTCGAGGACGCTACCGCACGATGAAAATGGAGATTGATGGAGCGGCATCCAAGGGTAGGTTTGTCCGCATATCGGCCGTTCCTCTTGATCGAGCAAACGTCCGCACCGAGGCCAGAGCGGTCATTTGGTCCCGAAGCTACTTATCCTCAAACAGTGCCTTTGCACGTTCTGGATTCCAGCGGCGTTGCGTCAGTCCCTCGGCCTCCCATTCGAGGCGTTCGGCCTCAAAGAAATCACCCCCATAGATATGGATTGCGCCGGTGTACTTGGTGAGCGGGTTGATCACAGAGTGGATCACGTCCTTTCCCAACGGTGCCACATCGCCCGCGCTCAATGCCTTTGCTCCAGCCGCCTCAATACGGCTATTTGGGGAACCTTCGGAGCGACGCCAAAAGATATTGTCTTCGCGCCCTGTGTAGATGCCTATGACGGCCCACATGTTATGATCATGGGGCATGAGTACCATCTCGGGTCGCCAAACCATATTGAGGATAGTCAGCTCTGGCGATTTGTAGATCGTATTGAGGACACCAGATGTCGGCTCTCCGAGAGCGTTGGTTACAGCACCGGGGTCGGACATCGCGGACCTCAGGAGTTCGGAAATTGCGCCCTGCGTCGCATCCTTCCGAATTGTAGTTTTACAGTCCTCAACGAACTTTTCGAGATCAAACATTCCAGCATCTCCGGCAAGCACTTTCGGTCGATTTTGACGATCTGACCGCTATGCACTTGAAGAAGCTTTTTAGAAGCCCTTGGGATTTCATTGATTTGTTCCCTAATATCGGAGGCAATCACGGCTGGGTTTTGATAGGAAGTTTTTAAGCTATGCGGTTTTTCTTTGCCGATTGCGTTCTCGACATCGCGAGCCACTCATTCTCGCGGGAAGGCAAAGTGGCGACTATCGAACCTCAAGTATTTGATCTGCTTCATTTGCTCGCGTCGCGAGCCGGTCATCTTGTCACAAAGGACGACTTGGTCGATACGGTTTGGAAGGGGCGCATTGTATCGGAAGCGACAATCGGTGCCCGCATAAACGCAGCCCGCAAGGCCGTCGGCGACAACGGAACAGACCAGAAAGTTATACGGACAATCCCGCGCCGCGGTTTCTCAATGGTTGCTCGGGTCTCCAGCGACGCTGGCGGGCCTCGAAACTCAGAAACGACGGTGAAGCAAGTCGTTCAGTTCGCGACTTCTCAAGACGGAACCCAAATCGCATATGCGAAGTCGGGAGAAGGTCCGCCTCTGCTGCGTGCCGGACACTTTCTCACGCATTTGAAGCGAGATTGGGAGGGATCGGTTTATCAGCCGATGATAGCAGCGCTCAGCGCGTCGCATGCCCTGGTACGGTACGATCAGCGCGGCACAGGGCTGTCGCAGACCGATGTCGACGATTTGTCCCTCGAGGCGTATGCGAATGACATGCTTGCGGTAGCGGACGCGGCTGGCTTCGACAGGTTTCCCATATTTGCCACGTCGCAGGGCGCACCCGTATCTGTCCATTTCGCCGCGACATACCCGGAACGTGTCAGTAGGCTCGTGCTATTTGGAGGTTTCGCACAAGGCCGGATGGTCCGCGAAGATGATTTCTCTCGCGACGATGCGGACGCATTGATGACCCTTATCAACAAAGGGTGGGGCAAACCAGATAGCCCTTTCATGTCGGCGTTCGTGTCTCTGTTTTGTCCGGACGCATCACGCGAGGAGCGAACGAGTATTGCCGAAAGCCAACTCGCATCAGCCACGCCCGAAATGGCGGCCCGCATTCGTAGGACAATCGATCAATTCGATGTGACCGACCGGCTGCACAACGTTCAAGCGCCTACCCTCGTCATTCATGCCAGTGGGGACGCGATACACCCCTTGTCACAGGGACGTTTGCTGGCGGGGGGAATAAAAGGCTCAGAGTTTCAGATGGTTGAGAGCAACAACCACATTATCTTACAGTCATCGCCGGTCTGGGATGAGATCGTTGTGGCAACGCTGGAGTTCATCGCTCGGGGTTCGAAGGCTAACAGCCCATAGAGCGGGAATATCGGAGGTGGGATCTGATGAGCGGCTGCTTTGCCCGCATCTCGGGATTTGCAAAGCCTAGTTTGGAATGTCCGGTTTGGGCTGCCATCGGTCACAGATGAGAAGAGCTACGGACTGACACCTTTAGAATTGATATTTCGAAGTGAACCTTAGTTAGCATCGCGAAATGCGTTAATCACTCACCTTAATTCTAGGTTTCGCCAGCCAATAAGACATTTTGCTCGGCTGTGTGTTTCAACGTAAGTTTGGGAACTTGCAGGCTTAGCAAAATGCCCAGGCACAAGTTTTGGTCACAAAAATCTATTCGTCTGTTAACTTTGGTTCAGAGGAATTGGTTTAGCTAAAAGGATCACATCGACTGATGAAGCGGAAAATTGCTGCGATCCTAAGCCTAGATGTCGTCGATTATACCAAGCGCATGTCAGAGGATGCTGAGACCACGCTGAACACTCTACAACGCATTTTGGACGATGTGATCAGACCGTTGGTCCATGAAAACAAAGGACGAATATTCAAGCTGATGGGAGATGGTGCTTTGGTTGAGTTTGTTGCAGCCACAGACGCTATTAATGCTGCCAGCCAGATTTTCAATCAGATGAGAGATGAAGACGTAACACTTCGAGGAGGTCTCCACGTTGGCGACGTAATGCCAAATGGCACAGACTTGTTCGGAGAGGCCGTTAATGTTGCGTCGCGCCTTCAGTCCAGCGCGCATATTGGAAGTTGTCTCGTCAGCAAGACAGCTGCTGAAGTTGCGGGAACTTCGCTGGCGGTTGCTTTGCGACCAGAAAGCTCGATACGGTTGAAGGGAATTCCAAATCCAGTGGAAGCCTACTCTATTGATTTAGATGGTGACAAAAGATGCGCAAAGAACAAGCTGCTGGCTAACTCTCAAGACGTCCGCTTTGCAAAATCAAAAGACGGTACAACGCTTGCCTGGACATCCACTGGAAGCGGTAGAAAGTTACTGGTCACACCAAACTGGCTCAGGCATCTGGAATACGATTGGACGATGAACACCATCGCCGGGTGGTTGCCGCTGCTTTCTGAAAATCACCGCCTTTATCGGTTTGATGGTAGAAACAATGGCTTGTCCCAGCGGGGCGTGCAGGATGTGTCTTTGAATCGAATCGTCGAAGATGTTGAGGCCGTATTGGACGCAGCCGGGATCGAAAAAGTGCCATTGTTTGGCATTTCTTTTGGGGCAACCATTGCGGCGGCTTTTGCCGCACATAATCCTGACCGTGTTTCGGGGTTGGTTCTACTCGGTGGATTTGCACAAGGACTCGCGGTGCGTTCACAGCCCGGAATTGCCGCGCTTGGGCAAGCAATGATGGATATGAGTCTCGAAGGCTGGAACGATGAATACCCTTCTGCAAGAGACTTGATGGCCCAATCATTTGCTCCAACCGCAAGCCCGCATGACCAGCGCACTTATGCAGAGTTTATGAAAGTGGCAATGGACCATCAGGATTGGCTCAAGATTGGACCGCTGGTCGCCGAAGTCGACGTAACCGACCTGCTTCCGCAGATCACCTGCCCAGCTTTAGTCATGCACGCTAACCGAGACAGGATGCATAATGTTGAACAAGGTAGAATATTCGCCTCCGGCATCGAGAATGCGCGCTTCATTGGCATTGAGACGGCAAACAATACAATGCCAGAGTATGATCCTGCTTGGCCGAAAACCTTAGTGGAAATAGAGCGTTTTTTGAGTTCAATTTGAGCAGTGTATGTTGTTCTTCGCCACGTCTACATTGTTCATAGGTAAGAGGATGCCGTGCGCCCTTCGATTTTCGATACTGGAATTTTAAAACTCTAGGCTTCTCGTCATCGACCGCTTTGTCCTGATCTCGGAAATTGCAAAGTCTTGTTACGAATGTCCGGTTTGGGCTGTGAAAAGTCATAGGCACGGGAGGCAGCGAAGGTCGATGACGAGCCCATTCTGAACAATGCTGCGCGGGGCACGAAAGACAGCGATGCGCAGTGACCGGACTTTGCAAAGTCTGAGCGATTTACCTAAAGCGGACTTTGAACCTCGTCGCGACTAATGACAGCGATGAGCCGTCTCCAACACGGGAGCAAAATGCAGCCCATGCCATAAAGGGGAGCGCCTTGGGTGTCGTTGTAAGGTGAAGTTGGCCAGCGAAACTCAAAAGTAAGCAAAGTGACCACTTCCTACTTTAGTTCGATACTTAGATGTACGGCCAATCCCGGAAGAAGAATGAGGTCAGGATTTGGTATTTCCACCCAAACCGGTAGTGCGCCATCAGAATTCAACTCTGTTCCAACGAAAGCCACTTTCCCAGATTGTTCATACCGCTCACCTGTTGGCAATGTGACGTGAACAATGAACTGATTCAGATTCTCAGAAATGCGGTTCGGCGCGGCCTGATGCAGTTCCAATAAGGAATCATACGGATGCACATACGAAACCAGAGCAGGGTCGACCTGAACAACTTCCGCTAGGGGCCTTCCGGTCTCGGTTTTCAGGAATGCGCCACGGCTTAGTCGAGGCGACTCGACGTATCCGGAGATGGGGGCTGTTATCGTAGTACTGTTCAACTCGAGCTTTCGCAGTTCCAAGCTGGCCCGCGCCTCTTCGACTGCAACCTTTGCAAGCGCAAGCCTATCCGAAGCTTCGTCAGATTGCACTTGCGTTGCCGTCCCTCTATCCTCGAGCAATCGGACGCGCTCTGCATTTGCCGCGGCGGCGTTCAACTCAATACGTCGTCTTTCCAAATGCACTTGCGCCGCCTTCAACTGAACTTCGTACACTGCGCTGCTTAGGGAAAAGAGTAATTGGCCAGCCTCGACGAAGTCTCCGGTCGTAAAGTGTATTTCGTTGAGGAAGCCGTTTACTGAATTTGCAACCTGCATTCGTTTGCTGGCCTCGACGCGCCCCTCAAATCGCATCTTGGCCAACTTTTCACCAACCAAATCTGTGCTTTGAGCAAGCACCGCGGCTGGGAAGATCAATAAGAGAGCTAGCAAAGCACGCGTTTTCAAAATCCAGATTCTCCAAATAAGGAAGGTGGCCAAGAAAGCATACCATGGACAAAGACTGTCACAACATTAACATATATCGAATATTGAATTGCAGTTCAGGAAGGTACGTGGTTTTGAAAACGCGAGTAGCAAATAAAGTGTACCAAATCGTTGCCTGCGCATTGTTGGGGGCGTCGACGATTGGCACCCCTTCCTATGCTCAGTCGGCATGCTCCAATGAATCCCTGCTACAGCTACCGGATGTTTCAATTGCTTCACTGACGGAAGAGACCGTTCCTGTACCTCATTGCAAGGTTTCCGGGGTAATCGGCGGAAAGATCAACTTCGAACTCCTGTTGCCGGAAATCTGGAACGGAAAATTTGTTATGGGCGGCGGCGGCGGATTCGTCGGGTTGGTGATGAATACTTCACTTCTCTATGGTTCGCTTCAATTGGGATATGCCACAGTCGGCACCGATACGGGGCATCAGGGCCACCCCGTCGACGCCAGTTGGGCTCTCAACGACTTGGAAGCGTTGGTCAATTTCGGGCATTTGGCTGTACATAGAACGGCAGTGACGGCAAAGGCCCTGACAAGCGCTTTCTACGAAAGACCGATTTCCCGAAGTTACTTTACGGGGTGTTCCCGAGGTGGTGGTCAGGCAATAATGTCAGCGCTGCGCTACCCCGAAGATTTCGACGCAGTCGCAGCAGGTGCGTATGCTGTGGATTGGACCGGTATCGCGGTGCAGGCGACCCAGATCAGTCAGGCGATGTATCCGGACCCAAACGATATCGAGCAGGCGGTTGTTGGGCCGGAGGCACAGGCTTTGGTGGAGACATCATATCTGGCTGCCTGCGACGCGGCAGATGGGCTTGAGGATGGCATCCTGAATGATCCCCGGCAGTGCAATTTTGAAGTGGCTACTCTGCAATGTGTAGGCGACAAGTCTGAAGGCTGCCTGACTGTTGAGGAAGTCGCCGCGTTCAATGCCGTCTATGACGGACCCAAGGATTCTGACGGGAACAGCATGTACTTTGGATTCCCGTTTGGAGGGGAAACTGCCGAAGGTGGTTGGAGCCGCTGGTTGACAGGCGGTTTGAAGTACCAAGACGATAATGGAGACTTCCAGGAAGGCATCGACACGGGCGAATTTGACGAGCCGATCTCGCCCAACGCCTTCTTTAGCTTCGGCAACGGCATAATGAAGAATTTCGTCTATCACGACCCGGATTGGACATATGAGAACTTCGATTTCAGCACATATGCACAGGATTCTTCGGCGGCGGCAGAAACCCTGAATGCCACAAATCCAGATTTGTCTGAGTATCGTGCGCGTGGTGGCAAGATCCTATTGTACTCCGGCTGGTCCGATAACGCCCAATCCGGACTTGCGATGGTTGGATATTACGAGGACCTTCTTGCCCATGATCCAAGCGCGGTCGACGATGTTCGCTTGTTCATGATGCCGGGAGTAGAGCACTGCTTTGGTGGCCCCGGACCATCCTGGGTCAACTATCTGGATGAAATCGACAAGTGGGCTGAAACAGGACAGGCGCCGGACGAAGTCACTGCCCTTTGGTTGGATGCCACGGCCCAGCCGGACGGAGGCCGACCTGTCTGCGCCTATCCAAATGTTGCGAAGTATGACGGCCACGGCGATCCGCGCGCGCCCGAAAGCTTTGCCTGTAAATCTGGTGACTGATGGGTTTCACATGACTTTTAATGTCTGCTTCCGCTATGATCGCACAAGAATGCGGTTTCCGCTTCGGGCTGATTGCGGTCATTGAAGCCGCTGCGGTGAACGGCAGAAAGGTCCCGCAAGGCGGAGGTCACCACGCTTGGATGTGAAGCTCCGGTTTGGAGCTCAATCCATACTTTGAAGACTTACGAGAACGGCTCAAATGAAATTGCCTTTAACCAAACGACGAACTTGCTGGGGTCTCGTTAGGCAAACCTGCCGTTCGTAGTGTTCCAACGGAAATTCTGTGCGGAACCCGGATTTGCGTTAAGGTTGCGTACACATCGTTGCTTCCTCATTTTGAGACGAAGTGATCCAAAACAAGATTGAAAGAGAATTGAATGAAACGCCTGTTTCCATCTCTGCCCGAGAACGCAACACTGGGAAGTGTCTATCAAGCCTTTCCGGATAAACTTTCTCCGCTTTGTGCGTACGAAAGTCTGGTTATGAGGGGCGAGAGCGATCTCTCGGTTGCTGAACGTGAATTGATTGCAGCCTATGTCTCTGGCTTGAATGCTTGTGCGTATTGCCATGGGGCGCACATCGTTTTCGCCAAAGCCTACGGAATTGAGGTCGAGACAATCGAGGCACTGATGGAGGACCGCGATACGGCGCCGATTGAGGACCACCTCAAACCGTTACTGGCATACATTGAAAAGCTCACTGTCTCTCCATCACGAATGACGGAAGCCGATGCAAAAGCGGTCTACGCGGCAGGCTGGTCGGAGAGTGCGTTGTTCGATGCAATCCAAGTGTGCGGTGTCTTTAATCTCGTGAACCGCTTCATAGAAGGAACAGGTGTCCAAAACCCTGGCAACGACCCCAGACAAGCAGACGAAGCTACTCTAAACCGATGCCGCAGTGACAGCTTCTATACCGATTTCGGACGAGAGAACGGCCTCGACATCCCTTGAATTGATGCTGTTCTAACGTTCGAACCGCTATGAAAGGCTGGTCCGATAAAGCGGCAGAAGCGTCCTTATCTCCCCAGGTTAACCAATTCGTCGATACCAGTCGGAACCTTCAGTTATTTTGGTGGATCCATGCTCAAGACTCAACGATCCGTCCTGCTTTTCGTTGATAACCCATTTTCTGATAAGGTTTGGAGACTTGTGGGCTTTGTAAGGGGGAAGAATTGCTTAAGTTTAACGCGGAGACAACGAAATTACTTGAAATCGCCTATCAAGGAGCGGAATTGACTCGGCGAAGACAGGCTTCATTTGATGCGCTGTGCCCTGCTCCCGGTGAAACCATTTTGGACATCGGATGTGGCAACGGGATGTTAACAGCAGAGTTGGCTCGCGCAGTTGGCTCGGATGGTCATGTCATCGGGATCGACCCAAGCGAAGATATGACAGCAGCCGCAAGAGAACGATGCAGTGACTACGCAAACGTGGAGTTTCGTGCTGGTGCCGCAAATAACTTGCCCGTTGAGGATGAAAGTGCTGACAAGGCCGTCTCGGTACAAGTCCTTGAGTACATCGACGATGTAGAAGGAGCGCTGGCTGACACGCTGCGGTGCGTCAAACCCGGCGGGCGGCTTGTCATCAGCGATCTACACTTTGGCAGCTTGATTTGGTTCAGCGACGAGCCTGACAGAATGCAAAAGATGCTGACATCCTGGAACCAACACTTTGTGAGTGGTTCCGTCCCGGAGAGACTGCCTGCACTAATAAAGGCTCGCGGCGACCATGTGGAAGATGTCTTGTCGTTCACTATGACGGATCACCAGCTAAAGCCTGATGGCCTCGCAATCATGATGATGCACCTCATGAAGCAATACGCTGTCGCAAATGACCATGTTGATCCCGCTGTTGCGCAATCGTGGTTCGACGAGCAGTTCGGCCTTGCAAAGGTTGGACGCTTCTTTTTTTCGATGACCCAATTTGTCGTCGTGACCGGCAAACAGGGTTGATCGTTCTACAATGCGCCACTTGACCTCGGCCGTGCGCGCCAAACCATCGTTATCGAGCAAAGTTTGTGGCTGGCAACTGTTTACTGTCGCGACTCGAATGCCAAGAGTTTATGGCCGCCTCGCAATCAGTGTTGCAAAGACCTGATAGCCAAAAAGTATCCCTTCTCTTGCTCGACGGCGATACTCGGCGATTAATCCATTGTGCAGATCCTCCCCAATTTCACCGCGTTTCATCAGCACTTTTCCAGCCTCTTCGACCCAGGTGAGCATTTGGTCATTGTCCAGAACACTTCTACTTTGAAGACTGAAGTCTTCGACTGTGAATCCCGCATTTGAGGCCAGGCCGCGCAACTTGGCGACAACAAATGGGTCGGTGACAAACTCGTTCACAAATATCTTGGCGCAGGCGTCCAGAGGATCGTTTGACAAGTTTCCCAGGGACGCTTTCGAAAAGTCAGCGTCACACACCACGAGATACCCTCCCGACCTTAGAACACGCCTTGCCTCGGTCAAAAGCGGCGCTGGGTCTGCCACATGGGTAAGCACCGTGTGCATTATCACGTTATCAACTGAGCCATCATCCAGGGGCAGCGACGCTCCTCCTGCGACCTCAAACGCCACATTGTCGTGGCTCCCGACCCGCGCTCTTGCTTCGGTCACAAAGCCGACAGACGGCTCAAAACCAATGACGCGCGCGGGTTTGGCCTTCTCCGCAATGCGGCGCGTGACAGCTCCTGCACCGCATCCGACTTCAATCGACAGGCTATCTTTGGCAAACTCAAGTTTGGCCAGATAATCTGAAACGATCTTTTCCATTGTGGGGTCGGCTTGACGCGCGTCCATCGAGTCGGCAAACGCGGAAACGAACTCCGCTCCCGCAGCATCAACATCTTGAAACGGATCAGCCATCCCTACCACCCTCCAACACCGCTCAGTATTCTCTACCAAAAATCCTAGCATCACCTGAACTAAGAACAAGCCGTGCCGAAATGCTTAACTTGGGGCAAATAGGAGGTTTATGCCAAGGGCAGAGAGCTTCAGTAAAAAGCCCTGAGCGAACCTCGTATTCAAGCATTTGGAGTAGAGGGCCGCATCATCTATCGTCGAACGCATGTCGGACAAGGGACAACAGTTGCAACGAAGGTTGGCGGCAATACTGGCCGCGGATGTCGTTGGGTATTCGGCGCTGATGCACAAAGATGAGCAAGCCACAATTCTCATGCTTAATCACCTGGAAAGCGACATCGTCACCCCAACAATAGCAGGCCAATCAGGTCGTGTCGTGAAGAGCATGGGCGATGGCTGGCTGGTGCAATTTGACAGCGCGGCGCAAGCGGTAACTGCTGCAATGCAGCTACAAGAGCAGTTGGCTGAGCACTCGTTAATGAACATGCGGATCGGTGTTCATGTGGGCGACGTCACAGAAAAAGGTGATGACATCCTGGGTGACGGAGTGAATATTGCCGCACGGCTTGAGAGCATTGCGCCAGCCGGTGGTATCGCAATTTCTGAACCGGTACATTTGAACCTTGAACACACTCTGGCAGACGCCTTCAAAGCAGTTGGGAAAAAGAAGCTCAAGAACATCCAGCGCAGCTTGGATGTGTGGATTCACGATGGACCACACCTGGGTGCATCGCAAAGCTCGCATTCTTTCACAGAGACGAGCTTGCCAAAGCTCTTCATTCATCCCGTCATGTGCAGCGACCAACGCACAGAATTACAAGAAATGGCTGCGGCTCTCACTTCAGACTTCGGCTCTTATTTTCGAACGATCAACTGGTTAAACGCAGCGATATCCTCCGCGGAGCCTTCAGAGGGATTTGCGCTTCACGGCATGCTGCGTGGGCACGGCGACCGATTGCGCTTGGAAGCCCGCTTAAATGACCCTTCTGGTTCTGAAATCTGGACGCAGAAGTTTGACGGTTCGGTCGAAGCTATCTTTGATTGGCAAGACGAAGTTGTAGAAAAACTGTTGGATGCGGTTAGTGGGATCTTGATCCAGTCGCTGACCGCAAAGCTCTCCGCTTTGCCTGAAGAAGAACTGACTGCCGAACAGTGCGTTCTGATGGGCATGATCACATGGTCGGAGGCCAGCATCGACAGTTATGAAGAGACGTTGTCGTACCACGCCAGGGCCATCGAAGCCAAACCAACCCTCGCTGCCGCCTATGCCGAAGCTATTTGGACAATGAATGGCGCGAGAACCTATGATCTTCGTCGCCAGCTGTCATCCTACTATGAGAAATTGCCAGGCTGGATCGAGGCCGGGCGACAAATGGCGGGGCAAAGCCCAACGCTTGATTTGAGTATTGCAGTGGCTGACTACAATGTTGACGGGGACGCGGATCGCCTTTCCGTGGCGCTGGAGCAAATCCGGCAACGAGCGCCGTTGGATGCCCGCCTGCATTTGTTTATGGGGTGGGGTTATAACTGGGCCGGGTTTCCTAAAATGGCATTGAGCTGTTTTCAGACGGCGCTTCGGTTGGGCCGGTATGGAGCTGTTTTCGTGGGTGCTTCCGGGGGTGCCGCCACCTCTTGCGTAATGCTTGGTCGAGACCATGATGCTATCGCCTTCGCAGAGGCAGGATTGCGCTTCTCAAAAAACTATGCCGCACTTCACAGCACGAGGGCCGCTGCTCACGCAATGCTTGGGGAAACTGAAAAAGCGTCAGATGCGTTGGCGCAAATGCTGCAAATGGAACCTGATGAAACGATCTCGAAGTGGCGTAGCAACGTGGACTATGGTGGCTCTGAAGGCGCTGAACGCTACTTTGAGGCGCTTCGCCGGGCAGGATTGCCAGAATAGCGGTTTGGAACCAAGTTGCGATGCTAAAATCGACGGCTTGGTTGCGCATCTTGGTAGCTGCAAAGCTCGGATTTGAGGGTCGGCTTCGGGCTGCGAGCTCTAAAGCATCAATCTGCAATGGAAAGCTCTCAAACTGGGCTTTAGGGCAATTTAAGTTGACAATTCATCTGTGAAATCGCCGGATTTCTTGGGCAACAATCTTGGAGGTGGTGAGCGCTCGCCGCTTGGGGTCGATACGATTTATTCAAATGCCGGGTCAGCCCATGATCTAGGGGCGAGTATTTTAGAACTCAATGCAAGCCCGGACGAAGTACAGTGTGTAGTCGCAGAGGTAGAGGCTGCTTTTACAGTCGAGGAAGCTACCCGAGACGTTGAAAACTGGTATCGGTTGTAGCCTCGTGTAAAAGTTCGCTCTTTGGCGTCTTGGAAACTGCAAAGTCTAACTGTGCATGTCCGCTTTGGGTTCGCGCCGCCGAAAAAACAAAGCGCAGAGAAACGCGTCATTGAGGCCGCGCTGTTTGGACAAACGAGTTAATGTCGGTGTCAGCCGGTCAACCCTGCCGCCCGTAGCCCATCGGCAAGACGTTTGAAATCATCCGGTCGCCGCCACATCGACCTGAACCCGCGGGCAAGACTATCCACTGTGTCATCCTCAACCACAATACCTCGACTTGTGAACTCATCGCGACGTTCGGAGACGAATTCTCGCAACGCGTCGGAAGCGTCCCGCTCTCGTTCGAGCTGCGCGTAAGACGCGGCGACAAAGGCAGTTGCCAGTGAGTTGAGCCGCGCTGCTCCCATCAGAAAACTAAGCGATGCTTCCAAGTTACCGTTGAAGAATTCGACCTGCCCCATAATCCAGTCGATGGCGGGCGGATGCAGCGGGTCCAGCCCCATAGCTTCCGAAACTACGTCGCGCGCCTTTTCGTGCTGGCCTAGCAGTAGGAAAGCATAGCCGCACCAAGCCATCGACTCCGCTTCGGTTTCTATCATGGAAAGTGTTTTGTTGAATTGCGCTTCGGCCTCACCCCACAGTCCGGCGCAGAGATAAGCAAACCCAAGTTGGTCCTGAATGTAGACGTCCCGGTTATCCAGTGACACGCCCTTTCGGGCGATTTTCAACGTGTGCGTGGGTGCGTCGGCGTCTGCCAGCCCAAGCCACAAGTCTATGACATATGTGTCTGAAAGATACATGTAAGATCGTGCGATGGTTGGATCGAGTGCGACCGCTCGTTCCAACAACGCTCTCGCCTTGGCCGTATCTCGTGCGTTCAGACCATCGCGTAGCGCCTTGCCCTTGAGCATCAGTTCATAGGCCTTCATCTGATCCGCTGGTATCTGTGTCGAACGGTCGACGACGTCGTGCTGGACCCTGCCCGGCAACACTGCGACAATATTTCGGGTCACCTCATCTTGTACTGCCAGAACATCCTCCAGTTCATGGTCGTATCGATCCGACCAGAGTTGAGTCCCCGTTCGTACGTCAGCGAGTTGTACCGAGATTCTAACGCGACTGCCGGACTTCCGAACGCTGCCTTCAACCAGGTAATCTGCGCCGAGAACTTCCGCGATTTTAGCCGGATCTGTGTCCTGTGCCCGGAACCTGAAAGACGCATTTCTGGAAACAACCTTAAGTGTCCGAAAACGCGATAAGCCCACAATAATGTCTTCCGCAATCCCGTCGCTAAAAAAGGCCTGCTCGGGGTCATCGCTCATGTTGTGTAGAGGCAAGACAGCAATAGTGGCTTTTCCTGATGATTCAGGCTGAGGCGGCTCAGCGCGTACTGCGCTTGACCCCCCAATGCGCCAAGCATGTACCGGTTCGGCAACGTTCTTTACCGTGTGCTGACCAGTATCCTCCCAGGCGACCGGTATACGGTTCCCGACCACACGATAAACAGCGTCCGACACCAACACACCGCCGGGTGGGGCAAGCTGCTCCAACCTCGACGCAAGGTTCACACCGGACCCAAAAACATCTCCGTCGCGCATGATAACGTCGCCAAGTGTGATGCCGATGCGAAAGCAAAGCGGGTCGGAACCTACCACTGGCACATTTTGCCATTCAACCGCGCAAGAAACGGCATCGACAGCGCTGTCGAAGCTGGCGAGCAGACCGTCACCCATCTGTTTGACGATGCGGCCGTGATGCCGACCAACAAGCGGAACTGCGGTTTCGTCAATGTATGCTGAGAAGACTTCGAGCGTGCCTTTCTCGTCCCGCTCCATCCGTGCGGTAAAGCCGACAAGGTCAGCAATCAGGATGGCCGCCAGCTTTCGCTCCACGCGTTGTCCTCCTTTCTGTTTCATACCGGTCGCTACGTGTTTAGACTATGCGAAAGTGAACACGGGCGGTTTCTGAACTTGTTTGAAGTCTGTTTCAGCTTTGGGAAGCGCTGCGATACGTCTGCTTAAACAGCTCAGTGGGCAGACGGTTTTTTTTGTCCTCATCTTGCAAAAAATCATGGCCGCTTAGGGTTGTTGTTATCCATTCACGTTGAACACCAAAAACATTATATCAAGTGAGCAGGCGTCCATCTGAAAAGGCATTTCTCATATTCGGTAATTGAATTAGAAAGCCACTTCTGAAACACTTTTGCCGCTGGGCGAACTGGTCCAGGCAGCGTGACGAGGTGATATCCGATCTGCGGGATTGGATCATCGAATAGCGCCACGAGTTCCCCAGACTTCAACTCAGCAGAGATGAATGCCGGCACCGTTGCCCCGACACCATCACCACGGCGGATTCCATCAAGCAGCATGTTGCCCGGCAAACGAACAACTCTCCTATCGGCACCAGGTGGTACTCCAACCTTTTCCAACCACAGGTCAAATTCGACCGAAGCCTGTTCCTGAAGAAGAGTAAAGTCGAGCAATTCAATTGGGCCTTTGAGCACCCGTTCTCCAATCAATTCTTTTGCAGCAACCACTGTCAGACAGCCAGGTAGCAACATTTGCGAGACCAGTCCCGACCAGCGCCCGGTGCCGTATCGAATGGCTATGTCAATGCCCCCTGGTTTGAGGTCGACAGCCTGGATTGTTGAGTCGATCCGAAGCTCAATATCCGGGAATTCCTGAACAAACGCCGATAGACGCGGCATGAGGAATGCGCTTGAAAACATCGGTGTCGCACTGACCACCAGCGGGCGAACCGCCTCTGCACTTGATATGCTCTCAGTCAGGGACGCTATTGAGGCGAATGCTTCAAGTAGGCCCGCCGCTAAGAATTCTCCCTGCGCGGTCAGAGCGATACCGTGTCGCGTCCGAGTAACAAGCTGGGTTCCTAGATGCTGCTCCAGTCCTCGGATTTGTTGGCTGACCGCG
This sequence comes from Ruegeria sp. YTSB088, assembly GCF_059609825.1. Lineage (NCBI taxonomy): Bacteria > Pseudomonadati > Pseudomonadota > Alphaproteobacteria > Rhodobacterales > Roseobacteraceae > Ruegeria > Ruegeria sp. YTSB088. Next base: position 137,799 of record NZ_JBXWMM010000012.1, on the reverse strand, counting down.
GAATGGGTCACGTTCAGCGCCGCTGCTGCGCGGGTCAAGTTTTTAAACTCTGCGGCGGCAGCAAAGGCTCGGAGAGAAGTCAGCGAGGGAAACGTGTGCCAATCCATGAGTCAGAAAATCTAACAATAAAGAAAAATTTACAACTACGCGATTTCTCGATTCTTACGCATGTTGACTGAAACACCAATGACCAGAACAGGAGGAAACCATGGCAACGCTTACGGTACTCGGATTGGGCAACATGGGTTCGGCGCTGGCGCATTGCCTGCTCAATGCAGGTTACAGCGTCTGCGTCTGGAATCGGACACCTGAAAAGACAAAATCGTTTGCAAAGGTAGGTGCAGTTATTTGCGCATCGCCAGAAGATGCTGTTGCAGCGTCCGATTTCGTCATCGTTTGTATCAAAAGTCACAAGGAAACCGTCGATTTGATCAGCGGTCTAAGTGTATCGTTGAATGGGAAAACAATCTGCGACATGAGCACCGGCGATACGTCCGATGCCGATTCATTAGTCTCATTCCTTAGCAATAAAAACGCCGACTACATGCTGGGCATGATCAATGCATACCCTTCGGGCATTGGCAGCAGTGACGCCACCATCCTCACCGTGGGTAGTGCCGGAACTTGGGACCGCCACGGCGAAGTCATAAGGTGTCTTGGGGGAAAATCCGCTCAGATCGGTGAGAAACCCGCAGCTCTTGCAGCACTTTTTGCTGGTCTCTTCACTGTCCGGCAAGGGTTCATGTTCGGGATGATATACGGCGCACTGGTTTGCCAGAAAGCAGGTGTTCCGATGCAGGTCTATGTCGATCAACTCCCTGCCACGATCAAATTGGTAAATGACTACTATGATCTCTTTGCCCGAACTGTTCCGACCGAGGACTATGACGACTCTGAAGCCTCGTTGAAAGTCTACGCATTGGCCCAGGAGGACGCTCTAAAGACCTGCATATCTCTGAATGCACCAGCTGACTTCATCCGAATGATGCATGACCGCACAAAAGCCGCGTGGGCGGATGGATATGGGGACAAACAATTGACCTCGTTGGTCAAGCACATGACGGATGCCGGATGACGTCGGGCGATTTCTGTCAAATTGGTCGTTCGACTTGGAAAAAAAATCTGCTGCAAAGTTGCGTACATAGGATTGCGAAGTTTTGTCGCCAATTTCCGTTTTGGGCTGGTTGCGGTCAACCATGCTCATCGTAGAGACTGGTAGTACATGGTTCCGCAGAGCAGTGTTGGGGAAATGCTTATCCGGGGCGCTTTGGTTCCTAGCAGGAGAAGCGCTTAGAAGAAGCGCGCACTACTACAACGACAGTCGCCATAGACTTCTTATGTTAAATATTGGGTAATGGCGGCAGGTAAGCTGTACTAGCGGTCTGGGTCTGTATCGAGTTTGCCCCAGAGATCATCAACCAGATCTGAGAAGCCATCATTCGAGGCCTCCTTGGGCAGTAGACCAGCTCTTCGCCGGCATTCGACCTCGGCCATTAGTTCCTCCTCTGTTGCTGTCTCAACCACATCACATCGAAGAGCTTCAATCTCGTCCGCTGTCCACGACTTAAATTTGTCAGCGTAGAAGCCCAGGGAATACGGTTCGTCATCAGAAATCTGTTTGATCACAGCATTCCAATCGTCATTCTGGTTCGATGCCTTTTCGATCCTCTCGTCTGGTTCGCGAATGGACTCACGGATCAACGGCAGCAGCTTTGCCTGAGCGCTTTCTTCACCAGCACCAGTCCCTGCAAGCCAAAGGTCTGCGATCTTGCGAACAAGCGACCAAACAGTTTGATTTCGTGGGTGGTCTTCGATTCTGCCGCCAAGGCCTCGTTCTTCAACACCGAGCTGTTCAGATGCCCTCTCATTCATGCGGATATCGTAATTAGACACGTCAGCCAGATCTGAAGCGTTCTCAGCCACAGCTCGGGCGACCTCTTGATCACCAACATAGACAACCACCTTCAACATCCCGCTACCTCTTCCTTCGCCGGTTCATCACTCGGTCCAGGTGGCTGTAGTCTAGATCTCGCATTATCCTTTGAACTCGCTCTGGATCGACTTCGCGATCTTTTCCAGCAGTGTGGACGATTTGTCTGACTTAGATCGTCAACGCGACAATGATCACGGCGGATAAGATCAAGCTGATATGCTCGTCCCCCATCACTAAGTCTTCTTCCTTGGGTCTTCGATCCCGAGGTCGTCGAACACGTTGCCGCTGCCATCAGTGATCTCGACATCATCGTCGTCAGTCACTAGATTCCAGTTGTTCTCTTTGACCCATTCATCCCGCCATTTGGGCGCATCGGTCGGACGCTGTGCAAAATCGGCGATTTGCTCGAAAATCATTTTGCGCAATGCAAGCCAGACCTCCGGACCCTCTCTGCGACGAGCTTGCAACTCTGCGATCAAGTCATCCAGAGGAACATCCTGTAACGGGCGCCCGAAGATCTCTTCTTCTGAAAAATCATCTGTCATCACTCAACATCCTCGACACTGGTCGTCAAGACTAAGATCTTGTTTGGTTTTACAGTGATCTCCTTTCCTTCAATCTCTCGAAGTTTGCCGTTCACCAAAGTCTCGCAGATTACGAAAATTGGGCTTTCCTCTTCTGTAGTCTCGTTACTCATCTGCCTTACCCTTCGGCTCAGCAATCTTGCGTGCCCGGATCTCATCTGCGCTGATCGGCTTGGTTAGTTTTGCTCGACCGGCCGCGATTTCAGCTTCCAATAGCTTCAGCAAACGCATCGTCTCTTCGTCCACCTCAACGTCGTCGTCATCACCCATCAGACTTCTCCCGAGTACAGTAACAGTGAGAACAAAGCGCTTGAGAACTGTCGGTTGTCCGAACGACGTCACCAACGTGGCCACACTCTTCACACGTCACACCGCATCGAAATTCCATCCAGTCAGCGTACTCCTGAATGAGATCGTGGTATCGACTGAAACCGATGGAAATCTTGCCATCCTGGCCTTTCTTAATATCCGAGATGTGAATAGTTCCAGGGTCCAGTGCCTTGAAATCCTGACTGAAGGAAAGCTTGTGGAGTGCTAGCGAAATCATCATGAGCCAGCCTGGGCCGACCGCAGGAACAAGAGATGCGCAATCTGCGGAAACGAGGTCCGGATAGTTTGCCGCAATGTCCAGCTCCAGAGATTGCGGCCAGGATGCTGGTGCGCAATCGTAACGACGACGCAGCTCTGCATTGTAGCACCAGCTGCACAGAGTCGTCACGAAGCCCTGAACATGCTGACGTTGGGCAGAATTAGAACAACCTTCACAAGTTTGCTCAATCTCATCGACGCGCCACTGGATTTCTTCCATCGTAGACTGTTTGCAGCCCGGGCCCTCATAGACGCGCAAGCCTCCCAATTTTTGCTTGATCTGAACGATGGATGGGTACTCGTCACCAAAGAGGTCAGGCCGTTCATCGATCAGCCTCTTCACTTTCTCAAGTGCAAGCGTAAGCTGCTCCGCCCACCCGGTACGATACTCACCAAGCTGCTTGAAGACGCTTCCATGAATATCATTCCAGTCGACAACACTGCCCATCACTGACCTCCGGGCCCGCGCCTCTTTGAGATCGTGTGAAACCTCCGCCATAGCAGTCATCATACGGTCGACCACTTCGCGGTCATCACACTCGACATGCAGACCCTCGGTCGACCATGTGACGTCAGAGACGTGCGGAGCTAGGTAGTTGTGTGCCATCACCAAACGCATCTCTTCGGCGTACCAGGCGTCAAATGAGCGGAGATCATCTTGAGCTCCATGGTCCTCGATCACACCTCGAACCTTTTCCCGGAATTCCTTCCAGCTCTTTTCGACATCATCCATCAGTCACATTCTCCAGAACTTGGGCTGGTTGAGATGGAAGACCCCTCCCGGGATCAGGCAAAGGGCAATCGGAGGGACATGACCTGTGGCCAGCGAGCCCGTATCCATGAGCTTCCGGGCGTAGTCCTCATCATCGTAGGCTTCCATAATCTTATTGAAGATCACTTGTTGTTCGGCGGTCATCACCAGTCCTTCTTCACGCACGCGGTGCACAGATTACGGTCATCCGTTCGGTCAATCTGGCGGTAATATTCGCAACACCGCAGGCCATTCGATCTCGAACACGCTTTTTTCGAATGCCCCAAAGCCTCTTCCTTTCAGGGTGGCGCTTGCTCGCGACATCATGCGCGCACCAACAACACAGAGTCGTGTACCAGCCGTCCAACAGCTGGGTCTCAGCAGCGTTTGAGCATCGCTCAAAGGTACGATTTGCTCGTGCAATCGTGGCGGTGATCATCGACTGGATGTGTCGATCATCACACCTGTGGTAGATGCGGAGCTCTCCCAGCTTCTCCTTGATCTGGAGGATGAAGGGGTAGGTGGCATCGTTCTGATCACAGTGTTCTTTGATCTCTGTGAAGAGCGTCGTGACCAAGTAGGACCAGCCTTCGGGTGCGCGTCCGAGGCTCTCCTCGACCGATTGCTTGATGTCGTTGAAATCAATTGCGTTCGTAACTTCGTCCGCCATGTCGGACACCTCCTGAGGATGGTAGGAGGCGTCGGAATCGAACCGACTCGTGCACTCTAATCTGGAGCAATTACAAGGATATAAGCCTCGCCCGCATACCAATGCTGCCTCCCACGGATTTCGCGTGGGTTATCGACCTCAGGCCGATATTCGTTGGCAGTAGATGCGTGTGTACGTCATGAGCAGAAGCTGAACCAGATCGTATCGCTATGTCAAGACGGAGTGTGCTGCACTTCGAAATTCACCGCGTAGTTCTGGGAACCTTCTAGCTTAACGTGTGCCCAAATGACTGAAGCAACTTATTTGGAGGGTTGGTCAGCATGCTGTAGGTCTCACATAGTGAGACGATTCGACACTCGATGTTCAAGGTTAGAACGGTACAGCCACGCTTGTTCAGAATCTCCGGTGGTTCGCGCCTAGATATGCCTAGCCGATACCGCAAATGCAGAAAGCGTCCGAACGGACAAGTAAACACCTCAGTTTTGCAGAAGATCTGATCATTGTTATTGTGGATGCGGAGTAATGCCGGTGTTCGAGGGGTGCAAAATGGCGCGGAGACTTCCAGGCGAGGGTGACAAGAAATTTTTGGTTTATGCAGGTACAGGTACGGACCTGATTTTTAATCACGGCATCGAGCTTCCGGGTTTTGCGTCGTTTCCCTTGCTGGAGAAGCCTGACACCCGGGCTGTTCTGGCCGGACAAATGCAAGCGCTCGTGCAATTGGCCGGCGATATGGGTGTTGGGTGCATTCTCGACGCACCGACATGGATGGCCAATGCAGACCGTGCTGCACCTCTGGGCTACGATGCTGAACGTCTTCGTGAGGTAAACAAGGATGGTGTCGCACTGATGGAGGAGGTGCGCAATGCTTCTGGGCGGGAAGACGTTTTGGTTTCCGCCTGCGTTGGCCCAAGATACGATCCTTACGCTGACATCCCACCCATGACAGTTGAACAGGCGCGCAGCTACCACAGTGTGCAACTCGCTGTTCTGAAAGAAACCAGTGTTGATCTGGTGACCGCGTACACGTTCAACCGCCTAAGCGAGGCTGCTGGCTGTGTTCTGGCCGCAAGAGATATTGGTTTACCCATCATTTTGTCATTGGTCGTCGAAACCGATGGTTGTTTGGCTGACGGCACAAAACTTGTTGATGCCATAGACCAGATCGAAGCAGAAACAGACGGCGCAGCTCTGTTCCACATGGTCAACTGCGCACACCCGACGCACTTTGCCGACGCGCTCAACGCGCATCCAAGGCTCAAAGGTGTTGTTGCCAATGCATCAAGTTGTTCGCACGCAGAATTGGATGAGGCCGATACCTTGGATGAAGGAGATCCCGCGCAGCTCGGCCAAGAAATTGCGGATGTCCTGCGGGAAAACCCGTCTATCAGGGTGTTTGGCGGTTGCTGCGGTACGGATATGCGACACCTGAGGGAAATGGCTTTGGAGGTAGGTCGCAGATAGCGCTGCTATTTTACTTACGGCGGCGTATCACCGTATGCGTGAAGCTTGATGATAGGCTTTAACGGGAAAATCAGTGATCAGAGAAGTAATTCCGATAAAATGCAGGCGAAGCGTCAAGACAGGTGCTTGATTTTGCTTTGATAGACCGTGGACCGAACGTGTACTACGGTCTCGATCACGCAACTCAATTTGAGAAGCTCAACTGATACATTCAGGATGGAGACTGACGATGTTTGCCTCGAGGATGAAGAGCTTTCGCACTCATATGCAAGAAGCCGGAATCGACGTTGCTCTCATCACCGATGACGACAACGTTTATTATCTGACAGGCTATTATGACTACCTCCATATGGAGTTCGGACGCCCAACCATTCTGGTTGTGCACAGGTCTGGCGAAAGCCTGCTGATCACGCCGACAATAGACCTGAACGCGGCACGTTCGGCGGCTCATGTTGATCGTATCGCGGCCTGGAATGACGGTATGGGTGAAGAGTGGCGGCTGGAGTTACCCAAAGCGGTCAAGACTACAAAGCGTGTTGGTATCGAGCCTGATCATATGCCACCAGTTGTGCGGGCATACCTGGATACGTTGGTCCCGGTGGAAAATCTGCTCAGTGCCGCACCGATATTGGCTGAAATGCGAATGATAAAATCCGCCCAGGAACTTCAATTGGCCCGGCATGCCGGGCAAGTTGCAAGCGCTATGATGGACGCCGGCCGCAACGCCATTGCAGACGGAGTGCCGGAATTCGAAGTTGCGCTTGCCACGTCCCGGGCCGGAACACGAAAGGCCGCGGAGCTTTTAGTGGCGCATTACGATGACGCGGATATGTCGCCCAACACTCATTTTCTGCAAATAATGGCGTCGGGCGATACCATCACCAAAACCCATCATCGCGCCTCAACCCGGATTATGAAACGGGGCGAACCGGTGTTTTTGTGCTTTTGCGGTATGACCAATTTTCACCGCTTCAAACTTGGCTTTGACCGCACCTTTTGGATCGGTGAGATAGCGGATAAACAACAAGAGCATATCTATGAGATTGCTGTAGCAAGTCAGGCCGCCGCACTGGCTGAGCTGCGCCCAGGTGTGACCGCCGAAAGTGTCCATGCGGCCTACGCCGAGGTTATACAGGGGGCGGGGTTTGAATACCCGTTCCGATGTGGCCGCGCGACTGGCTATAGCTTTTTGGAAAAGCCACAGTTGGTCACCGGCGACACGACAGTATTGCAGCCAGGGATGGTTTTCGCTGTTGATGGTTCAGTATCAGTCGATACATTTCGTGCGCAGGTCGGCGACAGTTTCATAATCACCGAAGATGGCTGGGAAGCACTAACAGAACATCCAAAGTCCTTGGATGCAGTTATCCTTTGACTTTCCAACCAGCGCCGTCTTTTGAATGCACTTACACAGCGAATGGTCGAGATGGCGAGCCGGGCCTCAACATTTTGAAAATTTTACTCCACGATCTCGCGATTACGTTGCATCTTTAGACATCCGCAACGCGAATGAGTGCGCGAAGTTGGAAGGACAATCGGCACCTTCGAAAGTGCAGTTTCAGAGGGGAATAAGCTACTTTGGGACCCGGCGATTGGAATGTATAACTGACAGGGCATTGGAGAAAAAGGCGTAGCGGAAAACTTACGTTAACAGCCATTGCTCGATTGGGGGGTAGAGGGAAAATGAGTGCCGATACTGAAACCTACCAAGGAATCTGCTATTGCGGCGCATGTGGTGTTTCTGCTGCCGGTAAGCCGATGGTCATGGCATATTGTCATTGCCACTCTTGCAGAATATGGCATTCGGCGCCTGTCAATGCTTGGTGCCTCTGGTCGGCAGACAATGTCTCGTTGTCAGGGCCGACGGTTCAATCGGACAAGAATGATGAAAGCCATCGTGTTTCCTGCGGCAAATGCGGGGGTGCGTTGGTAAATGTCAAACCGGGTAAGGACGTTGTCGCGGTCTACGCAATGTCGCTGGCCGAATCTGGTTTGAGCTTCGAGCCGACTTTTCACATCTTCTACGGCGAGCGTGTTTTCGACATGGCCGATGGCCTGCCGAAGTGGAAGACGGTTCCGACATCGTTCGGAGGGGATGGGGTCGCTGTGCCTGAACCGGATAGAACCGGTTGGATTTCCTTGGACACGCGAGCCGAAGGGTGAAACGCAAACTCACCTCGATCTTGGCAGCCGACATTGTCGGCTTCTCGCGGCTTGTGGAAGCCGCCGAGGAAGCCACGCTGGCCCGTCAGAAAGAACTGCACCTGTCCGTGTTCGACCCCGGCATCGAGCAGGCTGGGGGTAAGATCATCAAGTCGACAGGCGACGGATTTCTGGCCGAGTTTTCAAGCGTGGTGCAAGCAGTGCGGTTCGCGATAGCCGCACAAGAAGCAGTTCGCGCAGAGGAAGAATCCACGCCTCAGGATCGGCAGATCAGTTATCGCATGGGCCTTCACATAGGCGATGTGGTTGTTGATGACGGCGATATCTATGGCGACGGTGTGAATCTCGCGGCTCGTTTGGAAGGCGCTGCCCCAACGGGCGGGATCTGCATCTCCGCTGCCGTCCGTGACCAGATTGTTGGCGTAATGGACGAGCTATTTGCGGATGTCGGTGAATTGACATTAAAAAACATCTCGCGCCCGATCCGCGCCTTTGTCTGGCCTCCCGACCAAGGTGGAGCACTTCACACTGCCGCCACACCGCCCATCGGGATAACATCTAAGAAACCAACGATAGCCCTCGCGGCATTCGAAGCCCTTGGCAACAATGACGACGCCAAGATGCTGGCAGAGGCCTGCAATCACACGGTAGAGGCGGCGCTTGCCAATCTGACCGGATTGGATCTGATCGCTCTCGATGCGGACCCGGACCATATCGCCACGGCAGTGTTTCAGGCGTCTGGCAACCAGGTCCGTGCCACCCTTAAGTTGCGTGAAACAAGCACGTCAGCAACCTATCTGACTCAGCGGATGAGCGGTGATCTTTCCGACCCCTTCTTGGCAGAAGATCTGTTGTCAGGTGAAATCGCGACAACAATCCGTTACGGAATTCTGCAACGAATTGCTGAGCGCGCAGCTGAGACAGAGACAAACGATCCTGAGGCAATGCTGAATCTTGCGGGGCACTACATGATGGGATCGCAGCCTGAAGAATGGGAGGCTGCGGGCCGTCTGTTGGACAGGATCCTGACACTCCAGCCACGCAATTTCATGGCCGTTGGGATGAAGGCGAACACGTTGATCGGCGAATTGGTATGGGGTTACCGTCCGATACGCCCGGAGGATATCGAAGCGGCGGACGCCGGGTTGAGCAAGGCGGTGTCGTTGAATGATCAAAGCGACTACGTGCATCTGATCCGGGGGATTTTTCACTACGGCATTACCGGCGATTTGGATGCGGCGGTGCGGTGTGTTGAACGTGGGTTCGAAATCAGTCCGCAGTTTGCCCAGGGGCATATGGTGCTGGGCTGGATTCAGAACTTGATGGGCCAACCAGAGTTAGCACTGAAGTCCATCAAAAGGGGCTCATTTTCTCTGGCCAAGAACCGGATATATCACCGTGTCCCGCAAGCGTTGGCCCAGACATATCTGGTTATGGGCGACTTCGAGAATGCCATCTCTAATGCCAACCGGGCTCTACAAAACTCGCCGGGGTTGCCGGTCGCACAATTATATCTTGCCAGCGCGGCTGGTCAGGCTGGTCTACATGATCAAGGAGCGAGGGCACGGGAGGCCCTTTTGGCATCAGATCCGGACTTCCGGGTTAGTGGTGTGCGCTGGTTCCATTTTCAGGATCCCACACGGTGGGACGCAATCCTGGATGGGCTTCGCGCGGTGGGGCTGCCCGAGTAAGCTCTCTCGGGAATTTCTGTGTTGAAGTGTGCTAACATGAATCCCCGAGGGGGACATTATGTACAACAAAGTAATGGCCGTTTTTGTTTTACTCGTGAGTTCGGGGCAGGCAATCGCCCTTGATTGTGGTGACAAAACAAAGTCGTGCAAAATTGAAACTGGAGAATATCATATCGTCCTTCCGGACGATTGGCAGGGTGGACCTGCTGTGATGCACCTGCACGGTTATGGGGGTACAGGTGAGAAAATTGTAGGGAACACTGCGTTTGTTGAAGAATTTACCAAGCGAGGATACGCATTTATCGCGCCGACCGCGCTCCCTTGGTTGGATGGTAAACCCACCGACTGGTCTGTTCGAGACGGTTGGAACACCTACCCCCGCTCAGACGTAAGGTTTCTCCGTGAAGTTTTGGCTGACGCTGCCCTTCATGCAAACGTGAATGTGGGCCGGGTTTTGCTGACAGGGTTTTCCAGAGGCGGATCAATGGCTTGGGAAGTTGCTTGTAATGCACCGGATTTGGCTCTTGGTTACGCGCCGGCGTCCGGTGGTTTCTGGCTCCCGGCGACCGAAGATTGTCTAAAGCCGGTACACTTGCTTCATACCCACGGGTTTGCCGACAAAGTTGTTCCGCTTGAAGGTCGCGCAATACACAGCGAGGAGTTTGACGTTACCATCACGCAAGCAGATATCTGGCAAGGCCTGTCGATGTGGCGGCAAGAAAACAAATGCCCACCCAATGCTGCACACCACGAAATGACCGAAGGTCTGTGGCGCAAACGCTGGAACTGTGAGTACGGTAGTCTCGAAATCATTCTGCACGACGGAGGGCACGGTTACCCAAAAGGATGGAGCTCCATAGCGCTTGATTGGTTTGAAAGTCTGGAAAACTGACGCACCATCAATTCCAATGAAATTTGGTTTTGCCACGGTGAGACCTAGAAGAGCTTGTGGGTCGCTCGGCTGGCCAAAAGGCACGTCTTCTAGATTTTAGTTAGAAATGCAGAGCGGATAGCTGTTTTCATGGCATCCAATGGCCCGGTTTCCTGTGAACCGGCTGCCGCCATCACTAGCTTCGAGGCGGGCGTTCTGTTGAAGCCAAGCGTCTCGCCCACTATCGACAGATTGGCATGAAGTGAGGAACGCCCCAGCAGACCAGCCGCGATCCCAGCTTCTACTGCCGCGATTACGCCAGAAACACTTTGGCTTGAATAGATGATGCGATATGGTTTCGAACGGCGCTCCAGAGAAGCGATTGCCGCATCGCGCCACCAGCAGGCGTGATCGAACAAGGCAACGGGCAGAACTTTTTCTGCGCGGAAATCCCGATGCGCGGATGAGACCCAGCATGTTGGATCTTCGTACAACAGTTCCTCATGTTTCCCTAGGCGTTCCACCTCATAGATTGCGAGGTCCAGAGATCCTTTGTCGAGCGCTTCGGGAAACCTCGCACTGATAGCGCAGGTTACCTCCAGTTCGACTTGCGGATGGAGACGCGTAAACGCGGCGATAATCTGCGCCAGCTTAGCTCGGCCATGATCATCGGGAATGCCCACGCGCAGTTTTCCGGTCACGGCAGTTTGGGAAATGTCCCGCAATGCCACGTCGAGGCGGTTGGTCACGTCCTGAGCAACAGGCAATAGCCGATGACCCGCATCACTTAGGGTAACTCCGCGCCCGTGCCGCTCAAATACGGGTTGGCCGAGGATGGATTCGAGGCGTTTGATTTGAAGGCTCGTGGCGGATTGGGACCTATAGATGCGTGCGGCGCCATCCGTGACGCTGCCTGCTTCGGCAACAGCAACAAAGGTGCGCAACAAATCGCTATCAAGATTTTCCATTCGAAACACCAATACCAGTGATTGAAACTATTTGTTTCACACATGTCTTTTCATCTCCTATTTTTCAAGATCAAAGGAGTATCCTATGACCGCTCAGACAATTGTCCGCCGGCAATCAGGTAAGGCCTACATGGTCTGGGGCGTGTGCCTATTGCTGCTGATCAGCATCGGTTTCGTCTGGCCGGAACACATTGCGCACGCCACTAGGTTTGTCCTCTGTGGCCTCGTTGTCGTTGCCCCGATAGTTATCCCGGGCATCGTTCTGGCGGCCTGGATTATCGCCAGTGGAGCAGATACCCACATCGCAGGCGTGTTCGAAGGCAAGACTCTTCGGACGGTTGTGGCCGCATCATTGATCGGGGCCCTTACGCCAGTTTGTGGTGTCACCGTACTGCCATTGATGGCCGGGTTGTTGGCTGCTGGCGTGCCGCTTGCCCCGATCATGGCGTTTTGGCTGTCATCCCCAATCACAGACCCTGCAATGCTCGCAACGACGGCTGCCACTTTGGGATTGAGCTTTGCAATTGGCAAAACGTTCGCAGCATTCGGATTGGGTGTGTTCGGAGGGGCGGTTACACGCTTGTTTGCCAAAGCACCTTGGGCATTGAATGCGCTTCGCAACAATGTTCTGGCACGCCAATTGAGCGCTGCGCGATGTGGCAATGACCAAACCTTCGATCCATGGATTTGGAGAACTCAAGCGCGTCGGCATTCATTCAGCAAACAATTCTGGGCGACGGCACGGCTTATCTCAATCTGCCTGATCCCTGCCTTTGCGGCCGAATACGCGTTGAATGCTGCTCTGACCCCAGGAATGCTTGCGGGGTACGTAGGCGAGGATCAATGGTGGGCCATACCCGCTGCGGTTTTTGTTGGCGCCCCAGCCTATATCGATGGCTACGCCGCACTCCCTCTAACGCGCGGACTGATTGACAACGGCATGTCTGAAGGTGCCGCCATGGCCTTTTTGGTTTCAGGTGGTGTGGTCAGTATCTGGGGCGCAATGGCCATCGCCCCGGTTCTCAAACTGAAGCCATTCTTGCTCTATCTTTTGCTTGCCATTTTGGGATCTCTCGCCGCGGGATATGCTTTTGGGTGGATCGCCTGACCGCGCACGAGAACTTGGGCAGGTATCGGCAAAGCACAATTCAATTCCGTAATTCGGCCATAGAACCGTTGTCGAGGAAACCGACCGCTTTTGGCTCGTTCGGCTAAATCGAATAGAATGCACGTCACGGCCTTCCGCTGAAAATGGGCTTCAGAAACTGGATTCCAGTTCCGCTATTTACCACAAGCGCTGACGGGCTTCGTCCTTCAGATAGGGTTGAATTTTGCTGCCCAGAATGCACCTATGATTGAGAGATAGCCTTTAAAAGCTGAAGAGGGTGCGCGACAGCTGCCATCAATTGAGAGCGTTTTTCGAACCGCGCAAATTTATGGGCAAATCGTGCAAGCTTATGCGCAAATACTACGCAGAGTTATGGGCGAACATAGCCGAATTTTCTGAATGAATACAATGACAGCAATGCAGCGTTATGAGCGCACCTACAACCTGATCAGAAATCCAAATTTTCTACACTCAAAGCGTTTTTCTGGATGAACTCTCGACGAGGTTCCACGACGTCACCCATCAGTTTTGTGAACAGATCATCGGCTTCAACCATGTCATCCACGCGTACTTGCAGTAGCGTGCGCGCATCCGGATCCAGTGTGGTTTCCCACAACTGATCAGGGTTCATCTCACCCAGACCTTTATAGCGCTGCAGGGACAAGCCTTTTTCACCCTCTTCCAGAATGGCGCGCAACAAGTCCAGTGGGCCGTGGATCATCTGGCTGCGATCACGACGAACCAAGGTGGCCGGGGAATTATAGATTTCTTGCAGGCTCTGCGTAAAACTCCCTGTCTTGCGCGCCTCGCCCGAACGCAGCATCGGGCCGTCCAGCGTGCGAACCTCTTCGACACCGCGTAGAATACGGGCCAGTCGGATGCCGTGATCCTGTGTGATCCGACCCTGCCAACCGCGTTCGTATTCCAAAGCGATCAGGTCCAGCCGAGCGGCGACTTTGTCAGCCACGCCTTGCAGGTCGGCATCAACGGCGCCGGGAACAAAGGCCCCTGCGACGGCGGCCTGTTCCAGAATGTGTCGCGGGTAATGCGTCGGAAACGCATCAAGCACACGTTTCAGCTGACGCGCCTCGTCAACAACGCGGGTCAGGTCCTGTCCGATGATTTCTTCGCCCGAGCCGAGCTTCAGAACCGCACCCTCGACGCCCTGATTGATCAGGTAGTCATCCAAAGCGGCCTGGTCTTTCAGGTACACCTCTGACTTGCCACGGGAGACCTTATAGAGTGGCGGCTGAGCGATGTAGAGGTATCCACCCTCGATCAGTTCCGGCATCTGACGGTAGAAGAAAGTCAGCAGCAATGTCCGGATATGTGCGCCGTCCACATCCGCATCGGTCATGATGACGATCTTGTGGTAGCGCAGCTTTTCGATGTTGAATTCATCGCGGCCAATACCAGTGCCCAGCGCCATGACGAGGTTGCCGATTTCCTGCGACGACAGCATCCGGTCAAACCTTGCGCGCTCGACGTTCAATATTTTCCCGCGCAGCGGCAGAACCGCCTGGGTCAGCCTGTCCCGGCCGGTTTGGGCAGACCCGCCGGCCGAGTCCCCCTCGACTAGGAAGACTTCGGTCTTGGATGGGTCCTTCTCGGAGCAGTCTTTCAACTTGCCAGCCAGATAGTTCACATCCATCGCGGTCTTGCGCCGGGTGAGTTCGCGCGCCTTGCGCGCAGCCTCACGGGCCAAAGCGGCCTCGATGATCTTGCCAACGATGCTCTTGGCTTCTGTGGGGTTCTCTTCGAACCACTCGGCCAGTTTTTCATTCATCAGACCTTCGACCGCCGGACGGACTTCGGACGAAACCAGCTTGTCCTTGGTCTGCGATGAGAATTTCGGGTCCGGCACTTTCACCGACAGCACGCAGGTCAGACCTTCGCGCGCGTCGTCACCCGTAAAGCTGACCTTTTCCCTCTTCGCAATCCCGCTGGACTGCGCGTAGTTGTTGATCGTCCGGGTCAGCGCGCCGCGGAACCCAGCCACGTGGGCACCACCGTCTCGCTGCGGGATGTTGTTGGTAAAGGGCAGCACCGTCTCGTGGTAGCTGTCATTCCACCACATTGCGATCTCGACGCCGATATCGTCGCGCTCACCCTTGATATAGATCGGCTCGGGCATGGCCGGAGTTTTGGACCGGTCGAGATACTTGACGAATTCCTTTACGCCGCCTTCATAGAACAACTCGGTTTCAAGCCGTTCTGCCGGGCGTTCATCGATCAGGATGATACGCACGCCCGAATTCAGGAAGGCGAGTTCGCGCAGACGCTTTTCCAGAGTTTCGAACGAGTATTCGAGGTTCGAAAACGTGTTGGTTGACGCCAGAAACCGAACTTCGGTCCCTGTGCGATCGCCACACTCACCGACGACCTTCAGGTGCTCTACTGTTTCGCCACCCTCAAAGCGTGCCACGTGCTCTTTGCCCGCGCGCCAGATGCGCAGTTCCAGCCAATCTGACAGCGCGTTTACCACCGAAACACCCACACCGTGCAAACCGCCCGACACTTTGTAGGAATTGCTGTCGAACTTACCGCCCGCATGCAGCTGGGTCATGATAACCTCGGCTGCCGACACGCCCTCTTCCGGGTGAATATCCACGGGAATCCCACGTCCGTTGTCACTGACCGAAACGCTGGAATCCGCGTGAATTTTCACGGTCACATGGTCGGCGTGACCCGCCAGGGCTTCGTCAATCCCGTTGTCGACAACCTCATACACCATGTGGTGCAAACCCGAGCCATCATCCGTGTCCCCGATATACATGCCTGGGCGTTTGCGAACGGCCTCTAAACCCTTGAGAACTTTGATGGAATCTGCGCCGTATTCTTGGGGAGCCTGTGCGTCTTCGGACATTCAGTCAGTACCTATATTATTTTGGTACCTTATACGTTTTCTGGTGGGGATTGTCACGCGATCCCCCAATATTTTGTGTATGCTGGGGTCGTTTTCTGCGCATCCGAATCCACCTCATAACTGGTCGATGTCAGAAGCGATATCCGCCGCGATTTCCAGCGCATCGACATCCTTGCGTTCAGCCGACAATCGAAGCCCCAGAATATCCGACTGATACCGCGCCGCCAGCCGATCCGGGTCATGTTGGGGCCGGATTTCACCGGCAGTCTGGGCGCTGCGGAACAGGTCGGCGAAACACGCTTTCATTTCCGCCATGTGACGCGCGGCCTGATCCGCAAGCGCATGATCCTTCGCCTGCAACTCGGCATATGTCTTTGCCAACATGCAGGCCTTTGCTGGATTCTCGACCGCTTCGATGACCAAACGTGGTTGCGCCTTAAGCGCTGCCTTCGGCCCCAATCTGTCGGCAAGAGCTTTCAGGCGCGCCACACCTTCTTGCGTGTAGCTTTGCAGCGTCAACGCATAGAGCGCATCCTTCGACCCGAATGCCGCGTAAAAGCTTCCGGGTTTCAGCTTCAATTCCCGTTCCAGGTCCTTCAGCGACGTTCCAGCCCAACCCTGACGCCAGAAGATGTCACGGGCCTTCGCGATCAACGCGTCACGATCATATGCGGGTTTGCGGGGCATCGGCATCACCAATTCTTGAACGTTCGCTCAAATATATACTTGAGTGATCACTCAAGAAACCCTAAATACCACCCATCGCGCCAGAAACAGGAGTTCCGACATGGCCAATTTCCCGTCTCATGACCTCGAATCCGCACCCGAAGCATCCAAACCTCTGCTGGAAAAGTCTCAGGCCGCCTTTGGCCGTTTGCCGGGCCTGCATAAGGTGATGGCAGAAAGCCCCCAGCACCTTGAAGGCTATCAAGTTCTGCACAGCCTGTTCTTGCAGACCGATTTCGACAACGATGAAAAGACCGTTGTCTGGCAGACTATCAACGTGGCGAACGAATGCCATTATTGCGTGCCCGCGCACACCGGCATCGCAAAGATGATGAAGGTATCAGACGAAATCTCCGAGGCACTGCGCAATGAAACTCCACTGCCTTCCGCCAAGCTCGAAGCACTGCGCACCTTCACCCTGCATGTGATGGAAACCCGCGGCAACCCGACCGAGGAACAGCTTCAGGCGTTCTTTGATGCCGGCTACTCGCACCGTGCGGTTCTGGACGTGGTGCTGGGTCTGGCACAGAAAACCATGTCGAACTACGTCAACCACATGGCCAAAACGCCAGTCGATGAAGTCATGCGCGGCTTCCTGTGGGAGCGTAAAGTCAACGAACCGGCCTAAGTCGCGACCACCGAGCCCTCATCGCCTTCGGTAACGATCAACGACTGGGCCCGGCCACCCAACTCCACAAACAGTTCAGGCCCGGTGCCCGTCATCCAGGCCTGAGCGCCCAGCGCACAAATCTCGTCATACAGGGCTGAACGCCGATCCGCATCCAGATGGGCGGCCACCTCATCCAGCAAGACAATCGGTGGCGCGCCCACCATTTCGGCCAATGCACGTGCGTTCGACAGGATCAGAGAAACCAACAGTGCCTTCTGCTCACCGGTCGAGCAATCCTTGGCCGGAACGCCCTTGGCAGCAAAAACGCCGTAGAGATCCGACCGATGCGGCCCGACCAAAGTCCGGCCCGCTGCCAAATCTCTGAACCGGCTTTCATTCAAAGCCTCGCGCAAATCCTCAACCGTTTCGGGCATCGCGCCGTCGGTCTGCACCAATTCCAACTCGGCAGACGGGAAAGCCGTTTCCGCCTGATCCTGCGCCACCCGCAGATGGCTCAACGCCGCCAATCGCGCTGCGTGGATGCGATGCCCCATCACGGCCAACTGGCCCTCAAGCGCGGCATACCAATGGGCGTCACGCACCTGCTCTTTCAGCAAACGGTTACGTTCGCGCATCGCTTTTTCGTAGGTCAGCGCGGCCTCTGCGTGAGACGGATCAAAGCTGAGCGCAATGCGATCAAGAAACCGGCGCCGGCCTTCTGCCCCTTCAATCCAAAGTCGGTCCATGGATGGGACCAGCCAAACCACCCGCGCAAGTTTGCCCAGATCAATCTGGGAGGCGGTCTTTCCATCAATCCTTACCTGCCGTGCTGCACCGCCCTCAGACCAGGTTTCGATTTCGAAATTCTGCCCCTGCGACTGCAACAGCCCGGACAGTTTCCAGCCCAGCACCTCGGGCCGTCGCGTCATCTCGGCTGCACTCGCCCTCCGCATTCCTCGACCGGGCGAAAACAAGGATACCGCTTCCAGAATATTGGTCTTGCCCGCCCCGTTCGGTCCGTGAATGGCCACTGGCCGCCCGTCCAGAGACAACCGCACCAGCTTGTGAGACCGAAAATGCGAGACCGTAAGCTCGGTCAGGGCCAGTGCCATGACCCCTCCCTTCTTCTGTTCAAGAATACCTCCACCGGAGGCGTCGCGCGTCCGCGCGATCAGACGCGCATCGGCATGACAACATAAACTGCGCTCTGATCATTACCTTCGCGCATCAGGGTCGGATCGCCAGCTGAATTGAACATGAACACCGCATTCTCTCGATCCACCTGAGACGCAATCTCCAGGAGATATTTTGCGTTGAACCCAATCTCCAACCTTTCGTCACCGTACGCGACGGCCAGTTCTTCCTCGGCCGCGCCACTATCCGGTGCGTTCACCGACAGAACCAGTCTGTCGCCATCCAATTGTAGCTTTACCGCACGCGAGCGCTCGGAAGACACCGTCGCCACCCGGTCCACGGCCTGCGCAAATTCAGCAGCATCCACTTCCAGCTTGCGGGTGTTCCCTTGTGGAATAACACGCGTATAGTCGGGGAAAGTGCCGTCGATGACCTTCGAGGTCAGCGTGATATCCGGCGTGGCGAAGCGCACCTTGGTTTCACTGACCGAAACGGCGATATCCATTTCATCGTCATCCAGCAGCTTGCGAAGCTCGCCCACGGTTTTTCTGGGAACAATAACGCCTGGCATATCCGTCGCACCGTCAGGCAGATCGGCATCGATCCGAGCGAGACGGTGACCATCGGTGGCCACGCAGCGCAGCACTTTACCACCTTCGGATCCGTCGGACACGTGCATGTAGACACCGTTCAGATAATACCGTGTCTCTTCTGTTGAAATTGCGAATTTCGACTTGTCGAACAACCGACGCAGCAGGGCCGCAGATGCGGTGAAATTCGATTGATACTCCGAGGACGCCATGACCGGAAAATCCTCTTTCGGCAGTGTCGCCAGCGAGAAATTCGACCGCCCGGCCTCAACCGTCAGACGCCCTGCTGCACTGTCCGCGGTCAGCGTGACCAACGCACCGTCGGGCAGTTTGCGCACGATCTCATGCAGGGTCGTTGCCGCAACTGTCGTGGCTCCTGCCTTTTCGACCTGTGCCGGGGCCTTGTCGACCACTTCGATATCCAGATCGGTCGCCCGAAACAGCGCCTGATCGCCTTCAGCTTC
Organism: Ruegeria sp. YTSB088; assembly: GCF_059609825.1. NCBI lineage: Bacteria > Pseudomonadati > Pseudomonadota > Alphaproteobacteria > Rhodobacterales > Roseobacteraceae > Ruegeria > Ruegeria sp. YTSB088. Next base: position 118,618 of record NZ_JBXWMM010000012.1, on the reverse strand, counting down.
GATCAGCACATTGGCAAGTATGGGAATGGTATTGCGACGTTCCACAACGGATTGGGCCTGTGAAACGGCCTTAAGAAGGGTGCCGCGTTCGATGCTGATCTTCATACCCTCAGTTCCTCTGACTTGCGTACCGACATGGGCGGGACTGGCACGTTAGCGGTTCCACCCTGAGGCACAAGGATTTTTTACGGATTTCTGGGTCGGAATGTCCCAAGCGTCAAGGGCAGCGTGCCCGACAGGCATCAGTTCTGATCCAACCGTGGATTAATGCGCACAAGAAGCGCCCCGGGCCCGAGGATCCGGGGCGGTTTCTTGCATTGCAGGCGCGGATCAGGCTTCTAGCGACCGGCGCAGCATTTCCACATCTTCAGCGATCTGACCATCGGTCAGCTTCAGCTCTTCAATGCGCTTGACGCCGTGCATGACCGTCGTGTGATCGCGCCCGCCAAAACGGCGGCCAATCTCGGGCAGGGACCGGCTGGTCAACTGTTTGCACAGATACATAGCCACCTGACGCGGACGCGCGTAAGAACGCAGGCGCTTTGGGCCGATGATGTCGGAGAGGCGAATGTTGTAGTATTCAGACACCTTCCGCTGAATCTCTTCGACGGTGATCTTGCGCTCGGAGGCACGCAATACATCCGCCAGACAATCCTGGGTCAGTTCCATGTCGATCTCGCGGCCAACCAGTGACGCGAACGCGAACAGACGGGTCAACGCGCCTTCGAGCACGCGCACATTGGTCGAGATACGATGGGCCAGGAACTCCAGAACACCGTCGGCAATAGCCAGGTCAGGATAGGATGAGCTGTATTGCTGCACCTTGTTTTGCAGAATGCCCAGGCGCAGTTCATAATCGGTCGGGTGCAGGTCGACCACCAGACCACATTGCAGACGGGATTTTACCCGATCTTCCAGATCCTTGATCTCACCCGGGGCGCGATCGGCCGAGATGATGATCTGCTTGTTCTGATCTACCAGCGCGTTGAATGTATGGAAAAACTCTTCCTGAGTGGAATCCTTGCCAGCGATGAACTGCACGTCGTCAACCATCAATACGTCAACCGAACGGAACAGGTGTTTGAAGTCCATCATCCGACGCTCGCGCAGGGCCTGCACGAACCGGTACATGAACTGTTCCGCCGACAGGTACAGAACGTTCAGTTCCGGGTGTTTGGTTTTCAACTCCCATGCAATGGCGTGCATCAGGTGGGTCTTACCCAGGCCCACACCGCCGTACAAAACCAGCGGATTGAAGGTCACCGGCCCGCCCTCGGATACCCGACGCGCGGCTGCATGGGCCAGTTCATTGGGCTTGCCGACTACAAAACTGTCAAAGGTAAAACGAGAATCCAGCGGTGCGGCCTGTAGCGATTCCAAGGCGTCCTGCGCTGTGTGCTGGTTCGGCGCGGTGACAGGTGCAGGCTGTGCCTCAGGTGCTGCATTGGCTGCAGGCTTCGGGCGCATCGGCGAGTTTGCTGCCACGCGGAAATCCAGACGCCGCACAGTTTCACCTGCGGTATTCAGTTCGTACAGAATGAGGTCCGCAAAATTCTGGCTGACGTAATTGCCCATAAAATTGGTCGGCACGGAGAAAACCGCCACGCCATCCTGAAGCTCTTTAAATTCCAAAGGCTCGATCCAGGTCGTATAGTTGTTACGACCGATGGCCTTCAGCAATTTGTTACGCAGTAGTCCCCATTTCTCTTGTGTCATTAAGCGCCTCACGCATCCCATTCTTATTGGCCTGTCAGCCTTATTCAGACGAAGCCGGTTTCCCGGTATTGTATTCACACGCAATAGGAATCCTGTCGTCAAACCAATTGGTTTGACGGGACTGTCCCGGAGTGCTCGGTAAACCCCAAATCTGGCGCTCAAGAATAATAGAGCGTCCCGATAATCGGGTTGCACGTCGCAATCTCAATTTTTAGACAGGGCCGAGATCACCGGGCATAACCCGGAAACCACGGCAGATCGGCAGCCTGGCTTGCGCCAGTCGTCGACAATTGTCCCCAGATCGTTCTGATGCCCGTCAGTTCAATCGGGTAAACAGCCTGTCCCCCCAAGCGAGTGAATCGCTGACATCAGTGGTAGCAATTCGAAGCGGGGCGCGGCAACGAAACTCTTATATTGACTCGGGTCTTTGGCCGAAAGAATCTCTCGGTTTCGTGAAGGCGCGGTTTTCTGGCAACACGAAAAAAGGCGTCGCAATGTGCGACGCCTTTCAGAATAGTTCAGCTTTTCTGACATGACGCAGGGTCACACGAAAGCTTAACCCAGCGCTTTGACTCGCGAGGACAGACGCGACATTTTGCGGGCCGCAGTGTTTTTGTGGAAGACGCCTTTGGTGACGCCACGCATCAGCTCGGGCTGAGCCGCACGCAGGGCCGCGGTCGCCGCGTCCTTGTCGCCGGATGCGATCGCTTCTTCGACTTTCCGCAGATAGGTGCGGATGCGCGAACGACGTGCTTTATTGATTGCGAAACGCTTTTCGTTCTGACGGGCGCGTTTCTTTGCCTGAGGCGAATTAGCCATGTGTCTCTGACCTTTTGTTCGGTACGGTTGTCTAGGGTTGCGCGCCACGGACATATCCGCACCGGATCAGAAATCACGAGTGTGAGTCGGGCCAAGCGGGCCGCACGCGCATGTATAGCGGCGCTCTTTACCCAAGTTTGGGGGGATTGCCAAGTTGATTCTTCACACCATGGCCGGAAAAAAGGGGCGGGTTCAAGCCCACCCGCCATAGAGGTCCAGCGCGTTACTTGTCGCGGAATTGCGCCGTGCGCTTTTCGAGGAACGCGGCCATACCCTCTTTCTGATCTTCGGTTGCGAACATCGAATGGAAGACACGACGCTCGAACAGCATACCTTCGCTTAGCGGAAGCTCGTAGCTGCGGTTCACCGCTTCTTTCGCGGCCATCGCGGTCAGCTGAGACTTCTCGGCAATTTTCTGCGCTGCGCTCACAGCTTCTTCGATGAGCTTCTTGGCCGGCACTACCCTGCTCACGAGACCTGCGCGTTCAGCTTCGTCCGCATCCATGAAACGCCCCGTCAGGTTCATGTCCATCGATTTGGATTTACCCACAAACCGCGTCAGACGCTGACTTCCACCCAGACCGGCAATGACGCCCAGATTGATCTCGGGCTGGCCAAACTTCGCGGTGTCCGCCGCGATTATGAAATCGCACAGCATGGCAAGTTCACATCCGCCGCCCAGCGCATAGCCTGCGACGGCCGCAATGATCGGCTTGCGAATCGCGGTCACACGATCATTCGCGTCGGCAAAAAGGTTGATGTTGTAGACGTCGACAAAACTCATCTCGGACATCTCCTTGATGTCCGCGCCGGCGGCAAAGGCCTTGTCCGAGCCGGTGATAACGATGCAGCGCACTTTGTCATTGCTGTCCGCATCTTCCAGCGCGGTGCAGAGCTCACCCAGCAACTGGATGTTCAACGCGTTCAGCGCATCCGGTCGGTTGAGTTTGATAAGTGCGACGTGGTCTTCGATTTCGACGATGATCGTCTCAAAAGCCATGAGGAGAAAGCTTCCGGTTGTTCCGTTCAGGTACGATTCCTTACCACGCGAAAAACTTGGATCAAGCTATCTTTGGCATTGCGCACAATAGAAGGATGAGCGACCGGACTGGGTGATTCTCTTGATCGGCGCTCCGCACCCTTGGGTCCGGCAGGCCTCGCCCTCGCGGCCATAGACATCAAACTTGTGCTGAAAATATCCAAGTTCTCCATCGGCTTGGCGGAAATCCCGCAGCGATGACCCACCGGCTTCTATGGCGTCATGCAACACCTGCCGGATGATCGGAACAAGCGCCGCCACGCGGGATGCAGAAATCTGTCCGGCTTTGCGACGTGGCGACACTCGGCCGCGATAAAGAGCTTCACAAACATAGATATTGCCCAGACCGGCAATGATTCCCTGATCCAGCAGGGCGGATTTGACAGGAGTGTTCTTGCCTTTGAACGCATCGATCAGGTGTTGGTCGTGAAAATCGTTGCCCAAGGCTTCAGGCCCCAGAACCGATAGCAGCTTGTGATCTTCGGCGTTGGCGGTTTGCAACAGGTCCATCGCGCCAAACCGGCGCGGATCGTTGAAGGTGATGCGCGCGCCATTGGCCATATGAAAGACCACATGGTCATGTTTTTGCACGGCGGGATGGTCTTGGACGAACTGCCCCACCGGGTCGCCCGAAACCGTCATCCGCCCCGACATACCCAGGTGGATCAGCAACGTCTCACCGCTGCTGAGATCCGCCAGGATGTATTTCGACCGCCGCCGCAGCCGCTCCACCCGCTGCCCGGTCAACCGTTCGGCCATACGTTCGGGGAACGGCCAGCGCAGATCGGGGCGATTCACATCAGCCCGTTCGATCACGACCCCTTCCATCGCAGGACTCAGGCCGCGTCTTACTGTCTCGACCTCAGGTAATTCGGGCATTACAGGGCTCCTAATTCAAAGGGCCGCATTGTGCCCGCCTCTCTTGGCCCTATAACAGAGGCGAAATTCGACAAACGGCAAGGCAAATGTCCGACAACAGCGACAAGACCACTCATTTCGGTTTCGAAACCGTCCCCGAGGCCGAAAAGGCCGGGCGCGTGCAGGGCGTTTTCAACTCAGTTGCCTCGAAATATGACGTGATGAACGATGTCATGTCGATGGGCATCCACCGGGTCTGGAAAGACGCGATGATGGATTGGCTGGCCCCGCGCCCCGGTCAACGCCTGCTGGATGTGGCGGGCGGCACCGGAGACATCTCATTCCGGTTCCTCAAGCGCGCGGGTCATGGCCACGCCACCGTGCTGGACCTGACCGAACCGATGCTCATTGAAGGCCGACAGCGCGCCGAGGCTGATCGGATGTCGGACAGCCTGAACTGGGTCGTGGGCGACGCCATGGCCCTGCCCTTCGAGGACAACACCTTTGACGTCTACACGATCTCGTTCGGCATTCGGAACGTCACCCGCCCGCAAGAAGCCCTGAACGAGGCTTACCGTGTGCTGAAATCCGGTGGCCGCCTGATGGTTCTGGAATTCAGCCAGCTGCCCAATGACGGGCTGCAGAAACTCTATGACCTCTACAGCTTCAACGTCATCCCGCGCATGGGGAAACTGATCGCCAATGACTATGACAGCTATCAGTATCTGGTCGAATCGATCCGAAATTTTCCCGATCAGGAGACGTTCCTGAACATGGTTCGCACTGCAGGCTTCGAGAACGCCAAATACCGCAACCTGAGCATGGGTATCGCCGCGCTGCACTCCGGCTGGAAAATCTAGATGCGCGGCCCCCACAATATCATTCGCCTGATCCGTACAGGCGCCACGTTAGAGCGCACGGGTGCCATGAATGTGGTGCTGGATGCGTTCGAAGCGCCGCGTGCAGTTCGCATTCTGGCTCACACTTTAGGCAAACCCTTTCAGTGGCTTGGTTATAAAGGCGACCCCGACATGCCGCCCGCCACGCGCGCACTGACCGCGCTGGGTCCTGCCTATATTAAATTCGGGCAAGTTCTTTCGACCCGCCCCGACGTCGTTGGAAATGAGCTGGCCGAGCAACTGCGCGTCCTGCAAGACAAGCTACCCCCTTTCTCCAAAGCCGAGGCCATGGCCGAGGTCGAGAAAGAGCTGGGCCAACCGATCTCAGAGATGTTCAGCGATTTCAGCGAACCCATCGCTGCCGCCTCGATCGCTCAGGTCCACAAGGCCAAGCTGACCAGCACCGGAGAAGACGTGGCGGTCAAGGTCCTGCGTCCCAATATCGAACGCGCCTTCCGCAAGGATGTGGATGCGTTCTATTTCGCTGCCCGCATCGTCGATTTGTTTGCGCCTGGCGCACGCCGTCTGCGCCCGATGGAAGTTATCGAGCATTTCGACGGCGTGGTGCGCGGCGAACTGGACCTGCGCCTGGAAAGCGCCGCCGCCTCGGAATATGCCGCCAACACCAAGGACGACGCCGGCTTCTGGCTGCCGCCCGTTGTGTGGTCGCTGTCCGCGCGCCGCGTCATGACGCTCAGCTGGGCGGACGGGGTCGCGCTCGGTGACAATGATGCTCTGGATGCCGCAGGTCATAACCGCAATGATCTGGCCGAGCGTGTCCTGCGCCTGTTCCTTCTCCATGCTCTGCGCGACGGCTTTTTTCACGCCGACATGCACCAGGGCAACCTGAAGGTGGCCGCGAACGGAGATATCATAGCCTATGACTACGGCATCATGGGTCATATCGATGAATACACACGCCGGGTCTATGCCGAAATCCTGTTTGGCTTCATCCGCCGTGACTACAAACGCGTAGCCGAGGTGCATTTCGAAGCCGGCTATGTTCCCGCCAATCAGGACGTGGACGAGTTCGCCCGCGCTCTGCGGGCCGTGGGCGAGCCGATCTTCGGCATGGATGCCACGCATATTTCCATGGGGCGGTTGCTGAGCTATCTGTTCGAAGTAACCGAACGGTTCGGGATGGAAACACGAACCGAGTTGATTCTGCTTCAACGCACCATGGTTGTCGTCGAAGGCGTCGCGCGCTCACTCGATCCACATATGAACATCTGGGAAGTTGCGCGCCCCGTAGTCGAAGACTACATCAAACAATCCATCGGCCCCCGGGCGGCCCTGCGGGATTTGGGAAAAACCGCGATGGTTCTGGCCCGCTTCGGCCCACGTCTGCCGGCCCTGGTCGAAAACGCACTGATCGCGCAAACCCAGAAAGACGAACCGCAGACGCCCAACCTGTGGTCCATTGTTCTGCCTGCCACGATCGGAGCCGCGGCAGGTGCAGCGCTGGTCTTACTGATCAGCGCGCTCAACTAAAACCAACCCGCCTGCTTCATCTGGCCAAAAATATCCTCGGGGGGAATCGCGCCTTGCGCGATGGGGGGCAGACAGCCCCCCCGGGCCACTTGCGGATCAAAGCCGTTCGATGGCGATGGCAATCCCCTGACCGCCCCCGATGCACATCGTGACCAGCCCTTTGGACCCTCCGGTACGTTCCAACTCATACAGCGCTTTTAGCGTGATGATCGCACCCGTGGCACCCACCGGATGACCCAACGCAATCGCACCGCCGTTGGGGTTCACCTTGTTCGCGTCCAATCCAAGTTCCTGATTCACGGCCAGAGCCTGCGCGGCGAAGGCTTCATTGCTTTCAATCACGTCGAAGTCTTCTGCTGACAAGCCCGTCTTCTTCAACAGGTTTTGCACTGCCGGAACAGGGCCAATGCCCATGACTTCCGGCCGCACTCCTGCATGCGCATACCCAATGACACGCGCCTTCGGTTTCAACCCAGCCTTTTCGGCCGCATCCGCTGTCGCCAGCACCATCGCCGCCGCACCGTCATTGATGCCAGAGGCATTGCCGGCCGTCACACGCCCATCCTTTTTGAACACCGGGCGCAGCCCCGCCAGCGCTTCAGCGGTCGTCGCCTTTGGATGCTCGTCGACTTTAAAGTCGACCATGTCCCGTTTGACCTTGACCTGTATCGGTGTGATCTGACTTTCGAAGTATCCAGCCTCGATCGCCGCAGCCGCTCGTGTCTGGCTGGCCATGGCGAACGCATCCATCTGATCGCGGCTGATCTGATGCTCATCCGCCACGTTTTCCGCCGTCACCCCCATATGTCCGGTGCCAAAGGGGCAGTTCAGCGCGCCCAGCATCATGTCCAGCGAGGTAACGTCGCCCATCTTCGCGCCCCAGCGCGCCTGCGGAACGATATAGGGGCTTCGTGACATGCTCTCTGCTCCGCCCGCTACCGCGAAGTCAGCATCGCCCAGCATCAGTGACTGCACGGCTGACACAATCGCCTGCGCGCCGGATCCGCACAGGCGGTTCACGTTCATGGCCGGTGTGCCGTTGGGAATGCCCGCCTGCATCGCGGCGACGCGCGACAGATACATGTCACGCGGTTCAGTATTGATCACGTGACCGAACACCACATGCCCGATTTGCGCCCCCGCAACCCCCGAGCGCTCAAGCGCCGCTTCGGTCGCGACAGTGGCCAGATCTATCGGCGCGGTTGAAGCCAGCGCACCACCAAAGGTGCCAATTGCGGTGCGGGCACCGTCGAGAATAACAATATCGCTCATGAGTTACTCCTCCTGAATTTCGCTGCATTATGCATGCGCAGAATGGTACTGTCGCCCCAGACGTCCCGTCACGGCGGCAATTGACATTGCATTGCGCAGCACGCATGGATTCCGTCATGACGGAAGACACAGACGATATCCTGAACCTCCTGCCCGCCCGCTTGAAAGAGGCGCGTCGGGCCAAGGGCCTTTCCCTGGAAGCGGTCGCCAATCTCAGCGGCGTGTCCCGGTCCATGGTCAGTCAGATCGAACGCGGAGAAAGCAGCCCTACGATCTCGACCTTGTGGAACCTGACGCGAGCGTTGCAGGTGGATTTCGCCGGTCTCTTGGAGGGCACAAAGGCCACTGACCAGATCGAGGTGCTCAGAAACCCCGAAGTGCCCAGCATCGACAATATGGGGCAGAACTGCCGAATTCGCATCCTGTCACCGCCAGAAGAGGCCGGAGGTCATGAAGTCTATGATATCGAATTCGACGAGGACGGGGCCCTGAACAGCCAACCCCACGCCCGCAGTGCCCGTGAACAGCTCACCGTGCTGGAAGGCGCGGTCAAAGTCACTTCAGGCAATGCAGTGACCGAGTTGAACCAGGGGGACACGGCCCGATATGCCGCCGACATTGCGCATTCCATCTGTGCCATAGGACCGGCCCGGGTATTCCTGATCGTAAAGAACGCCTGACATCCGCAAAATTCCGCCTTCACGGATATTTTTCCTTCATATTGAATTTCCCCTATTTGGGAATTTCATCCGCTATGTTAGATGTGCGACTCAGATGAACGGAGGTCGCAATGGCAGATGCATTCCTGTCCCATATCACGGACACACTTGCGCAGATCGAATCTGAGGGTCTTTACAAACGCGAACGAATGATCACCTCGCCTCAGGGCGGTGAGATCACTGTGGGCGGCAAGCAGGTGATCAACCTCTGTGCCAACAACTATCTGGGTCTGGCGGATCACCCGGCGCTGATCGAGGCCGCGACACAAGCGATGGGGCCCAAAGGGTTCGGCATGGCGTCGGTTCGGTTCATCTGTGGTACGCAAGACATTCACCGCGAACTGGAACAACGTCTTGCCAATTTCCTGAACAAGGACGACTCCATCCTTTTTGCCGCCTGTTTCGACGCCAATGGCGGGTTGTTTGAACCCCTTCTGGGACCGGAAGACGCCATCATTTCGGACAGCCTGAACCACGCCTCGATCATCGACGGCGTGCGGCTGTGCAAGGCCAAACGCTATCGCTATCTGAACAACGACATGAATGACCTCGAAGCCTGGCTGAAACAGGCGCGTGAGGACGGGGCGCGGCATATCATGATCGCCACCGATGGCGTGTTCTCGATGGACGGCTATCTGGCCAACCTGCCGAGAATCCGGGAACTGGCCGATAAATACGATGCGATTGTCATGGTGGACGATTGCCATGCGACCGGCTTCATGGGGCCGAACGGGGCCGGCACACCGGATCATTTCGGCGTCGATGTGGATATTCTGACGGGAACCTTGGGCAAGGCACTGGGGGGGGCAATCGGCGGCTATATCGCCGGGCCGCAGCCAGTGATCGACCTGCTGCGGCAGCGGGCGCGGCCTTATCTGTTCTCAAACTCGCTGCCGCCCTCCATCGTCGCTGCCGGATTGGAGGCGATCCGTCTGGTCGAAGAAGGCGACATGCTGCGCGCGCAACTGTTCGGCAACGCCAAGTACTGGCGCGCTGGCTTGGAAAAGCTTGGTTTTGACCTGCTGCCCGGGGAACACCCGATCATCCCGGTGATGCTGGGTGAGGCGACGCTGGCTCAAGACATGGCCTCACGGCTGTTCGACGAAGGCGTCTATGTTTCGGGTTTCTTCTTTCCGGTCGTCCCACGCGGGCAAGCGCGGATCAGAACGCAGATGAATGCGGCTCTGACCAAGGATGAACTGGACCGCGCCCTGTCCGCATTTGGCAAGGTCGGCAAAGAACTGGGGGTCATCGAATGATCCTTCCATCGGTCATTGATGTGATCGACGACACCCCCATGGTTGAACTGTCGCGCGTGTGTGCCCAGCAAAAGCTGAACGGGCGTATCATCGCCAAGCTTGACTACTTGCTGCCGGGATTTTCAAAAAAGGACCGCGCGGCAAAGTCCATCATCCAAACGGCGCGCGCAGACGGTACTTTGTCACCGGGGCAAACGGTGGTCGAACTGACCTCGGGCAATATGGGCACCGGGCTGGCCATTGTTTGCGGTATTCTGGGCCATCCTTTCGTGGCGGTCATGAGCGCCGGAAACTCGGTCGAACGCGCACGTATGATGCGGGCCCTGGGGGCCGAAGTTGTCATCGTGCCCCAGGCCCCGGGCAGCAAACCCGGCGAAGTCTCGGGCGCCGATCTTGAACTGGTCGATGTCGAGGCAAAACGCATCACAGCTGAACGTGACGCATTTCGTGCGGATCAATTTGGTCATTCGGGAAATCCCAAAGCCCACGAAACCGGGACCGGACCAGAGATATGGGCGCAATCCGAAGGCACCGTCACGGCATTCTGCGACTTTGCAGGATCCGGTGGAACACTGGCTGGCGCGGCAGAGTATCTGAACCGGCACGGCGTACGGTGTTATGCCATAGAACCCGAAGGCGCACGCGCATTGGCCGGTGAACCAGTTTCGATCCCGGATCACCCCATTCAGGGCGGTGGTTACGCCATGGGTGATCTGGTGCATCTGAAGGACACCCAATTGGCCGGACACCTTGCTGTTTCGGGAAAGGCCGCGCGGGATTGTGCCCGGCTTCTGGCCCGGACCGAGGGGATATTCGCCGGCTACTCGGCAGGCGCGAACCTTGCTGCGGCAATTGAACTGCTTCGCGGTCCCGAGGAAGGCGGCTGTGTCGCAATCGTCACGTGTGACAGCGGCTTGAAATACCTGTCGACCGATTTGTGGGAGTAAGTGCATGCGACCCAACACAATGAAAGCACTGGAAAAGTCCAATCCCGAAGAGGGGCTGTGGATGGTGCAGGCCCCGATCCCCGAAATCGGCCCGGATGAGGTGCTGATCCGTATCCACAAGACGGGCATCTGCGGCACCGACATCCATATCTGGAACTGGGACGAATGGGCCTCTCACACCGTGCCAGTTCCGATGATCACTGGCCATGAGTTTGCCGGAGAGATCGTAGAGATCGGGCGCAACGTGACAGGGCTTGAAATCGGCCAGCGGTGCTCGGGCGAAGGCCATCTGATCACCACCGACAGCCGCCAGAGCCGCGCGGGAAAGTTTCATCTGGATCCGGGCACTCGGGGCATTGGAGTGAACGAACAGGGCGCATTTGCCGAGTATCTGAAACTGCCTGCTTTCAACGTGGTTCCCTTGCCCGACGACATACCGGATGAGATCGGAGCCATCCTCGATCCGCTGGGCAACGCGGTGCATACTGCCCTCAGCTTTGATTTGCTGGGCGAGGATGTTCTGATCACGGGTGCAGGCCCCATCGGCATCATGGCCGCTGCCGTTGCTCGTCACGCGGGTGCGCGCAACGTGGTCATCACCGACATCAACGCTGACCGATTGAAACTGGCGGAACATGTGGTTCCTTCGGTGCGTACCGTCGATGTATCCACCGAGGATTTGCAGGACGTCATAGCCAAGCTTGGGATGAAAGAGGGGTTCGATGTCGGGCTTGAAATGTCCGGCTCGCAAGCCGCCCTTGACCAGATGGTCGAAGCGTTGGTGATGGGTGGAAAAATCGCACTGCTGGGGATTCCACCGGGCAAATCTCCGGTCGACTGGTCGCGCATCGTCTTCAAGGCGATCACGATCAAGGGCGTCTATGGGCGTGAGATGTTCGAGACGTGGTACAAGATGATCGCCATGCTGCAAAACGGTCTGGATGTGTCCCGCGTGATCACGCACCGCTTTGCGGTTGATGAATTCGCCAAAGGGTTTTCCGCGATGAAATCAGGCCTGTCCGGCAAGGTTGTTCTGGACTGGACCTAACGCGCTGGAAAGTTGCAACCTCAGCCCCTAGACAGGTGCAGAACTTGCACAAGGGAGGCATGAGATGGGCGAGGACAAAGACGATCGTCTGTTGCAGCGGGGGGTAGAAGACACCCTGGTCACTGATTTCGCTGAAACGCACCGCAAAAGCTATGGCGACTTCCTGCAACTGAAGACGCTGCTGAACCTGCAAAAGACCTTTCAGGACCCCGCACAACCTGACGAGATGCTGTTCATCATCATTCATCAGGTTAGTGAGCTGTGGCTGAAACTGATGCATCACCAACTGGTCGAGGTCCGCCGGTTCCTGCAAGAAGATGAATTCGGACCCGCCATGAAGAACCTCGACCGCATAAAGGCCATTCAACGGCAATTGATTGCGGCCTGGGAAACCCTACTGACCATGACGCCGGCCGACTATATGACGTTTCGGCAGGCCCTCGGCAATTCTTCCGGGTTTCAAAGCTATGGGTACAGGCAGATCGAGTTCATTCTGGGCAACAAGGATGCCTCGACCCTGAAAGTGCACGAGCATGACCCTGAGGTGATGGAGATGCTGAACGCCGCCCTGACCAAACCGTCCCTGTATGACGAAGTGTTGCACATGCTGGCCCGACAGGGGTTCGACGTTCCAAGTGATTTGGTCGAGCGGGACTACTCCGAACCATATTCCGGCGATTCGCGAGTGGTTCGAATCTGGGTCGAAGTGTTCCGCAACACGAACAAGTATTGGGATCTGTATGCGCTGGCCGAAAAACTCATGGATGTGGAAAGCCTGTTTCAACGCTGGCGCTTTGACCACGCCACCGCAGTTGAACGTGTGATCGGAATGCAACCCGGTACCGGAGGTTCCAGCGGCGTGGCTTTCTTGCGAAAAGCGCTTGAGTTGCGGTTCTTCCATGACCTCTACGATGTGCGGACGGAACTGATGTACAGCGGACAGGGCTGAGGCATGCTGTATCGTGGATTTTCACAAGCCGAACTGGAGCGGGAGTACTCTCCCAGTTCGATGATCGGTGGTGACCTGGCCCCCTATCTTGCCAGTTATCAAGCGCTCAGTGCGCAGGCCCGTACCAAGCTCCCCGTTCAAGAAAACCTGACTTATGGCGACAGCCAGACCCATGTGCTGGATTTCTTTCCCGCGCAAGGGGCTGGCGCAGCGTTGCATGTCTTTATTCACGGAGGCTATTGGCAGGACCTCAGCCAGCGCGAATCGGCCATGATGGCCCCGGCGCTGATCGAAGCTGAACAATCTTTCGCAACCTTGAATTACACGCTCGCCCCGGATGCGCGGCTGGATCAAATGGTCAACGAATGCCGCGACGCGCTTCTGTGGCTTGCATCAAAGGCCGAGGCATTGGGATTCGATCCGACACGGATCACCTTGTCAGGGCACAGTGCCGGTGCCCATCTGGCAAGCATGGTCATGGCAACCTCGGCCGGCGCATTGGCCCGCGCCGGGCTGCGCGTGCGTGACGTGCTTCTGATCAGCGGCGTTTACGATCTGGAACCCATCAGTATGACGTCTGTGAATGACCCGCTGCACCTGACCCCGGTCGAGGTGAACGATCTGTCTCCGATCCGCAACCTGCCCCCACCAGGCCCCCGCTATCATGTGTCAGTGGGGGAACGGGACACGAGCGAATTCATTCGTCAAAGCCGCGACTATGCGGAACGACTGCGCAAGGCCGGGCATTCGGTCAGCTTTGCCCTGGAACAGGGAATGCATCACTTCGATATCATCATGCATTCCGGTACATTCTTACCCGACACGAAATAGCTGATTCTACAAAAGAAAACAGCGGCCCAATCTGAGCCGCTGTTTTCTTGTTTCTATCCCGCTTCGGATCAATCCAAGGTGCGGGTAACTTCTTCGCGCTCGAAAATCTCGATCACATCGCCCTCGCGAATATCGTCGTAGTTCTCGAACGCCATACCGCATTCCTGGCCAGACTGAACTTCGGCCACTTCGTCCTTGAAACGCTTCAGCGTCTTCAGCGTGCCTTCGTGAATAACCACGTTGTCGCGCAGCAGGCGGACGCCTGCGGAGCGACGCGCAACGCCTTCGGTCACCAGACAGCCAGCAACCTTGCCGACACCAGTAACCTTGAACACTTCGCGAATCTCGGCATAACCGATGAACTTCTCGCGGATCTCAGCGCTCAGCAAGCCGGATGCAGCAGCTTTCACGTCGTCGACCAGATCGTAGATCACCGAGTAATAGCGAATCTCGACACCCTTCTGGTTTGCGGTGTTCCGGGCAGAGGCGTTGGCACGGACGTTGAAGCCAAAGATCGGAGCGCCCGAAGCTTCGGCCAGACCGACATCCGTTTCGGTGATGGCACCCACGCCCGAGTGCAGTACACGCACGCGAACCTCGTCGTTCCCGATCTTCTCCATCGCCTGAACGATGGCCTCGGCGGAACCCTGAACGTCTGCCTTCATCAGGATCGGCAGCTCGGTGACGTTTTCGTCTTCCTTGGCCTTCTGCATCAGCTGTTCGAGTGTGGTCGCAGCACCAGCGGCGGCGCGTTTGTCCTTGGCAGCCTGCTCGCGGTATTCAGCGATCTCTCGGGCTTGTGCTTCGGTCTCGGTCACGTTCAGAACGTCGCCTGCTTCGGGCGTGCCATTCAGACCCAGAACCTCAACCGGAACTGACGGGCCCGCTTCCTGGACGCGGTCACCCTTGTCGTTGATCAGCGCACGGACCTTACCGTATTGCTCGCCCACGACAAAGATATCGCCCTGGCGCAGCGTGCCGTTCTGAACCAGAACAGTGGCCACAGGACCACGACCCACATCCAATTGGGCCTCGATCACTGCACCCTGAGCGGCGCGGTTGGGGTTGGCTTTCAGCTCCAGAATCTCGGCTTGAAGCGCGATGGCTTCCAGCAGCTCGTCCAGCCCCTGACCGGTGATGGCGGACACTTCGACGTCCTGAACCTCACCCGACATTTTCTCGACGATGACTTCATGCTGCAACAGATCGGTGCGTACCTTGTCCGGATTTGCATCCGGCTTGTCGACCTTGTTGATCGCTACGATCATCGGCACTCCGGCCGCCTTAGCGTGGTTGATCGCTTCGATCGTCTGAGGCATCACCGCATCATCGGCGGCGACAACCAGAACCACGATATCCGTTACCTGAGCACCGCGTGAGCGCATCGAAGTAAAGGCCGCGTGACCTGGCGTATCCAGGAAGGTCAGCGTCGTGCCGCCATCGGTTTTTACCTGATAGGCACCGATATGCTGCGTGATGCCACCGGCTTCACCCGCCACAACCCGCGCGTCGCGAATTGCGTCCAACAACGAAGTCTTACCGTGGTCAACGTGACCCATGATGGTAATGACAGGCGGACGTGGCTGCAGATCTGCTTCGCTGTCTTCGACTTCCTTGATGACGTCTTCAACATCCGAATCAGAGACACGGGTAACCTTGTGGCCGAATTCTTCGATGATCAGCTCGGCAGTGTCGGCGTCGATGGTCTGGTTCTGCGTGACCATCATGCCCATGTTCATCAGCGATTTGACCACATCTGCCACACGCTCGGCCATACGGTTGGCCAGTTCCGAAACAAGAATAGCTTCGGGCAACTGAACGTCACGGATGACCTTTTCCCGCTCGACAGTGCCGCCCATGGCTTTCTGACGCGCACGCTCCTGCTTGCGCTTCATCGCTGCCATCGACCGGTGCCGGTTGCCTTCGCCACCGGTGGCCTGACCCAGAGTCAGCTTCCCCGAACGGCGGTTGTCGTCGCGACCCTTGCCACGACCACGTTGTTCACGTTCGCGATCCTGTTTGCGCGGTGTGGCCGCAGGCGCAGGTTTACTCGCCGGGCTGCGGGCCACTTTGGGCTCTTCCGGAGCAGGCGCCGTAGCAGCGCGCTTGGCGGCTTCTTCCGCCTCTTTGCGCTTGCGCTCTTCATCCTCAGCCTTCTGTCGCGCACGCTCTTCAGCTTCGCGCTGTTCGCGTTCTTTGGCCTCAAGTTCCGCACGGCGGCGGGCGCGCTCTTCTTCGCGCGCTTTTTCAGCTGCCTCGCGGGCGGCGGCCTCTTCGACCTCGCGGGCCTTAGCAGCCTGCAGCGCCTTCATCCGGCGGGCCATTTCCGCATCGGAAATTCCCGCGGGACGACGCGACGGATCACCCGAAGGTGCAGTACCGCCACCCGGCTTTGCTGCGCCCGGCTTGGGGACCACCACGCGTTTGCGTTTGGTTTCCACCACGACATTCTTGGTGCGTCCGTGGCTGAAACTCTGTTTCACATTTCCGGGACGTGTCCCGCCACGAAGACCCAATGTCTTTTTGCCGTCATTATCGCTCATAAAGCTATTTACCCTTCCGTGCGGCCCCTGCCGCCGTCATCCGTTTCGCGCAAGCCACGCAGGCGCTGCGCTTCCTCTACAACACGTTTGGCGAGTCCGCCAGAGGCCAACGCAGCATGAATCACCGTTTGGCGCCCAAATGCCTGCCCTAATTCGTCTGCGGTTAGCCAACCTATGTATTTTCCGAAGTGCGGCGTACTCAGCTTGGACTTACCGCGCCCCGATCCATCCGCGGCCTGAATCAGCACCTGTGCTTCTTCCCGGTCCAGCCACGTCTTGACCTTTTCGTACCCGGCAACCGCATCACCGGACTTGCGCGCCAGGCTGAGCAGCTCAACAACACGGCGTGCGATCTGCTTTTCAACCTCATCTGTCAAGTCCGTGGGCACGGTCACTTGTGCCTTGAACCCCCGCGCAAACAGTTTCTTGCCAATGGCCTTTTCCAGAGCGGCACGATCCGCCGCCACATAGACCCCTCGTCCCGGCAGCTTCGCCGCGACATCCGGAAAAACTTGACCGTCCGGCCCTGCCACGAAGCGGATCAGCCCGTACTTGGGCTGAACCTCGCCTGTGGCGATGCACTTACGCTCGGGCCCCTCGGACCGATCCCTATGGACGCCACCGCGACTCATACGCGCCACCCGAAGCCTGAGATCAGGCCTCGACCTCCTCGCCTGTTGCGTCGCCGTCGACGTCTTCTTCCGCCTGTTCCAGCTCTGCGGGATCAACCCAACCCAACAGGATACGCGCAGTCATGACCATGTCTTGCGCTTCTTCCAGCGTTACACCGAAAGGCTCCAGTACGCCGTCATCCTTGACGCGTTCACCATCGACGGTCGTCCAGCCACCAGCCAGTTCCCAGTCGGCACAAGTTGCAAAGTCTTCCAGGGTCTTCACATCGTCCTTGGCCAGTGCCTCCACCATCTGGGGTGTCAGACCTTCAAATTCAATGAGGCTGTCCTCGGCACCCAGTGCACGCGCTGCATCCAGTGCAGCCTTGGCCTGTGCCTCCAGATACTCACGCGCACGTGTTTGAAGTTCCTGCGCGGTGCCTTCGTCAACACCGTCGATGACCAGCAGTTCGTCAATCTCGACATAGGCCACTTCTTCGAGGTTGGTGAACCCTTCAGAAACCAGCAACTGAGCAAAGAACTCGTCCAGATCCAATGTTTCCATGAACAGTTGGGTACGGGCTTCGAATTCTTTCTGACGACGCGCCGATTCTTCGGCTTCGGTCATGATGTCGATGTCCAGATTGGTCAGCTGGCTGGCCAGACGCACGTTCTGGCCGCGGCGACCAATGGCAAGGCTCAGCTGCTCTTCGGGAACCACAACTTCGATCTTGCCGGCTTCTTCGTCCAAAACCACCTTTGACACCTCGGCGGGTTGCAGCGCGTTCACCAGGAAGGTCGGCTGATCTTCGTTCCATGGGATGATATCTATTTTCTCGCCCTGCAACTCGTTCACAACAGCCTGCACGCGGCTGCCGCGCATACCAACGCAGGCCCCGACAGGGTCGATCGAGTTGTCATACGAGATGACGGCGATCTTGGCGCGCGAACCGGGGTCGCGGGCTACGGCCTTGACCTCGATAATGCCATCATAGATTTCCGGCACTTCCATCTTGAACAGCTCGGCCATGAATTCCGGCGCAGTGCGCGACAGGAAGATCTGGTGGCCACGTACTTCGCGGCGCACTTCCTTGATGTACGCGCGCACACGGTCATTCGGGCGATAGCTTTCGCGACCGATCTTGTCATTGCGGCGCAGAACGGCTTCGGCACCGCCCAGATCAACGATCACATTGCCGAACTCCTCGCGCTTGACCGCACCGTTGATGATGGTGCCTGCGCGATCCTTGAATTCTTCGTACTGACGATCCCGCTCGGCCTCACGAACCTTTTGCAAGATGACCTGCTTGGCCGATTGCGCCGCGATCCGGCCCATTTCAACCGGAGGCACTTCTTCGACATAGACATCGCCAACTTGGGGCGCTTCCATGTATTGCTTGGCCTGCTCGACGGTCATCTCGGCCTGGTAGTTCTCTAGCTCTTCATCCTCGACCACGGTGCGAACACGGGTGAAGGTTGCCTTACCGGTTTTGCGGTCGATGCTGACGCGGATGTCCATCTCGGCGCCGTAGCGGCTCTTGGCGGCACGGGCGAGCGATTCCTCCATCGCTTCGACAACCAGACCGGGGTCGATCATCTTTTCGCGGGCCACGGCCTCGGCGGTCTGCAGCAGCTCCAGCTGGTTGGCTGAGGTGATTGCCATCAGTTCGTCTCCTCTTCGGACCCTTCGGTCTCAATCTCGTCGAAAGCGTTTTCGTTCAGGGCACCGGCATCCTTGCGCTGGCGCAGCATTTCCTTGATCAGATCATCGGTCAGGACCAGCTTGGCGTCGCTCAGCCAGTCGAATTGCAGACCGATGGTGATTGTCTCATCCCCCTCGGGGATGTTGATCAGAACCTCTTCCCCTTCGATCCCGGCCAATTCACCCTTGAAACGGCGGCGGCCATCAATCAGTTCGGCGGTCTCAATCTTGGCTTCATACCCTTCAAAGTTCTCAAAATCCTTGAGACGGGTGAGAGGGCGGTCGATACCGGGGCTGGAGACCTCAAGCGTATAGGCGTCAAGAATCGGGTCCTCGACATCCAGCGTGGCGCTGACCGCGTTGGAAATTTCAGCGCAATCATCCACTTCGATTCCGCCATCGGGCTTGTCGGCCATGATCTGCAGTGTGGTCAGCTTGCCGCTCATCAGTCGGATGCGAACCAACTCATACCCCAGATCTTCGATCACGGGGGTGATGATCTCGGCCAGTCGCCGGTCGATGGCAGCTTTGGCTATCAAGTCGTTTGTCATCTGGTGCTCTACCCTTCAAACGGGCACAAAAAAACGGGCGCGCGGCCCGTCGAATTTTCCGGTGGAGCCTTGGACCAGAAGTCCAACGCGCCGCTGTTGAAACTGCATATACGCAGGATGGTCCGAGTCTGCAACCCCCAGCGGGAATTGCGATCGGATTTACATCATCCACCACCGTTCGGCGATACGGCCATCGTCCAGTACGGCGTTCCCGGCAATCTGCCGCGGCATCCCGACAGCACCTGATACGGCAAGGGCCATGTCAGCCTCGGACGGGTGGAACCGGACACCGCGCTTGCCTCGAATTCCTGCCTGATCCGGGAGCGCGGCTATATCGACATACCCGTCCCGCAGCGCCTCGGCCCGTACAGCAGAGTCCGGAATCACTATGACCTCAACCGCGTCAGCCCATCCGGCCTCACCATCTTTGTAATGCCCCTCCACACGACGCCCCAGGAAATGGCGACCATCCTCAGCCCGTTCGACACGATAGCAGCCGGTGCCGTTGGCAGTGCGCAACGGTGTTACGGTTTCACCGGCGCGCGTAACAACAAAGTGGCTGTCTGCCAGCATGAAAGGCAGCCCCGGGTTTGCCTCGGCAAGCTCAAGCCGCAGGCGGTTGGAGGCAAGTGCCTCGGTTCTTCCGACTTCAGCCAAAACGGCCAAGACGTCGACAACATGCAAAGGCTCACCATCATGGAAGACCGCGTCATCACGCAGATCAAAGCTCCAGACCCGTGCGTCGGCGTCGGTTTGCCAGCCTGTCGCAAGCTCACCACGCAATGTACCATCCGGGGCGATCTCGGTCAGCGTATCGAACACGGCGCCACGCGCGACGCGCTCAAGGCTGTCATCGCGCGGAACGGCCAGACGCAATGTACCGCCTTTTTTGGGCGTATCCGCAAGGGATGCACCTGTCGCTGCCAGCAATGCAGCCGCGGCACCAGAGGCAAAGAGAGCGCGGCGGTCAATCCGGGTCATGCGATACCCTCCGCCACACGATCCATGATCCGTACCAGCTCTGCGCTGATGCCCGGCTCTGACAATGCGTGCCCCGCCTGACGAACCATCTTCAGCTCGGCATTCGGCCAGCGTTCTGCCAGCGACCACGCGGCCTGGGGCGGGCAGATCATGTCATAGCGCCCTTGCACGATGTGGCCGGGAATGTGCGCAATTCGATCCATCTGATCCAGAATGTGCCCATCCGTTTCCAGAAACGCCTTGTTGGTGAAATAGTGATTCTCGAGCCGCGCAAAGGTGCGCGCGTATTCGCCGGGGCTTTCTCCAACTGATCCGTTGGTGTGGATCGAAGCCAGCGCATTCTCCCAATGCGACCAGGCCCGCGCGTACAGGACTTCTGTCGCACGGTCTCCCGAAAACAGACGTTTGTTATAGGCGGCAATGGTGTCCTCAAGCTCAACTTCTGGCAGCAGTGAGGTGAACTTCTGCCATTGCTCGGGCCAGAACCGCCCGGCGCCGCCGCCATAGAACCAGTCAAGCTCGGCCTGAGTCGCCAGAAACACGCCGCGTAAGACCAACCGGCTGACCCGGTCGGGATGAGTCTGGGCATAGATCAGCGCCAGAGTCGCACC
Organism: Ruegeria sp. YTSB088; assembly: GCF_059609825.1. Classification (NCBI taxonomy): domain Bacteria; kingdom Pseudomonadati; phylum Pseudomonadota; class Alphaproteobacteria; order Rhodobacterales; family Roseobacteraceae; genus Ruegeria; species Ruegeria sp. YTSB088. The sequence goes on along the minus strand of NZ_JBXWMM010000012.1, from coordinate 97,772 downwards.
CCAGCTGCCACCAAATACAATCCATTCTTCGATCTCGAACAGTTTGCGCAGCCGCTCTATATCGGCCACCAGATGCCACGTTGTATTGTCTTCGACCGAGGCTGTGGGGCGCGATCTTCCACATCCGCGCTGATCGAACAGAATCACCCTGTACGCCTGCGGATCAAAATACCGCCGCATGGCTGGGCTGCAGCCACCCCCCGGCCCCCCGTGCAGGATCACGACGGGTATGCCGTCAGGATTGCCGCATTGTTCCACATAAATACGGTGCCCATCGCCCATATCGACCATCCGCTGATCGAAAGGATCGATCGGCGGGTACAGATATTGAACTGCGCGCTTTTGGTCCGGGTACTTGTCCATTATGGCCCTATATAGTCCTTAAGCGTAAAAGAGCACACGGAGACAGGAATGCAAGCGCATCCGAACACGGTGGACCCGTCCGAGATCGCAAAATTCGAGGCGATGGCGGCTGAATGGTGGGACCCGCACGGGAAATTCAAACCATTGCACATGCTTAATCCGTGCCGGCTGGATTATATCACGCAGCAGATCGCTGGTGACTTCGATCGCGACCTAAAGTCGCCGACGCCGTTCGAAGGCCTGCGCCTGCTGGATATCGGCTGTGGCGGCGGGCTGCTGAGCGAACCCATGGCGCGACTCGGTGCTACGGTGGTGGGCGCCGACGCCGCCGAGGGCAACCTGCCCGTGGCCCGCATTCATGCCGAGCAATCGGGGCTGCAAATCGACTATCGCCACACCACGGCCGAGGACATGGCCGCTGCGGGCGAGCAGTTCGATGTGGTACTGAACATGGAAGTGGTCGAACACGTGGCTGATCCTCTGTCCTATCTGACCGCGACACAACAGTTGCTTAAGCCCGGCGGTTTGGAGATTTGTTCAACCATCAACCGCAACCCGAAATCCTATGCGATGGCGATTTTCGGAGCCGAGGTCGTCATGCGCTGGCTGCCGCGCGGCACGCATGAGTGGAACAAGTTCATCACCCCGGATGAACTGCTCGACCTACTGCGTCAGGCCGGGCTGGACCCGGTGGACCGCAAGGGATTCGTGTTCAACCCGATCCTGTGGAACTGGTCCATCTCGGACCGCGATCTGAGCGTGAACTACGTGACGGCCAGTGTGAAGCCGGGGTGAGGTAGGTTTTTTGATTCGATCTTTAAGTTACGCGCCGTGGCGCGCGGTATTTTTTGGTGCGGCAATTTCCGCTGCTACCTTGTTCGATAACACACTAGCCACAGCAGAAGAGAATGCGGGCGTGTTCGTGTACGAACATGAAGGCGTTCCGCTGTATGGCTATGTAAGCGATCCTAAGGTTTCTGAGGCGACTCAGGAAATAGCAGATCGTTACTTGGGTTCGAACTCGAACAGCTATGATCTGGTAAGGGCGTTGTATTTTTTCGTCTTTATTGACCCCGAGATAGTTTCGGATGGCAAGTTTGTGAAACCAGTCGAAATAGAACTGACGGAGGAGACGACAGAACCATTTTCCAAACACGAACTCTCTGACGAAGGATGCAATGTAGGGAGAATATTCTCCACGAATGAAGAAGAAAAAGGAGAGTATTTGGTATGGCTTGTTCATGGTGGGCAATATGAGGGCAAAGAAGGAATTGAATCTTGTCTTCTTTTCGCGGCGGCGGCTTCGGCCGGAATTTGGTTGGGTGATTTTCCAGCTTTGGATCCCCGTGATTTACGGCAGCTTCTGGATAGAATGCTCTTAGAATGAAGTGGCCGTTTAGTCCGCGGCACATTGCATGAGCATCAAGCCTGCCAGCGCCCGACCACACCAGTCCTGGATCCACCTTGGGACAACGGTTCGCTGATCCCTACTCCCCCTCCAACTGCAACCGCAAATCCCGCAGCACTGGCAGGGCGCTGCGGACCCGCTCCAGCCCCAGCTCTCCGACCACGCGGTTGATCAGCGGCGCGATTGACGAAATCGCCTGATCCCGCGCGCGGCGACCGGCGGGGCTGATCGCGACCATCTTGCGACGGGCATCGTCCCAGTCGGGGCGGATGTGAATGTATCCGGCCCATTCCAACTTGGCCAAGGTGTTGGTCATCGCGCCTCGGGTCACGTGGAATGTGCTGGCCAGTTGCGCGGGGCTACGCTCGTCGCCGACAAAAACCAGATGATTCAGCACCGAGAAATGCGAAATTTCCATACCCTTGGGCAGCACCCGGCTGAGCCGGTTACGCAACAACTGGTCTGCGGTCAGGATCTCGCTGAACAGCGTGACCGCAAGGGCATTGGTGTCTTCTGTCATTGTTCAGTTCTGTCAGGGTCCAGTGAAAGACCGGGTGTGTGTCAACGACGGCACGCGACGGCGCGCCTCGGTCACAGAACTATCATCCAAATCGAAAATGTGAATGCCTGGATCTGTCCCTGCGTCGATCAGCACCTTTCCCCAAGGGTCCACAACCATGCTGTGCCCATGGGTAAAACGTGTCTTTCCACGCGTCGTCGGGTGTTCCCCCGTTTGTGCCGGAGCCAAGACCCAACAGCCCGTCTCAATCGCCCGTGCCCGCAATAGCGATTCCCAATGTGCGGCGCCCGTTACCGGTGAAAACGCCGCCGGCACAGTCAAAACCCGTGCGCCTGCCTGTGCCAAAGCCGCGTGCAGGTATGGAAACCGGATGTCGTAACAGATGGCCAGACCCACCTTGCCAAAGTCGGTTTCGGCTATGACCGCCTTTTTGCCGGGGCGGTAGTTCTTTGATTCGCGGAACGTCTCGGTTTCCGTGACCTGCACGTCGAACATATGGATCTTGTCGTAACGCGCCACGATCTGACCTTGCGGATCGATCATGAAAGAGCGGTTGGCAAACCGCCCGTCGGCGTCATGAGTTTTGATGCCCAGTGATCCGATCAACACCCAAACGCCCAGTTGGGCGGCCTGATCCCGCAGGCCGACCAAGGTGATGTCGTCTTCTTCGTGTTGAAGAACCTCGTTTTGCCGCGTCGTACTGTTTGACACGCAATTCGTGACCTCTGGCGTCAGGATTAAGCGCGCACCCTGCCCTGCCGCGTCGGCCGCCATGGCGCGCACCATGTCCAGGTTTTCGACCGGATCATCCGACGAGGTGATTTGCAGCAGCGCGGTCTTCATCAGGCCGCAAGCAAACGGTCAAGCTTGCCTTGCCGCTCCAGTTCATAAAGGTCGTCGCAGCCGCCTACATGCTGTATCCCGATAAAAATCTGAGGCACGGTGCGTTTACCACCGGCACGCTGGATCATCTCAGGTTTGCGCTTGGGGTGCATCAGAACGTCAACCTCCTTGAACTCAACGCCTTTCTGCTTCAGCAGGCGTTTGGCTGCATGGCAATAGCCACAGAGCGGCGAGGTATAGATTTCTACCGACTTCATTTTCCGTTCCCCTAGGGTTTCGTGCAATCTTGGGCGAATTAGGCATCCTTGGCAACGCGCGCCAGTGCCAACACGAAAATATGATTTGCCCCTGCGACCTGACACGCACGCGTGCACGCCGCCAGCGTCGCGCCGGATGTCATCACGTCATCCACCAACAGGATATCGCGCCCCTTCAAATGCAGTGCGCGCCTTGGGTGGACGCCAATTGCGCCCTCCAGGGCTTCGCCCCTCTCCTGCGCAGTCTTCCCGTCCAGCACCGGGGTCCGACGTTTGCGCACCAGCAGATCCGGTACGCACTCCAACCCGGTTTCTCGCCCCAGGTTTCGTGCCAACAGTGCAGACTGGTTGTAACGCCGTTTCAGCAGGCGCGACCAATGCAACGGCACCGGAGCAATCACCATCTCCGGCCGCAACAGCTCGCGTCCGGCCTGTGCCAGCCAACGTGCAACCGGACGCGCCAACTCGGTCCTGTCGCCGTGTTTCAAAGCCAAGACAAGTGACCGCGCCTTCCCATCATACAGCAACGCAGCGCGGCCCGCTTTCCAGGGCGGTGGGGCTTTCAGGCAATCGTCGCACTCCGTCCGAAACCTTTCCGCGCTCCCGATCACGGGCACACCACAGCTTTCACAAATCGTACCACCGATGAACGGCGTATCCCGCCAACACGCCCCACACAGGCCAAAATCGGACTCGGTCAACTCTCCACAGCCCATGCAACGCGGCGGATAGATCAATGCAAGGGCAGTTTGAATCCGCTGCGCAATGCGATACTTGCGACCTATGAAACTACCCGAGTCCACCGCACCCTCTCTTTTCGACCGCGACGCCATTCTGAATCATCGCGCCCGCGCGAAGGACGACGCCTTGTTCTTGCATCGCGCCGCCATTGACGAGGTGCAGGATCGGCTCTCCATGGTTAACAAAACCTTTACGGCTCCTGCGGTTGTAACCCCTTTCCCACAGCTTTGGGCGGACGTTTTTCCTGATGCCGCCATTGTCGCGGATGACGATGTGCTGGCACTGCAACCCGGTGCTCATGACCTGGCGATTCATGCGATGGCGCTGCACTGCGCCAATGACCCGGTCGGCCAACTGATCCAATGCAAAAGGGCTTTGAAGCCAGACGGGCTGGTGCTTGTCGTATGCCTTGGGGGAGAGACCCTTCACGAATTGCGCGCCGCGCTGGGTCAGGCCGAAATCGAGGTCACGGGCGGGCTCAGCCCCCGCGTCGCCCCTATGGCCGAGCTGCGCGATCTCGGCGGATTGCTGCAACGGGCCGGTCTGGCATTGCCAGTGGCCGATGCCGTACCGCTGACGGCGGAATACCGCGATGTCCGGCACCTGATGCACGATCTGCGGGACATGGGCGAGGCCAACGCTTTGACGGCTCGGTTGAAATGCCCGACCCAACGCAGAGTGTTTGAAGCCGCGCAACGCATCTATTCGGATCACTTTTCGACGGGAACAGGCCGCCTTGCCGCTACGTTCGAACTGATTTGCCTGACCGGTTGGTCCCCCGATGACAGCCAACCAAAGCCGCTGCGCCCGGGGTCAGCCCAAATGCGTCTTGCAGATGTCTTGCGCACGGAAGAGGGCAAACTGCCGGATTGACGCGCAACCAAATCCCTTTATCTCAAGTCGGAACACGATAACTCAGGAATGCCCACATGTTTGATGCCACTCGCCCCGCTCATGCCCCTGCCGACCACCCGAAGGTCAAGATGGGCCGCGTTGGCATTTTGCTGGCCAATCTGGGAACGCCGGATGATTACACCTACTGGCCCATGCGCCGCTATCTGAACGAGTTCCTGTCGGATCAGCGGGTCATCGACTATCCGAAGTGGAAATGGCAACCGATTCTTCAGGGGATCATCCTCAGCAAACGGCCGTTCAGTTCGGGTGAAGCCTATAAATCGATCTGGAATCACGAAAAAGGCGAAAGCCCGCTGATGACGATCACCAAGGACCAGACTGCCAAGCTGCGCGACGCGATGCAGAATCGTTATGGCGATCAGGTGATGGTCGATTTCTGCATGCGCTACGGCAACCCGTCAACAAAGTCCAAAGTGCGCGAGATGGTTGCCGCGGGCTGTGACCGTATTCTGTTCTTCCCGCTTTACCCACAATACGCGGGCGCAACCACGGCCACCGCCAATGACCAGTTCTTTCGTGCACTGATGGATGAGGCCTGGCAGCCCGCCTCGCGAACCGTACCCGCCTATTTCGACCAACCCGCCTATATCGACGCCTTGGCGCAATCCGTTGAACGTGCTTATGCAGCGGCGGAGACAAAACCCGATATTCTGGTCTGCTCGTATCACGGGATGCCGGAACGGTATCTGCAACAGGGTGACCCCTATCATTGCCAGTGCGCCAAGACGACACGGCTGCTGAAGGAACGGCTGGGATGGTCAGACGATCAACTGGTTTCAACGTTCCAGTCACGATTCGGCCCCGAGGAATGGCTGAAACCCTATACAGTGGATCATGTGGCGGATTTGGCCAAGCAGGGCAAAAAGAACTTAGCGGTCATCGCGCCGGCATTCTCGGCCGACTGCATCGAAACGCTGGAAGAAATCAACGAAGAGATCAAGGAAAGCTTCGAAGAAGCGGGCGGCGAAACCTTCACCTATATTCCATGCCTAAACGACGACCCGGCGCACATAGCTGCATTGGGCACGGTGATCGAATACAATTTGCGCGGCTGGCTGGACTGACCGGCACAGCCTTGGGAAAACAAAAAAGGCGGTGGATTGCTCCACCGCCTTCTTCGTGAATTCCGCGTCGAATTAGCTTGCAGCAACAGCAGCAGCAACAACGACCAGCAGGATCAGCGGCAGCAGGATGCCCTGCGACGAACCCTGAGTTTCTTCTACAACAACAGGTGCTTCAACAACCGGCTCTTCCAGGTTACCTGCATAAGCGGTCGAAGCAGCAGCAGTCAGTGCAGCAGCGAGAACGAGTTTCTTCATATTAACCTCCAGAATTTGCGCAGTTCCAATGCCCGGAACCGCACATCTAAGACTTACCTCGTGGTTTTTTCTAATCAGCATTGGCGCTGGAATGCAATTGCAACTTGACCGGTAAGCAGGTTCCCACACGAAAATGTCGTCAAATTAGCAACACTTGCGTGCCGACCTTCGTCATCGAGAACAGCTCAGCAATGTCTTCGTTGAACAGACCAATACAGCCATTCGACGACCGTCGCCCGATTTTGCGCGTATCGTGCGTTCCGTGAATACGGTAGTATTTCCAGCCCAGGTACAAAGCGTGTGTTCCCAGCGGGTTATCAGGACCCGGAGGGATATGGTCAGGCCATTCCGGGTTTCGCTTTTTCATCGATGGCGTCGGGGACCAGCTGGGGCCTTCTACCTTGCGAATAACGCTGGTGCGACCGCGGCGGGTCATTTCCTCGGTCAGCGGAACCGATGACGGGTAGAGTTTGTATACGGATTGATCATCTGACCAATAATGCAGCGCGCGCGACACGGTATCGACCAGAATGGCTCCGTTTCTGGTGTTCGAAAAGTACGGCTGCCAATCCAGCGCCCGAAAACCCGATACGTTCCGGCGCACGGATGCCTCGGGCTCGGGTGCGGGACGCAGCGGATCACCGGGGATGTATTGCGCCAGTGCCGGGGTTGCCAGCGTCGCGGTAGCCCCTGCCAGAAAACCTCTGCGTGTGGACGAGTGAATGCGCTTTTTGACCATGACAACGGGTCCTGTGTTTAGATGAGGTCTGAAATCTATGACATTCTATTGCCAGAATGCTTCAGTCGCAAATCAAACCGGCAGAATCACGCAAGTTTAGGCTATTGCGCGTTTGCTCAGAACTGTCAGGCGCGCTATGCCCTGTATTGACACAATAATCAGGTCGATCATGACGCGCATCGTTTCTTTACTCTTGACTTGCTTTGTCGCGCTAGCGGCATGTACAGACACCGGCACCACAACCATTGGTGCGGACGGCCGCCCGCTGCCAACGGTTTATAAGATTCGCGGCAACCCGGAAAAACTGCAGTTTCGTATGGTTGATTCGGTCAATGCCCTGCGACAGGCCCAAGGTTTGCAGCCTGTCCAGCTGAACGCGCAGCTGAACGCGGCTGCGGCGACTCATTCCAAGGACATGGCCCGGCAGAACCGGCCCTGGCACTTCGGGTCGGACGGGTCCTCTCCGATTGATCGGGCTGCACGGGTCGGCTATTTCGGCACGTTCCTCGGTGAAGCCATTTCCGAGACCTATGAAACCGAAACGGAAACCCTTGCCGCGTGGATGCAGGAGCCCGGGCCGCGTGCAGTCATCATGGACCCCAAGGCCACTCAGATGGGGTTCGCCTGGCATCAGGAAAACGGCGGCAAAATCTGGTGGACGCTGGAAATGGGTACTGGCGGCTGATGCTGAATATGGATTCAATGAATAGGCCCCCGATTTTCGGGGGTCTTTTTTTTGCAGTTTATGCCGCTTGCATAGATTGTGCTTCGGTTAGGATCGCATAGAGTTTGACCGGATCAGGGTTTGCCCGAAGCTTGGTGCACACCGAAGTGTCCCTCAGCGTGCGCGACACAAGGGCCAGCGCTTTGAGGTGATCGACCCCGGCCTCTTCCGGTGCAAACAGTGCAAAGGCAATGTCTACGGGTTGACGATCCACCGATCCGAAGTCGATGGGCTTTTCCAGCATGACGAATACGCCCGAAACCGAATCAAGCTCGGGCAAACGCGCGTGCGGAAGCGCCACGCCATGCCCCACGCCGGTTGGGCCCAGGCTTTCCCGCTCAAGCAGACAGTCGACGACTGCCTGAGAATCGAGGCCCAGATTAGCGGCCGCGACATCGCCGATTTCCTGAAACAACCGCTTCTTGCTGGAAGCGGCGGACAATACACGTACTGCTTCGGGCTTCAGTATGCTCGAAAGCTCCATGATAACGCTCCATGGCACAGCACCCGCCTCGGCGGGTGCGGCGCCGTATTCCTGCCTGTCAAGGATCAATCCAGCCGATGTTACCGTCTTCGCGACGATACACGACATTCAATCCATCCTTGTTCTCATTTCTGAACACCAGCACCGGGGCACCGGCAAGTTCCATTTGCATCACGGCTTCACCAACGCTCAAAGATGGGATTTTTGTTTCCATCTCAGCCACAATCATGGGCTGCAGCGATTCGGGTTCATCGGCCGTGTCCGATTCGTCAGAGGCGAGGATATAAGAGGACGCCCCAAAGAGTTCAACCGGTTCGGACCGATCCTTGTGGTGGTCCTTCAAACGACGCTTGTAGCGCCGCAGTTGTGTTTCCATTTTGTCGCAGCATGCCTCGAATGCCGCATATATTTCGGTTGCGTGCGCCTTGGCCTGGGCGGTCAGCCCGGTAGACAGGTGCACTGTTGTTTCGCATACATATTCATGCGCTGAACGGGAAAAGACGACGTTGGCATCCGTAGGCCGCTGGGCATATTTGCCCACAACCTCGCCCAGTTCGGTCTGCACGTGTGTCTGCAGCGCCGCACCGATGTCGATCTGTTTTCCGCTGATTTGGTAACGCATGTGATCTCCTTCACAATTCACACCCATTCTGACGTCACGTTACGCGACGAACTTGTTTTTATCGGGTGGGGGGTCGAGACACTTTCCGCGGTTGCCTTAAAACCAGCCCTTCAACGAAGGGACATCGATCTCCAGACTGGAACCGGGTAAATGCCATGGGACAATTGAGGCAAGAGACGACGGAAGAGTCAATCAAAACAGGTGTGTATATACGCGATTTCCGTCATGCATCCGGCGCAGGCCAACACAAGCCTATGAAATACGGAAGTTTTCGCCCAGATAGACCCGGCGTACATTTTCGTTCTCGACGACTTCATCCGGTGTGCCGGACATCAGAACCTGCCCGTCATGCAGAATGTAGGCGCGGTCGACAATTTCCAGCGTTTCCCGCACGTTATGGTCGGTGATCAGAACACCGATTCCTCGTTTTTTCAGGTCGGCAACCAGATGCCGGATATCGCCGACACTGATCGGATCAACGCCTGCAAACGGTTCATCCAGCAGAAGGTATTTCGGGTCTGCGGCCAAACACCGCGCAATCTCAACGCGGCGACGCTCACCGCCGGAAAGGGCAAGGGCCGGCGCGCGGCGCAGGTGTTCAATCGAGAAATCCGACAACAGCTCTTCCAGCCGTTCTTTCCGCCTGTGTGCATGAGGGACAGTGATGTCCAGTACCGCAGCGATATTGTCCTCGACGCTCATGCCGCGAAAGATCGACATCTCCTGCGGCAAATAACCAATGCCCATCCGCGCGCGCCGGTACATCGGCAAAGTCGTAACGTTCTGGCCATCTATCGTGACTTTACCGGCCTCAGGGAAAACGAGCCCGGCCACGGAATAAAATGTTGTGGTTTTACCCGACCCGTTGGGTCCCAACAGGGCAACGACTTCGGACCGGTCCAGCGTCATCGAGACGTCGCGGATCACCGTTTTTTTCCGGTAAGACTTCCGCAGCTTCTCAATTCGCAGCCCGGAACTGCCTTCGGCCACTGACAGGTTGGGTCGCGCCATCAATTGTTTCCCTGTTGAAGGATCGTTTTGACGCGTCCGGTCATTGTGGCTGTGCCCGTCGTAAGATTGGCGTTCATCTGGTCGCCGCTGATGATGCTGGGGCCTTGCGTCAGCAGGACATTACCCTTCATGACGATCACACCGGAATCGATTGTGTATTCTGCCCAATCGCCTTCCGCCGCATCCGGCGGGCTGACCAGAACAACATTCTCGGTGGCTTCCATCCGTTCGATGGCCGAGCGTTCCTCGTTATAAATCACCAGAACCCGTTCGGCAGTAAGCCGCATTTCGCCCTGAACTACGATGACATTTCCGAGGAATTCGGCAGACCCGTCCTCCTGATTGACGTTCAATGTCTCGGATGTCACCTCGACCGGAAGGCTCGGGTCGGCATTAGCAGAACCAAAAGCCACCTGCGCCTCTTGCGCAGTTGCGGGAACGGCACCTGCAACCAGAGCCAGGCACAAAGGAACAAATCGAAAATCGAACACAGGTTATCTTTCTGCTTTTTCAGGCTCGTATACCAGCTTCACACCGTCTGTAAAAACAATATGGACCGGTTCGCCCTTTTTTTCAGCCCCGAAGGTCATGCGTCCGGCGGAAAAGTTGCCGATCGGCCCGGTTCCATTTACCCGCCCCGGAGTGTCGCCCCGGATTTCGTCCAGCGACGTGTTGAGCAGATCCGTTGTGACCTTAATACCGTCGGCGGTTGTAATTACCACATCGCCAACGAAAGTTGCCCTGCCCTCATCTGGGCGGATCAAACCTGAATTGGAGTCCAGAAATATCGTTCCGCCACTGAGAAGCCCCAGACGCCCCCGAAACTCGGATGCGGTCGGGGTTTCGTCTTCGCTGCCCTGCTTTGCTTGGGTGGCCTCGATCTGAACATCTTCGCCTTTGCGGGTTGTCCCGCGATATTTCGGCTGAGTGACCACCTGCTGCGCCAGCCGCTCGTCAATGTCTTTCTCAGCAAATGGCACCGTCACGTTGGTTTCGATGCTGCGGGACAGTAGGAATACTGTGGACAGCATCAGAATGGCCGCAAGCGGCAACAGAACCTTCAGGAACTGTACCATGCGGGAATACCTGTCCACTTCAGTCTCCCTCAGCCCAGACCGACGCGCAGGCAGTCGTGGATATGCAGAAGGCCCAGGGGCTGACCTGATGAAGCCTCGTCAACCACGAACAGAGATGTGATTTTGCGATCATTCATGATCGCCACCGCCTCTTCGGCCAATGCGCCCGGTGTTATGGTGGTCGGGCTGGCCGTCATGACCTGCTCGGTCGTTTTATCCAGAAGACCGTCCATGTGCCGGCGCAAGTCACCGTCAGTAATGATACCCGACAACTGCCCCTGCGCATCCGTTACACCGGCCACGCCGAAACCCTTTTGGCTGATTTCGATCAGCGCATCGCTCATCGGGGTGTTCGCTGCGACCAGAGGCAGGGCGTTGCCGGTATGCATCAGGTCACCCACTGTGCTCAGCCGCGCTCCCAACTTGCCGCCGGGGTGGAAGGCACGGAAATCCTCGGGGCGGAAATCGCGATACTTCATCAACGCAATGGCCAGCGCATCGCCCATGGCAAGAGTCAGCGTCGTAGAGATCGAAGGTACCATGCCAAAACCGCAGGCCTCACCCATTGATGGGATCAGCAAATGCACATCCGCCTGTTTCATCAACGTGCTTTCTGGCTTGCTGGAAAGCCCGATCAGCGGAATGCCAAAGCGGCGCGTAAAGGCCAGCAGGTTGGCCAGTTCAGGCGCTTCGCCGGAATTCGAAATCGCCAGCACCACATCGTCTTTGGAAACCATCCCCAGATCGCCATGGCTGGCCTCGGCCGGGTGCACGAAATAGGCAGGCGTTCCGGTACTGGCCAGAGTGGCGGCAATCTTGTGGCCGATATGGCCCGATTTTCCGATACCACTGATGATGATGCGCCCGGTGGCTTTCAGGATCAGATGCACGGCCTCGGCAAAATGTTCGTCAAGGCTGTCGGACAGAACGTCCAGCGCACGGGCTTCATCGGTGACGACCTGGCGGGCGGTTTTCAGAAATGCTTCGGTATCGGTCATGAGTGCGCAAAAATATCCGTTTCGGGCCAACCGGCGAGGTCCAGTTTCGCACGCATCGGCAGGAAATCAAAACAGGCCTGCGCCATCTCGGTCCGGCCCTCGCGCGCCAGCCGCTTGTTCAACTCGTCCCGCAGGCGGTGCAGATAAAGAACGTCCGAGGCCGCATAGTCCAGCTGCGCATCCGTCAGGATTTCAGCGCCCCAATCGCTCATCTGCTGTTGTTTCGATATATCCACGCCAATCAGTTCCTGACACAGGTTCTTCAACCCGTGCCGGTCGGTGTATGTGCGCACTAGCCGGCTGGCGATCTTGGTGCAGTAAACCGGTGCGGCCAAGGCGCCAAAGGTGTGATACATCGCGGCGATGTCGAACCGCCCGAAATGGAACAGCTTCAGGACATCGGGGTTTTCCAGCATGGCACTCAGGTTCGGGGCCTCGGTCTGGCCCTTGTCCACCTGGATGATATGGCTGTTTCCGTCACCTCCTGACATCTGGATCACGCACAGGCGGTCGCGATGCGGGTTCAGCCCCATGGTTTCACAGTCAATGGCCACAACCGGGCTCAGATCCAGCCCATCCGGCAGATCGTTTTTGTACAAATGGTTCGCCACGCGACTATTCCTTTGTGCGATATCGCCCCCGAGATAGGCGGTTTGGTCCCCAAACTCAACGCCGTCCAAAAGTTGCGGGCCATTCAATGCCAAATCCTTGACCTTATCCCCATCGGGGGGATATGGATAAGCCATGTCAAATCACGCCCACCAGTCACATCCACAGATCACGGCCCGGCTGAAGCGGGCCCATGGGCACCTGGCCAAGGTCATTGCCATGCTAGAGGGGCAGGCTCCCTGTTCGGACGTCGCACAACAGCTGTTTGCTGTTGAAAAGGCCGTCACCAATGCCAAACGCGTTTTGATTCATGATCATATCGAACACTGCCTGTCCTCTGACGACGATGGTAGCGGGATCGAAGATTTCAAAGCGATCACAAAGTACCTCTGAGCCATGCTGAGTATTCTGAGAAACCGCACCTACCGCCACCTTTTCGCGGCCCAGATCGTCGCCCTGACCGGAACCGGGCTGGCCACGGTCGCCCTTGGGTTGCTCGCTTTTGATCTGGCCGGGAATGCTGCGGGCCTTGTCCTTGGCACGGCACTGACGATCAAGATGGTGGCTTACGTCACCGTTGCCCCTCTCGCTGCTGCATTTGCCGAGCGTCTCGATCGGCGCAAGATGCTGGTCGTGTTGGACCTGATCCGCGCTGCTGTTGCAGTGTGCCTGCCGTTCGTAACCGAAATCTGGCAGATCTATGTGCTGATCTTCGTGCTGCAATCGGCCTCGGCAGGCTTCACACCCGCCTTTCAGGCAACGATTCCGGATGTGCTGCCGGACGAAGCAGAATACACCCGTGCATTGTCGCTGTCGCGTCTGGCTTACGATATGGAAAGCCTGCTGAGCCCAATGTTCGCCGCAGCATTGCTTCTGTTGGTCAGCTTCAACAGCCTGTTCTGGGGCACTGCGCTGGGTTTTGTTGCATCGGCAATGCTGGTTGTCTCGGTTGTGCTCCCGTCACCCAAACCAAGCAAACCCCGCGGCATCTATGACCGCACCACACGTGGCATTCGTATCTATCTGAAAACACCCCGGTTGCGCGGGCTGCTTGCTCTCAGCTGGAGCGCGGCCGCGCTCAGTTCGATGGTGATCGTCAATACCGTGGTCATCGTGCGCGCCAATCTGGGCCTCTCGGAAAGCGCCGTGGCCATTGCCCTGGCCGGGTTCGGAGGCGGATCAATGCTGGCGGCCTTTACCTTGCCCCGCCTTCTGGATCGGATCGAGGACCGTCGGGTCATGGTCGCCGGCGCCGTTTTTGCCACAGGCTCCATGGCCGTCGCCGCGATGCTGGCCGCAACTGTTCCCATGTCGCTCGGTCTGCTGACCGTGTTGTGGGCACTTACCGGTTTTGGATACTCCACCACACTTACACCTTCGGGCCGCCTTTTGACCCGGTCGGCCCATCCCGAGGATCGCCCTGCCGTCTTCGCCGCGCAGTTTACCCTGTCGCATGGTTGCTGGCTGGTTCTTTACCCGCTGGCGGGGTGGCTGATGACCGTGTTTGGTCCGACCGTGACACTCAGCAGCATGGCGACGCTGTCCGTGGCGGGCGTCGTCGGTGCAATCAGCCTTTGGCCGCGCCTCGATCAAGAGCCGATCACCCACGATCACCCCGACCTGCCGCCCGATCACCCGCATCTGGCCGGGTCAGGCCCACACGCGCATCCAATCATCATCGACGATCTGCACCCGCGCATCCCACGCGAACCTTGAGCAAGGGCTTCTATCTGATCTAAACCCGGAATGACCACGAACCGGAGCCCCAATGGACCAGCTTGACCGTCGCATCATCGCCGCCCTGCAGGCCAATGCACGCGCCTCGACCACGCAGATTGCGACCACGCTGGGTGTCGCCCGGACAACCGTGCACGAGCGAATCAACCGGATGGAACAGCGCGGCCTGATCGAAGGGTATTCCGTGCGTCTCGGGTCCACGGAAGACACACCGAAAGTGCAGGTCATCGTCATGCTCGAGGTACAGCAGAAGGAAACCACCCGGATCATCAGGCGGCTCGAGGCCTACCCGGAGGTCAAACTATGCCTTTCGATCAACGGAGAATTCGACCTTATGCTGTCGGCAGAGGCGCCCAGGCTGGAAGATCTGGACATTCTGGTCGACGACCTGGCGAAGATTCCCGGTGTCCTGCGCACCAATACCAGTGTCGTGTTCGGGCGCAGGATCGACCGAAACTGAAACGGCGATAACTCTCTGTAAACCGATCGTTGGCTAGCTTGGCCGGGATAGATCAGAATCCCGGACCGGCAGAATGCCAAATCAAAAGATCTCGCTTGTTCTCATGTTGTCGCATGTGCTTTTGGCACAGGCAGGATTTGCCATGCCAGATGCCAAAGCCGGTGACCTGTGCGATCAGGCCGCGCGCCGCGCCGCTCTGTCCGAAGGCGTGCCCTTGGACGTGCTGCGCGCCATCTCGCGCGTTGAAACCGGGCGCGCACTGGACGACCGGTTGCAGCCCTGGCCCTGGACGATCAATGTCAACGGTCAGGGGTACTGGTTCAAGTCCGAGGTCGAAGCCAAGGCCTACGTGTTCAAAATCTTCAAAACAGGCAAGCGTAGCTTTGATGTGGGCTGTTTTCAGATCAATTATCGCTGGCACGGGAAAGCCTTCCGTTCGATAGACGCGATGTTCGATCCCGATGAGAACGCAACCTACGCCGCCCGGTTCCTGAATGACTTGCATGCCGAGCTTGGATCGTGGCCCGCGGCCGCGGGGGCATATCATTCCCGCACGACATCCCTTGCCGAAGCTTACAAAGGGCGATTTCAAACGGTGCTGGCACAGCTCGAAGGCACGTCCCAAACCCGGGTTGCGGCCACGCCCCGCGATCCGTTCACCGGGGCCGGTCTCCCCTTGATCCCGATGCAGACCGCTACGCCCCACACCGGGGTGCTGGGGTCTCTGGTGCCAGCCGCAGGCACCGCAACCGCGTTTATCGCCTTCAATTAGGAGTTTCGCGTGCCCAAGATCGACATCCGGTCCCTGTTTTCACCAACTGTCCTGCTGGCGATTGCGCTGATGACGGTCATCGTCATGATGATCCTGCCCATGCCAGCCTGGGTTCTGGACGTGGGGTTGGCTACCTCCTTTGCGCTGGCGATCCTGATCTTTACCCTGACACTGTTCATTGAGCGCCCACTGGATTTTTCGTCTTTCCCGACGATTCTGTTGGCGTCTCTGATGTTGCGCCTGTCGTTGAATGTATCGTCGACGAAACTGATTATCGGGCAGGGGCACACCGGCCCGAATGCGGCAGGAGACGTGATCGAAGGTTTTGCCAGTTTCGTCATGGGCGGCAGCATTTTTCTTGGCCTGGTGGTGTTTGGCGTTCTGCTGATCGTGAATTTCATGGTCATCACCAAAGGCGCTGCCCGCATGGCCGAAGTTGGCGCACGCTTTGCCCTTGACGGAATGCCGGGCAAACAACTTGCGATCGACAGCGACATGTCCGCCGGGGCAATCGATCATCAGCAGGCCAAGGAACGGCGAGAGCTGGAACAGCAGGAGACGACATTCTTTGGCTCTCTCGACGGTGCGTCGAAATTCGTGAAGGGAGACGCCGTCGCCGGGCTTCTGATTACACTGCTAAACCTCGTTATGGGCCTGGTCATGGGCGTTGTCGTGCATGGAATGCCCGTGGCCTCGGCGTTCGAAACCTATGCGATTCTGACTGTTGGCGACGGGTTGGTGTCCCAAATCCCTGCAGTTATTATTTCTATTGCTTCTGCCCTGCTGCTGGCACGGGGCGGTACGCAAGGGGCCACAGACAACGCCATCTTTTCTCAACTTGGCCGCCACCCGGCAGCATTGTCTACCGTCGCGGTGCTTATGGTTCTGTTCGCGCTGGTGCCCGGCCTCCCTTTTCTGCCATTCATCCTCGGCGCAGCAATACTGGGATTTGCGGCCTACAGTGTTCATCGAAAGCAGCGAGTCACAGAGGCATTAACAAAGCTGTCTTCGACAGAAACCGAAACGCCAACATCCCAAGCCATCGGAGACATTCTGGACCTGGATGATGTCCATCTGGAGTTCGCCCCGGATCTGGTCAGCATGGTTCTGAATCCGGGCACCGGGTTGGACGCCCGTATTGCCAATATGCGCACTTATGTGGCGTCGACCTTTGGCCTGATACTGCCCGAGATCCGCTTAACTGACCGTGCCGACCTGCCGAACGGAACGTATGTGATCAAGGTTCAGGGTGTCGAACAGGCGCGCGGTGTCTTGCATCCCGATCTGATCCTGGCGCTCGTGCAGGACGGTTTTGACCTGTTACCAGAGGGCAATGACGTGACCGAGCCGGTCTATGGTGCTCCAGCACGCTGGATCCTGCCCAAAGATCAGGAGGACGCCGCGCTGAATGGTGCCACTATAGTCTCACCACCCGAGATTCTTGCCACCCATCTGCTGGAGATCATCAAACGAAACTTCTCGCGCCTGCTGACCCTGAAATCGCTCCGTCGCCTGCTGTCCGAAATGACTCGCCTGAGCGACCCGGTACGCGCCGAAGCCAACCGCAAATTGCTGGATGAACTGATCCCCGACAAAGTGCCGATCGACACCTTGCACGCAGTTCTGCGCCTGCTGCTCGACGAACGTGTGTCAATCCGCAACATGGCGCTGATCCTTGAAAGTGTTGCCGAAGCGCGGCTGACCACCACTCAACCCGAAGGCATCTGCGAACTGGTGCGTCAGCGTCTTGGCTTTCAGTTGGTCGCGGATATTAAGCGCGAGGATGGCTCAATCCCTCTGATCCAGTTGGCCCCTGAATGGGAGGACACATTCGCCTCTTACCAGATCGACGCCCCAAATGCCGGCGTGGATGTCGCGCTGCCCCCGAACCTGTTCAACAAACTGGCCGACGGTGTTGTAAGCAGCATCGCAAAATCCGCTGACAACGGCCTGTTTCCAGCCGTCGTGACCTCGACCCGGCGCCGTAGGTTACTGCGCACAATCATGCAGGCGCGCGGCGTGTCCAACCCGGTTTTGTCCTTCGAAGAAATCGGGTTGGAAGCCAAGCCAGCTTTGGTCGGAACTGTTGCCGCGTGATCGCCCTGCCACCAGAAATGCTGTCTCAGCTTGCCGAAACAATCTGGCAGGCCTTCGTTGTGTTTCTGCGTGTCTCTGCTCTTGTCTCGATGCTTCCAGCTTTCGGTGAACAAAGTATCCCGACACGGGTTAAGCTTGGTGCTTCTGTTGCTTTCACCCTGATCATATTGCCCGCTGCGCCCGCCGTCAGAATTGACCCCAGCCTGTGGGTGACCGTGCGACTGGTCGGGACCGAAGTTCTGATCGGGCTTGTCCTTGGGATAGGCTTGCGCCTTTTCGTTCTCGCACTGCAAACCGCAGGGTCCATTGCGGCTCAGTCAACGTCATTGTCGCAATTGCTGGGCGGCGCGGCGGCCGATCCGGTCCCCGCTATGGGATATCTGCTGACCCTGGCAGGGCTGACACTTGCGGCAATCATGGACCTGCACGTCCGGGCCGCACAGTTTCTGATCCAGAGTTACGCGTTGTTTCCAATAGGATTGGCACCCGGAGCTGCGGATGTGTCACGCTGGGGTTTGCACCAGGTCGCAAACAGCTTTGGGCTGGCTTTTGCACTGGCAACGCCATTCGTCATCGCTTCCTTGATCTATAACTTGGCCCTTGGGGTCATCAACCGGGCGATGCCGCAGCTGATAGTGGCCTTCGTGGGTGCTCCGGCGATTACCTTTGCTGGGCTGTTCCTGCTGTTTGCAGGCACACCGCTGATCCTTTCCGTGTGGGCTGACGCGCTGATCGCCTTCTTCACCAACCCGATGGGAGCGCAGAGATGAGCGCAGGTGATGACGACAGCGACAAGTCATACGAACCGACATCACAAAAACTGCTGAAAGCACGTGAGAAAGGTGAGGTTCCCAAATCCAATGACCTGTCGGTTGTGGCGGCATATGCCGGGTTTCTGATCGCCCTTCTGACGGTCGGGCAATACACCGTCGAGCAAATGGGCACGGTGTTCATGGTTCTGATCGACCAGTCCGACGAACTCTCGCGGCTTCTGACGGCAGGGCCTTCGCATGCTCTGGTTGCAGGGGTTTTGAAGAGTGCCCTGCTTCCGGTGGCATTGCTGTTCTGCCTTCCCGCTGCGGCTGTTCTTCTGAACTTGATCGCCCAGCGCGCGCTGATCTTTGCCCCAAGCAAACTGAAACCAAAACTTTCGCGTATCTCCCCGGTTTCAAATGCCAAGAACAAGTTTGGGCGTGGCGGCTTGTTTGAGTTTGCCAAAAGCACCGCCAAGCTGTTGATCTACGGCACCTGTCTTGCGCTTTTTCTCAAAGCCAACCTAACCGAGATTCTGTCGACCAGCGCGGCACCGGCAAAGTCATCCATTCTGCTGATGATGAACCTGCTGTTTCGCTTTCTGTTCATCGTTATCGCAGTCGCGCTGGCCATCGGGGTTGTCGATTTCCTTTGGCAATACGCCGAGCACATGCGCAAGAACCGTATGTCGCGCAAGGAAATTATGGATGAAACAAAGGATGCCGAGGGCGACCCCCATGTCAAACAACACCGGCGCCAGCGTGCACAGGAGATTGCTACCAACCAAATGTTGGCAGATGTTCCCAACGCGGATGTTGTGATCGTAAACCCCACGCATTTTGCTGTGGCGCTGAAATGGACACGGGTTGCGGGCAGCGCCCCGGTTTGTGTTGCCAAAGGTGTGGACGAAGTTGCCGCCACCATCCGCTCTGCCGCAGGAGAGGCTGGTGTCCCGATCCATTCAGACCCTCCCACAGCACGTGCGCTTCACTCGACCGTGGATATCGGTCAGGAGATTGCCGGAGAGCACTATCGTCCTGTTGCCGCCGCGATCCGGTTTGCCGAAGCAATGCGAAAACGCGCAAAGGAGCAAGTTCGATGAAACACACTCAGCTACCTGACTTGGAAAAAGTAACCAACGCCGCGTTTCAGAAGCATTTCCAGGCACTGCGACCGATCCTTGAGGCCGAGGCTCGGATCCAGCAAAAACTTGCCAGATTGGACAGTCAACTCAATCAGGCGCGCCAAGACAGCGCCAAGATCGAAGGCTATCAGGTTTCAGGGACCGACGTTCTCTGGAATGGCTGGGAGTCCGCGACGCGGAGACAATTGAACCTGCAACTTGCCCGAATGCGCGCGCAGAAACTTGCCGGAATGGCAGCTTTACGTACAGCTTTTGGGCGAAAACAAGCCGTAGAAGCATTGCGGATGAAAGTTCAGCAGGCTAACCGAAAAGCGAAGGCTATAAAACACTTCGGGCAATAGCTCGATCGGCCCGAAATATCGGGCCAATTAGCGTCAGCTATCTTGTCGGTTTACACTCAGAATCAGCACTTTGGACACGTCTTCACCAAATTCTTTGCGCGCTACTTCCAGCAAGGAATTCCGCAATACGTCCAGGTTCCCGGATTCTGTAAAAGCCCCGTCAAAACCACCCATGTTTGCATGGTCAAAAAGAACCTGAAGAAAGCCATCTCTAAGTTTAGGCTCGATTGCAAAATAGGTTTCTGTAATGGCCGGGTTCGCCTCAAGGCTCAGCGACAGCGTTACCATGGCTTCGATCTGGTCGTCTTTCACAACGGGGACGACGAATTGCTTGGTCATTTTCAGATACCCGAAGCCATCTCCCTTATCTTTTTTCTTTGACTTACCTGACTTTTTATCAACCGCCTTGACCTCTTTGACCGCTTCTTTTGCAGAAGCGGCACTTTCAGGATTTTTCGCAGGAGCAAGAACCAGACCCGCGCCAATACCCGCACCAAGCCCGACAATCAAAAAAAACACAGGTATCAATTTCGCGATCACGATCTCACCTCAGAATGGCAAAAGTGGATCAAGAACTTGCTGGCCATAACGGGGTTGCTGGACATCCGTTATCTGCCCTCTGCCGCCATACGACACCCGTGCCGACGCGATTTTGTCATAGGTGATTTCATTTTGCCGCGAGATGTCCTGCGGGCGGACGTATCCTTCCACAAGAAGCTCTCTTAGTTCGAAATTGACCCGCAACTCCTGAGATCCCTCTATCGAAAGAACTCCGTTCGGCAACACATCCAGCACTGTTGCGGCAACACGTAGAGTCAGCTTTTCGTTTCTCCTGACCGATCCCCGTCCAGAGCTTGAAGAATCCGCCTCAATCGAAACGGCTTCATCCAGCGATGCGCCCTCGGGCAAGTTCTTCTGCACACGCTGAGGCAGGCCGAAGAGGCTGGGAACTTCAAGGTTCTCGGACCCAGATCTGGATCGTCTGGTGTTGTTCGAGATTTCAGCTTTTTCATCCAGTTCGATGACAACGGTCAGGATGTCTCCTTTCTTGATCGCGCGCTGGTCGCCTAGCAGCGAATGCTGCCCGCCGCTCCACAAAGAGGACCGGTCAACATTTCGCTGGGGTTGCGTATGCAATGGCAAACCCGGCCACAACATTGCAACCTGTTCCGGGGAGTCTTCGTTTGGAGTGAAACTTGGCGGTTTGCCCAAATGATCCATTCGATGACAAGCGGACAAGACAAAAGCCGTAAGGAGAAGGGTTTTTGACAATCCGTGCATCACTTTACCTCGATTTGACCGTCCGGGCGGATTCGGCCTGTTACGGTTGTTCGGGACGAAAGGTTCATGACACGAATGCGATCCCCCGCTGCGCCACGCCCCAGGGCTCGGTCCTCTGTGGTGATCGACAAAGGTTGGCTGCTGAACACCAGCACAACCAGATCGTTTCGATCGACGATGGCAGGCGGCCCAACATCGGAGTCACGAATTGGACGACCGGGGTAGAGCGCCACTCGGGCCTCTTGTCCGATCAAACGGTCAGGATCGGAAATTGCATCGGCAATATCCGTTGGTTTAAACTCGAGATCGGCCGCGGAAATGACTTCCTTGGCCCGGATCGTACGTGTCGAAACCACAATGTCAGCCTGAGCGGCAATTGGCGCCATTAGCATCAGAGTAAATAAAAGACGTCGCATCACCGCACCTGCGTTGTCGCACTCATCATCTGGTCCACCGCCGTGATGACTTTGGCATTCATCTCATAGCCGCGTTGCGCTTCGATCAGCTCAGTAACCTCGCGCACGGCGTCGACCGAGCTGTCTTCCAGATATCCCTGCCGCAAAATTCCCAGACCATCTTCGCCCGGAGTGCCCAGAACCGGAGCGCCAGAGGCTTCGGTTTCCTTGAACAGATTGCCTCCGACGGCTTCCAGCCCTTTGGCGTTCGAGAAACTGGCCAGAGCAAACTCCCCAAGCAACTGACCTTCGGGAGAGTCGTCAAAATATGCATAGACCTCACCCGACGCATTGATCGAAACAGAACGGGCATCATCAGGAATGGTGATTTCGGGTGAAACCGCAAACCCGTCCGAAGTGACGATCAGACCTTCTGCCGACCGTTTCAGGCTGCCATCGCGCGTATAGGCGGCCTGACCGCTGGGCAGGGTCACCTCGAGATAGCCACGACCTTCGATCGCCACATCCAGATCGCTCCCGGTGGCCGACAAGGCGCCTTGCTCCAATTGCACTGTCACCGCTGCCGGTCGCACGCCCAGTCCCAGTTGAATACCCGTAGGCAGAACCGTTCCGTTCGATGCGTTCACAGTGCCGGCCCGGGCCATCTGCTGATAGTGCAAGTCGGCGAATTCCGCCCGCCGGGCGTTGTAGCCGGTGGTGTTCATATTCGCCAAGTTGTTCGAGATCGTCTCGACCCGCATCTGTTGCGCTGTCATCCCGGTGGCCGCAATTTTAAGGGCTCGCATGTCTAACTCTCCTCATCCAATTCAGCGCATCAGCGCTTTGAGTGCGCCACGCACGCGCTCATCTTCACTCTCGAGAAAACTTTGCCCCAGCTCATAGGCGCGCTGGATTTCCACCAATCGGGTCACCTGCTGAATGGCGTTCACGTTTGACCCTTCGAGAAAGCGATGCAAAACAACCGGCTCATCGACCGGATCAATTGCGCCATAAGTACGGAAACGTGTGTTCCCTTCGCGTGCAAGTTCGCTCGTGTCGGCGACGTTGAAAACGCCCAGCTGACCCAGAAGTTGACCATTCACACTCAGCGTTCCGTCGCTGCCGACATCGATTGACGCGGCATCAGGCGGGATAAACACGGGGGCGCCATTGGCATCGAGCACACGTGCGCCATCCATTGAAACCAGATCGCCATCAGCATTGGGAGAAAAGCTGCCAGCCCGCGTCAGTCGGTTGCCATCCTGGGTTTCGACCATGAAGAACCCGTCGCCTTCGATAGCGAAATCAAATTGCCCGCCGGTTTGCGTAAGCACACCCTGTTGCATCGACGTATTTCGCGCCTCGGCCCGGCTCATGGAGAGGGAGGGGCTGTTCGGCACAACCTGAATGAACTCTGAGAACACTAACCCCTGCTGGCGATAGCCGGTCGTGTTGGCATTTGCGATGTTGTTCGCAACCAGGCGCATTTCATTCATCAGCCCGGACTGGCGGGACAAGGTGACATAGGCGGTGTCCATCAGTGACCTCCTGCAATCAATGGAACAAGCGTTCCGGTGAAAAACATAACCAGGGTCTGAGTCATGAACCCCATCGAGATCCAGAACACGACGACGATGGCGATCAGTTTGGGAACGAAGGTCAGCGTCATTTCCTGTATCGACGTCAGCGCCTGAAGCAGACCGACGATCAGACCCGAAACCAGAGCAACCGCCAGAATCGGAACCGATGTGATGACCGCGATCCAGAGGGCCTGACGCACGATGTCATAGAAAAGACCTTCGCTCAGCATGGTATCAGACCGGCATCCGCAGGATTTCCTGATAGGCCTCGACCACCTTGTTGCGAACGATCACAGCTGTCTCAACGGCCAGTTCGGTCTGTGCCAGCGCCTGCACAAGCGCGTGCGGGTCGGCTTGCCCGACCATCGCGGTCTGCGACATCTGCTCGCTGTGTCTCAGCGTGGATGCAAAGTCCTGAAAACCTGCCTTCAGTCCCTGCACCATGCCCGAGTGATCGGGGTCGGCTTGGGTTGCAGGACGTGCACCGGCATAATTCTGCGCGGCGGTTAAGGATCGGATGTCCATTCTGGCTGTCCTTTATTTTCTGAGCAATTCCATCAACGACGACGACATTTGCCGTGTTTGATCGAACATCTTGAGGTTGGCTTCATAACTCTGCTGCGCCTCGCGTGCGTCAGCGATTTCGATCATCAGATCGACATTCGATCCCTGATAGTGACCACTGGCATCTGCCATCGGGTGGCCGGGGTCGAAAATGCGGGTCAGGTCGCGTCGATCAAGCTTTACACGGCCGGCTTGCACCACGTTCTGACCATCTTTTTCGATGGTCTCAAACGGCACTGTCTTGCGTCGATACCCGGGCGTATCCGCATTCGATATGTTTTCGGACACGTGGCGCAGCCGGGCTGCCTGCGCACGCAGGGCGCTGGCGGATGCAGCCAATGAGTGGGAAAAATCGCTCATCCTCGGCCTCCTTATCCACGTCCCAGACTGGTGCGAAGGATGTTCATCGAGGATTTGTAGATCGCCAACGCGCGGTCGTGCTGTCGTTTTACCTCGACCGATTTCAGCATCTCTTCTTCAAGCGATACGCCGTTGCCATTTGGATCACCCGACGGAGCGGCCTGGTGCTCTGCCCAGGGCTGCGCACCCGTGCCGCCGTGCAGATGACCACGCCGCGTGGCCACCATGGTCACTTCGCGTCCTGAGGTTTCAAGTGCTTTATGGAAGGGCTCAATATCGCGCGGCTGGTAGCCCGGCGTATCCGCATTGGCCATGTTGCGCGCAATCACCGCCTGCCGTTGCCCGGCATGGGTTGCCATTGCGTACGCGGTCTTAAGGACGTTCAAGTCATAGAACATCGGGGCTTCTCCCTCGATCAATTTCAACCAAGGCTTAACCCCGATTCCTTTAGAAACCGTTTTCAGAACCCAATTGGAGAACCTAAGATGTCCGATCTCGACCCGATGCTTCTGAAACATGAATTCGATCGGATGACTTCGATCCGCCACGTGGGTCTGGTCAGCGGCGTCGCAAAAGGGTTGATCGAGATCAGTGGCCTCAACGAACATGCGCGAATCGGAGACTTGCTTGCATTGCGGCGGCGCGCGGGGCCCGATCTGGCCGGTGAAGTGCTGCATGTGTGTGCAGACCATATCCATATGATACCGGGTGCCGCCCCGGATGGTGTCAGCCTCGGGGATCGCGTGTATCTCGATCCCTCGCCGGGATTCGCGCCCGCATTGCACTGGCTTGGGCGCGTCCTTGATCCGTTTGGCAATCCGCTGGACGGAAAACCCCTGCTGAACGGGCCACAGGATCGCGATATCATGCAGGCACCCCCGCCTGCGGTGGCGCGCAAGCCATTGGGAAAGCGGATGGCCACCGGACTATCCGTTCTCAACACCATGCTGCCGATTGTGCGCGGTCAACGCGTTGGGCTGTTTGCGGGATCGGGTGTGGGGAAATCAACGTTGCTGTCGACGCTGGCGCGCTTCATGCAGGCTGACGTGGTTGTGGTGGCTCTCGTCGGCGAACGTGGGCGTGAAGTGAACGAGTTTGTTGCCCGCGCTATCGGTCCAGAAGCCATGAAGCGCACTATCGTGGTCGCCGCAACGTCCGACCAGTCTGCATTGGCGCGCAGACGGTGCGCGTGGTCGGCCATGTCAGCGGCAGAGTTTCTGCGGGATCTGGGGCTGAACGTTCTGTTTCTGGCCGATTCGGTAACCCGTTTCGCGGAAGCGCACCGTGAAATCGCCATTGCCATGGGCGAATCTCCTTCGCTCCGAGGGTATCCACCCTCTGTCACCCCGCTGATTGCCAATCTGTGTGAACGCGCAGGCCCCGGCACGCAGGAGCAGGGTGATATCACCGCCGTGTTCAGCGTCCTGGTCGCGGGTTCCGACATGGATGAACCCATCGCCGACATTCTGCGCGGTGTATTGGACGGGCATATCGTGCTCAGCCGCGAGATTGCCGAACGCGGGCGCTTCCCGGCCATCGACCTCAGCAAATCCGTATCCCGCAGCCTTCCAGAGGCCGCGTCCGAGGCCGAAAACCTGATGATCAACGAAACCCGCAAACTTGTCGGCAGCTACGAACAATCCGAAGTCATGATAAAGGCCGGGCTGTATTCAGAAGGATCAGACCCGCTCTTGGATCAGGCCGTGCGCGTTCATGAGGAGTTGGACTCGTTTTTTAGCAAACCCGACTCCGAAGGGATTGAAAACAGCTTTAACCGCTTATCGCTGACTCTGCGCCGGGCTTCCACTGGCCTGCCGCGTTAGCGAACTCTGAGCAGTTTTAAGTATTAAGGCCGCCTTAAGACCTGCACAGCTATTCAGATAGTCGGGTGATAAAAAGGTGGTGGAGATGGGTGCGCAAACCAATGCGGCGCCAATCATCATCAAGAAGAAGCGTGTATCGGGTGGCGACGGCCATCACGGTGGCGCGTGGAAAGTCGCGTATGCAGACTTTGTTACGGCCATGATGGCCTTCTTCATGTTGATGTGGCTGCTGAACGCAACAACGGAACAGCAACGAAAAGGGTTGGCAGATTATTTTGCGCCAACAATCCCGCTGAGCCCGGAATCCGGCGGCGGCGACGGAGCCTTTGGCGGCGACAGCATGTTGTCTGAAGACACGCTGTTGCGAGACGGTCAGGGTGCCACGACCAGGCACCCGACCGAATCGCATCAAGCCCGTGGTTCAATCGGAGTGAATGCCGAAGGCGGCGGCAAAGGAAACAAAGAAGACTTCACTACGTTGGAGGCGCAACTGCTGGGGCGTACCGGTGAAAGCGAGGTCTCGGACAAACTGCTCAAGCATATCGTCACACGGGTCACCGATGAAGGTTTGGTGGTGGAACTGTTCGACACCGACGATCAGGCATTGTTCGAAGCAGACTCTGACAAACCAACCAGCTTTCTGCGGGCCCTGGCCCTGATCATCGCCCGGGCCTCGGATCTTGTTGTCAATTCGATGGCTGTCGAAGGGCATGTCAGTGCGTCTCCGGTTGTGCAGGCGCGCAACACAGCCTGGAATCTGTCCACCGCCAGGGCACAAACATTGCGTCAGTTACTGCAGGACAAGGGCGTTGAGGCACAAAGGATGGATCGTGTTACGGGCCATGCAGACAGAGAATTGTTATCCGACAATCCCATGGCTGCGCGAAACAACAGGATAGAAGTGATCTTCCTGCGCCAACCCTGAACTATAGAGCGCATTTTACATGTTAGCGCGCTGTTAAGGGGCTGTGCGTTACCTGTTGCACCAAAGACGGACGCAACAGAAGGGCGCACCCATGACCATTTCCTCTTCGCTCAATGCCGGTGTGGCGGCGCTGAAAGCCAATGCCAACAGGCTGGCGACGATATCCGACAACATCGCGAATTCTTCGACCTTTGGGTACAAACGGGTCGAGACGGATTTTCATTCAATGGTCACGTCCGGTCAGGGTGGCAGCTATTCGGCAGGCGGCGTGCGGACGACAAGCCAGCGCATGGTTGATCAGCGCGGGCCTCTGGTCACAACCAGCAACTCAACTGATCTGGCAGTACGGGGGCGCGGCATGTTGCCTGTGCGCCCCAGCTCTCAGGTCGGGAATAACTCGAACGAGATGTTGCTGACAACAACAGGGTCATTCCGTACCAATGAAGAAGGATATTTGGTCACCGAATCTGGCCTTGTTCTTCTGGGATGGCCCGCTGTACCAGATGGCACTATTCCACCGGTTTCGCGCGACACGCCTGCTGCGCTTGAACCCATTCAGCTGAGTGTCAACCAGTTATCGGGCGCGCCCACCACGCAAATGAACCTGCGTATGAACTTGCCGGCCACGGCGACAGATGCGGGTGCTCCGGGGGACGCTCAACCTTTGTCGGTTGAATACTTCGACAATCTCGGCAAATCCGAGAGCATCGATATTGAGCTGATCCCAACTGTTCCCGCATCCGGCAGCAGCAACGAATGGACCATGGTCTTGCGTGACTCGGCCTCGGGCAGCGCGATCATTGGGGAATACACGCTGGCCTTCACCGACAACCGAACGGCTGGCGGCACCTTGGCTAGCGTCACACCTGTTTCTGGCGGTGCTTATGACCCAGCAACGGGCAGTGTCATGGTCAATGTTGCCGGCGGACCGGTTGAGGTCAATATTGGCCTGATTGGGGATGCAGATGGCATAACCCAATTATCCGACACGTTTGCACCTGTTTCGATCACACGTGATGGTTCTGCCGTTGGCACAATGACCAGCGTTCAGGTCGATGAGAACGGATATGTCCACGCGTTGTACGACACCGGCGTCAGCCGCCGAATGTACCAGATTCCGCTGGCAGATGTCCCCAATCCCAACGGCCTGACCGCGTTGGACAGCCAGACCTACGCGCCATCCTGTGAAAGCGGCACGTTCTTTCTTTGGAACGCAGGCGAAGGTCCTACCGGAGATCTCGTCTCGTTCGCGCGTGAAGAATCCACCACGGATGTGGCCACCGAGCTGACATCCTTGATCCAAACGCAGCGCGCCTATTCTTCCAGCGCCACAGTGATCCAGACGGTGGACGAGATGCTGCAGGAAACGACAAACCTGAAACGTTGATCAAGCTCTGACCTAAAGAAAGGAGCGGCCTCATGAACATGTCGACAGCACTGAATAATGCATTGGGCGGGCTGACTGCGGCCAGTCGCGGGGCCGCTGTGGTGTCCGGAAACATCGCGAATGCGCTGACCCCCGGTTATGCGCGTCGGTCTCTCGAACTTACGACAAGTCCAATATCCGGAAATGGCGTCCGCACCGTTGGCGTGGTCCGGCATCAGGATCCGGTTTTGACCACCAACAGACGTTCGTCTGACGCCGAACTCACCTTTCGATCGGCCATTTCGGACTTTCACTCGCAGTTCGAACAACTGGTGGGGTCTCCTGCCGACGGCCCTTCGCTATCTACCCGTCTATCCTCGTTAGAAAACGCCTTTATCACGGCGGCCAGTCTGCCTGACTCTATCGAACGGCTGGATCAGGTTGCGCGTTCGGCCCGCGATCTGACCAATGAACTGAATGCAGCATCAGAGGGCGTGCGCCAGGCGCGCTCGGACGCAGATCGAAAAATCGGCGCTCAGATCGACAGCCTGAATCAGACTCTGAAAGATATCGAAGACCTGAATGCCAAGCTTCCCGCCATACAGAACTCTGGCGGTGACATCGGTGCCCTGTTGGATCAGCGACACGTCCTGATCGATCAGGTCAATGCCCTGATCCCGGTCAATGTCGTACCTCGCGCCAATGATCAGGTGTCGCTGTACTCAGAAGGTGGGTTGATCCTGCTGGAAGGCAAAGCCTCGGAATTCACGTTTTCTACGACCGGTGAAACAAAGCCCCACATGACAGTGGCAAATGGTCTTTTGTCCGGTCTGGAAATGAACGGCAACCCGGTACGGACAAGCGGAGACAACGCTCAAATCCGCGGCGGAGCGCTGATGGCGCAGTTCACCATCCGTGACGAATTATCGGTTGAGGCGCAGGTTCAGCTGGACACGGTTGCGCAAGACTTGATTGAGCGATTTGAAACGCCGGGTTTGGATATGTCGGTTCTTGCGACAGATCCCGGTCTGTTTACCGATAACGGCAACCGCTTTGATCCAGCATCTGTTGTCGGACTTGCATCACGGATCTCACTCAATTCTACGGTCGACCCTGACAATGGCGGGGACAGTTGGAAACTGCGCGCGGGTCTGGGTGCCGCAACACCGGGTGACCCCGGGCAGGCCGCACAACTGCGCGCGTTCGGGGACATATTAACCGACGCGCGTCCGATACCCGGCGGGCTGTTCGGTACGGGAAACATGCGCGCTGCCGAGTTGACCGAGGCCCTGTTGTCGAAAGCAGGCGCATACGCCCATGCCGCAGATCAGCGCAAGACTTTTGCAAACAGCTTCCAGCAGCAAATGGCGCAGATCGAGGCCGCCCAGGGCGTGGATTCCGATCAGGAACTGCAACGGCTCATGCAGATCGAACAGACATATGCCGCAAACGCCCGTGTCATCTCGGTTGTTGACGAGCTTCTGGAAACTCTTCTGAGGTTGTGACCATGAACATCACTTCTATCGGCGATTTGGCGCGAGGAATGACCTTGCGAACCCGCGCAACAAATATCAAAACCCAGATCGAAACCCTCTCCTACAAGATGTCCACCGGGCAGGTAAAGGACATCTCGGGTCGGCTTGGCGGGGATTATTCACAAATTCTGGATCTCGACCGCAGCCTCGCCAGACTCGACGCCTTTGGCATCGCAACGTCCGAAGCGGCCCTGTTCACCGATGCCATGCAACTGAGCCTAAAAACCTTCGGAGATTCGGTTGGAGACATGACCGCGTCTTTGCTGGCTTACGAAACCGCCAATCAGCCCGTTAATCATGAACAAGCGTCCCAACAGGCCAAAAATGAGCTGGACACGATGATCTCGGCGCTGAACACACGTGTGGGTGGACGCAGCCTGTTTTCCGGCACTGCCACTGATGTGTCGCCGCTGTCCTCTTCGGACGGTCTTTTGGCAGCGCTGAAGTCGCAGGTAACCGGGCTTGTCACCGTCTCCGATATCCGGCTGGCGGCGGATACCTGGTTCAACGACCCGGCAGGGTTTGACGCCATATTTTATCAGGGGTCAAGCAACACCCTGTCTCCGATGCAGATATCGGAAAACGAAAGCGTCACGCTGCCGATCACGGCAATGGACCCGGCGTTCAAGGCCGCTCTCAGGGATGTTGCAGTAGCCGCACTGGCCACTGACAGCACATTGGCGCTTTCTCCCGATCAACGCACCGCTTTGTTCACGCAGTTGGGTGTCGATCTGGCCAATGCACAGGATGCAACCGTGAAGCTCCGGGCAAAAGTCGGAGCAGCCGAAGCCCGCATTGAAGAGGCCGCAACACGCAATTCCGCAGCCCGAACCAGTCTGGAATTCAGCCGGAACGAACTGATCGCGGCCGATCCTTATGAGACGGCAGCGAAACTGCAAACGGTGCAATTTCAGTTGGAAAGCCTGTATTCCGTAACCGTTCGCAATGCGAACCTGTCTCTTGTAAATTTTCTGAGATGAGGGCGCTGATACTTCTCCTGATCCTCCTTCCCGGCATGGCCTGGGCAGGGGCAATCCGTCTCAAGGACCTCGTGGATTTTGATGGTGTCCGGGGCAACGATCTTGTGGGTTACGGTCTGGTTGTCGGTTTGAACGGAACCGGCGATGGGTTACGCAACGCGCCTTTCACCGAAGAGATCATGTCCAACATCCTGGAACGTCTTGGTGTCAACGTCACCGGTGAGGATTTCCGACCCAAAAACGTGGCAGCGGTATTGGTCACAGCCAGCCTGCCACCTTTTGCACGGGTGGGTGGTCAAATCGATGTAACGGTTTCAGCCATAGGCGATTCCAACAGCCTGCTGGGCGGCACTCTGATCATGACCCCGCTGAACGCGGCCGACGGACAAATCTATGCGGTTGCACAGGGCACAATCCTTGCGGGCGGCGTTTCGGCTGAAGGAGAGGCAGCTTCAGTCGTGCGCGGGGTACCAACCTCGGGCGTTATCCCGTCCGGCGCAAGGGTCGAGCGTGAAATTGACTTCGACTTGTCAACCCTCACTCAAATGCGCCTTGCACTCAGAGAGCCCGATTTCACCACAGCCGCACGTATCGAAACCGCGATAAACACCGAGTTCAACAGAGCCGTGGCGATCATGCGGGATTCCGGCACGGTTGAGCTCAACGTCGCGGCGACGCAGGCAGTTTCAACAGCCCACGCCATAGGGCGCATTGAGAACATTCTGGTTGAACCGGAATCAAAAGCGCGTGTTGTTGTCGATCAACGCTCTGGTACCATTGTCATGGGACAGGAGGTCCGTATTTCGCGTGTGGCAGTCTCTCAAGGCAATCTGACGCTGACGGTTCAGGAGGCACCGATTGCGGTTCAGCCCAACCCGTTTGCCAGAGGTGAAACAGTGGTCGTGCCACGTACAATCGCAGGGATCGAGGAAGAAGAAGGGACCGGCCTCGCCGAAATCCCCGAGGCCACCACGTTGTCCGAGGTTGTCGCCGGTCTGAACGCGCTTGGGGTCTCGCCTCAGGACATGATCGACATTCTGAAAACGATCAAGGCAGCAGGCGCGCTGCATGCGGAATTCATCGTCAGGTGAACGGCACAGCCAGTTGGATGGGCGCGCTGCTGGCACGCCCGCCAAAACTGCGGTCTATTTCGATTTCCAGCTGTCCAGCCAGCGGCGAAACTTGTTGCGCCGCTCTTCAATGGCATCACCGGCTGCATATAGCCCGTCTTCCACGTTTTCGATCATCGGATCGATCCGAGCCTGCCGGAACCTGCGCCAACGCACCCATATCGCCCAGACCAACGCGGCAAAGATCGTCAGGAAGATGATATTGAACCAGGGAATGATCCGAACATCCGGCCCTTCTACATCTTCGATGAAAATGGCGTTGGGAAAGATCGACATGAATTCGTTTCGCCAACCATAATGGGTCACGACCACCCATTTCGGGTTTTCCTTGGTCGACTTAGCATCATTGGCCTCGGTATAGAGGTTCGCTGTGTCGAACTTGAAATACGGCGGCCAGCCCCAACCGGTATCCTCGTTTCGGTACACGATGGGTTTTCCGTTGGCCCGCACCGCCTGAATGAACTGCACATCCCGGTTGGACAGGCTGGTGGACTGATCTTCCGGCTCTGACCAGAATATCCGGGTCCAATCGTTCAGATCCTGCCGTTCTTCATAGGTATTCACGATGCGCACAATGTCATGCTGCGGCAGCGAATACTGCAGGATCACGGCAATCGTACCCCAGAAAATGATAATGAACGCCCATTTCACATAGGCCATGCCTAAACCCTCACATGTAATTCACGATGTAGATCATCGCGCCAATCGCCACCCACGGCACGATATAGACACCCAAGATCAGTTTACGCCGAAACGAGTTGTCATACACATGCAATCCGCGTTCGACAAAGGCTTCCTTGTTGCCCGTCTTGCCCTTTTCGTCCCACCAGGTTTCCAGTTTGCGACGGCGCATCCCGCGCGAGTAGAAAGACAGTGCGAAATAGGTAACCGTCTGGATCACCAACAAGATCAGCAAAAGGCGCAACAATCCGAACATATCAGCCTTTCCTCACCGAACCCCACGGGCCGACCCGTGCGATTATGTCATCGCTGACCCGATCGTCGCCGTTCATATCCGGTTCATGCCCGAACAGCGCGGCACGGGCGCCTTGCTTGTCCACCTGATACTCGCGTGCAAGGAAATCGGCAACATAGGCTTTCTTGCTCTCGGGCCATCTGGAATACGTGCTGTAGAACAACTCCTTGTGGCAGATGAACATCTGGCGCGGGTCCAGCGGGGCCAGTTCGGCCAGTAACATGTTTACCAGATCACGGTTCGGCGTATTCGCGGCGCGTAACGTATAGAAATAAGCCGGATGGTCCGAAGTGATACGCGGCCACGGCCCCCCGTCACTCGCCCAGCGCAGCAGTTGCGCCAGACCGTGATAGGCATCAGGCAGGCGATCCGAGTGGTTTCGCGCCAGCCGCCGCATGTCGCTGCGGTCCAACCCGGTCAGGTCAACATCCGCATCCGCCGCTGCGTCAACGGTCAGGAAATCCATCTTCTGTTGCAGGATCGCGGCGGCATCCACGCCGCGCGCCTTGACGATCGGTTCGACAAGATCGTTGTAATCCAGAAACTTGGCGATTTGGTTCCGCTGTGACGGGTCAAACGTGTACTTGATCGGCAGGTCGTCGGGCTTTTCACCCATGCAAATCGCAGCCGGGTGGTCCAGATCGGGAAACAGGTACAGCCCGCCGAAATGTGCCGTCCAGAAATTGCGCTGCTCAAAATCTGTGTGGCGCAGACGAACCGGGTTGCGGGTGACGTCGCCGGTTTCCCTGGCCGTCTCGATCATTTTCGCGATCAGCACATCGTCGAACCAGGCGTCCTCTTCGGTTTTGAACCGTTCAACCATGCCCGCCAGTTGCTGCGCCTTGCGCAGGGTGCCGCCTGCGGTATCGGCCTCGATCTCGATCTTGCGCAGGTTCAGAAGATCGCGCGGCGTGGTGAGTTTGATGACCGAGTTCACCAGCTCTCCGGCCACCGCATCGGTGGCGGTCAGGGCAAACAGCTGCGCCTCGTTCATCTCGATAAACTCGCGCAGGATATCGCGCGAGGTCGAGAATTTGACGTTCAGCAGAGGCGCGCGTTTCTGCTCGGTCGTCAGCAGGATGAACTGCCGGTTGACCCCGTTGGGGTTGAGGTAGAGCTCGTCCTCCAGCTCAATCCCCACCTCCGGCGAATAGCCCGAGATATCGACATGAAAATCCGAAAGCTGAGTGGTCTTGCCCGCCAGATGCTGCAACGCGCGGTTATACCGCTCGACCAGAGCCGGGCTGGAAATGTGAACGAGATTGCCAAACATCAGGCCTTTTTCGATGAGGCGGATCATGAGAAATCCTCGGCCCAGATTTTTTCTTGCAACGATTGTGACAACGCATTCTTAAGTTCGGGAATCTTTGCCCTCTTAAATTTCTCTTTGTCTGCCGCCGAAAGCTCTACAAAAAGAGCCTCCAACTTTTCTAACCTTTCCATAATAGCTTCGGGAAATTCTGATCGCGATGGGCGAGTTACTATCTCATTTTCTTTTTCGATTATGTAAGGAACATTATCCTCAACTTCCCCGGCCATAAATGGAAGTGCTTTAAAAGCTGTGGTGTCGTCATTTAACCAATCATCGAAGAGAGTTATTTCATACTCTACCCGGCTTCCGTTCGTTTCTCGATAGTACTTCCATTGGATATGACCATGAGGCTCGCTTAGCTCGTGTACCGATTGTACAAGCTCACGCATTTCCTGACCTGCTCTTACTTCAATACGCTGGCGTTGTTCATCTTCGAATACCTTAGCCTGAGCAGATATTGCTCGCGCCATGTCTTGTGTGGCTTTACGCTGCTCGGCCATTTCGAGACGTGTCAGTCTGAGTTCTTCACGCTGCTCTGACAGTTCCTGGCTTTGCAACCAAACGGTCACAATTATCCAAAGAAACGCTAATACGCCGGCAACACCGGCGAACGTATCTCCAATTTCATTCGCTGGAGACATCAACAATGAGAATACTCTTAGGCTCCACCCATTTTCAGGTGTGTATTGCGGGAGAAACGCCAATACAGCTACTAGAGCTAAGAAGGCTTTAGTTAGAGCCTTGCCGAGCACTAATGGTTCCTTACTCTCCACATCCTTTCTGATTGAGCAAAAGAAGTTTCTTAGGAGCTTAATCAAAGTGTCACCCCTTCCCCTCCAGATACCGCCGCTTGGCCTCTTCCATCCGGCCCATCTCGCGGACGGCGTTTTCGATGGCGACCTCGTCGCTCTTGTCGGCATAGCGGAACTCGCTGTCGGCGTAGCGGTTGATCTCTTGTATCACCATCTCAACCGTAATCGGCTGGCGCAGGTCCTCGATCATCGCCTTCTTGGTGTCGTAGTCGCGGAACAGGAACAGGTCAGGGTTTTCCATCCACTCGTCGGGTAGTTCGAAATCCATCGCGCGGACCTTCACCGCGTCGGTGATGTTCTTGATCGCGCGGCCCGTGAAACGCTCATCCGCCTGCTGGATCGCCTTGAGGTAGGTGCCCAGCTTGGCAATCGTGTCCATCTGGCCGATATCGCCAGACACCCGGTCATAGACCTGCAGCAGCGCGTCCTCATGCGGGCGCGCATGGCTTTCGAAACTGGCGGCGACGGCTTTCTTGATCTCTTGCGCGGCATAGGCTTCGTGCGCGCCCAGCGGGATGTCGTGGTTGCGGCCCATCAGCAGGTGCAGGATGTCGATGTAATCCTCGCGCGTCTGCGGCCCGTCCACAAGGAACCGCGCGCCCGCGCGTTGGCGCAGGGCGTCGTCCACATTCTCGGGGTAGTTCGAGAACATGCCAAAGGTGCAGTTGCCGCGCACAACGGTGTTTGCGCCCGCAAAGCTCTCCATCAGAACGGCGGTGATTTCCAGTTGCCCGGCCGAGGACTGCCGGTCGCCGCGTTTGCCCGCC
This sequence comes from Ruegeria sp. YTSB088, assembly GCF_059609825.1. Lineage (NCBI taxonomy): Bacteria > Pseudomonadati > Pseudomonadota > Alphaproteobacteria > Rhodobacterales > Roseobacteraceae > Ruegeria > Ruegeria sp. YTSB088. The sequence continues at coordinate 62,033 of NZ_JBXWMM010000012.1, read as the reverse complement.
AGTTGGTCGATATCGTCAATGGTGCCGAAGCCGATGACCGAGGGGTCGATAATCGTGTTGATAAAGGCTTTAGCGTTCTGGCCGGATTTGCCCTGATAGCTGTCGATATTGTCGGTGCTCAGGTTTTGATAGCGAAACGGATAGCCCGCGTTCTGGCAATAGTCGTTGATCAGCCCGGCCATCATCTGGATCAGGGTTGTCTTACCGGTGCCCGGTTTGCCATCCCCCATGAAGGTGAAGATGAACCCGCCGAGTTCCGCGAACGGGTTCAGGCGGCGGTCGAAGTCATAGGCCATCACCATCTTGGCCAGCTTCATCGCCTGATATTTGGCGATATGGTTGCCGACCACCTCGTTCGGTTTTTTGAACGTCATGGTTAGGGTGGTGGATTTGGCCTTGGAGGCCGGTTCGAACCCCCGGATGGTCAGGTCATCCGCCTCGATATGCCAGGCGGCGTTCTGAAACGGGGCCAGATGGCCAGCGGACTGGGCGCGCAGAGCGGCCTTGTCCATCAGCTGTTCAGCATAGGCACTGGTGGCCGCGATCAGGTGCGCGTCGTCAGGCGCGTGTTTGGCCAGCGTCTGGTCCAGCTCCCACAACGCTCCGTGCAGGGCCAATTGACCATTGTCAGTCAAAACCTCTTCGATTTCGCCAACATCAACAGTGGTTTCGCCCAGATGCGAAGACATCAGATAGGCCAGCGCATTGCCAAACACATGCGAGGTGACCAGAGCCTCAGCCGTCAGCAACTCCGAAAACTCAGTCTTGCGCGCCGCAGGCAGGTCCCCGGCCAGATTTGCGCGTTTAAGGTCGGACAGCGGGGTTTGTTCCGCATAAGCCTCGGCCACGGCCAGAGCGATGGCAATGGCCCGGCGAATGGCCTGCTGTGTGGTGGCCTGTCGCGGCGAGACCAGCGCATCGCCATCATCCGACGCCTCAATCCGTTCGACCAGATGTACACCATCCGCGCGTGCCGTACGCCGCGTCACCAAACCCAGAGTCGTCGAGCGAAACCGCCGCCCGCTCGACACGCCCGGAGACCGTTCGACGGTGGCCGCAACGGGTTTGGCGATCCGCGGCGCGTGTTCAAAACCGTTCAGCAAGGCGGTCGCTGCCGGGTAATGCTTGCGAATATCGTCTTCGCGCAATTCCATCTGATCTGACGTCAAACTCATTTCAAAACCGCCCTTGCTTCATCTTTTCAAAAATACTCCCGCCGGAGGTCAAACTAATAGCGCAACACCTGCCCGCTCTTGCTGACCACGAATTTGCGCACATCACCAAATCCCGGCGGGTTGCGTTCAGCTAGCACCTGAAACGGGCGCTGGGGCAGAATGATTGATCGCTGAGTACGGGTCGCCCCGGTCTCGGCCCCCTGCCCGCCGAACGGGTCCAGTGCAAAAACCTCACTCTCGACGGTAGAAAACCACCCGGCGCGCTCTTCGATCACTTCTTCGCTTTGCAGCTCTTCAGTGGTCCAGGCCAGCGCCCAGTCTTCCCCCTGCGGAGATTGCGCGTCCTCCAGCACTTGCCGCAGGGGGCCGGACTGCTCGGTGTAGGCTGAGGAATACATCGGTCCCACATGAATGCGGCGCAAATGCTTGGGATGGAGGTCGTCGAAATCCTGATCGAACCCTTTGGCGATGGTCACTAGCTTCAGACCGCCTAAGCTTTGCGCCATCAGATGCGCCTGTACTTCGGGCCAGCGGCGTTGGTCCTTGGGCAGGGCGGTTTTGCCGCTGTCCTCCAACTGCATCAGGTAGATGACCGGAAGGTTGATCTGGCTGTCATAAACCGCCCAGTGGATCATGAACTTGCGCCGCTCGCCTTCATTCCCGATCCAGTGACATTCCGGATCATTGCGGGCCCAGAACAGCTGACCTTTCAGCAATTCCTCGTAATAGAGCCTTTGGGACAGCGCGAATTGCAGCTTGGTCGGGATTTCGCGGTCGCCAATGATGGTGCGAACCATATCGGTTTTCAGCTCATCCCCAGACGGCATATTCGCCAAATGCACCTGCGCCTGCTGCGCGTCATTGGCCATGGTCAGCAGCTCGGTCGCCACCGGAAACCCGCTGTCGCGCTTGTCCATGGCAAGACTGCCAAAGAACCGCCCGGTATCGCGCCCGACCAGCAGATATTTCATGCTGAGCGCGCGGAAGGTGTAGAGCAGCCCCGAGAGGTAACGCGACACGATCCGCACCTCTTGTTTCGAGATCGCGCCCTCAGCCTCCATCGTCGCGGCCACGCGCAGGAGGTGAACAGTGATCACCTCAAATTTGCGGAAATACCGTCGCGAGGCGAAAGTGTCGGTCAGGCCGACATGGTCTTGGGTGGGGTTAGTCATTATCCACGCGCTCTTTTCTTTGTCGGTGGCCGAATAACTTCTCATCAAGCTGTTCAAGCTTGATCAGACCGTTGGCGAACAAAACGCAGAGGCAGAATGTCGCCAAGAGAACACCCACTATCAGCACAAGTTTGATCACCAAGTGGTCTGGCATCCAATCGGCTGTCAGAAGAAGCAAAGTCAGGAACCCGCCGAAGACAACAAAGAGAACCCCTATCCTGAACCTGTAGCGTATTCCTTTTGGCTTGCCTTTGGAATGGAACGTCACTGAAGCGCATCACCCCCCGTACAAATTCTTATCATGCTTCTCGACAATCGAAGCAAACCGGCGGGCAAAGCGTTCATCTGCCTTGGCCTTTTTCTCCAGCACGTCGCGGGCAAAGACCATGTGGTCCTCATGCGCCTCAAGCATGTCGGCCATTTTCTGGTTGGTCGCGGTGCCGATTGAGGCCATGGCGGTTTGCGCCTCCTGATCCGTCTGCACGCCGATCTCGTTGATGCGGTGGGCCACGTCCTGCTGCTGGGCGGTTTTCAGCGATTTGGTCAGGGCGTCATACAGCACCACGCGCTGCTGGGTGTCTGTTTGCAGCTTGTTGATCAGCACCATCTGCGTCGCCGCCTGGTTCTGTAGGGAATCGACCCAGGTTTTCCCTTTTTCAATATAGCGTTCCAGCGTTTGCGACTTGGCCAGCTTGACCTGCTCTTCCTGAACCTTGGCGTTGTATTGCTTGTTCAGCTCGGCCAGTTCGGTTTCCAGCTGGGTGCGCGCGGCGGCGTCCTGTTCGACGCTGATCTTGTTTTCCAGCGTAATAATGGCCGGGTCCATGCCCTGAATCTCAGCGCGTAAGGCTTCCAGCTCGGCCACGGTCGCCTCGCGATCGTCCAGCGTGCCGGTCAGGTTGTCCTCGACCTTGACCCGTTGTTCTTCCAGCACGGCCAACTGCCCTTCCAGCAGTTTGACGATCACGTCGGATTTGGCGATCAGGTCCTGCAGCTTGTCGTCGATATTGGCCGTGCGCATGCGTTCCTGCCGCATCGACTCGGATTTGCCTTTCGAGAAGATGCCGACAAAGGTCTCCCACCCGGATTTCGAGCGCATCTCGTCAAAATCCTTGGAAAAGGCGCTGGTGACGTCGTCCAGACCCATGATCAGCTCGGCGATATTGGCGTTCATCACCTCGGTATGGGCATGCACATCCTCGAGCGTGGCGTTTTCGATGTCGATATCGGCCTCGGCGGTGCCTATCTTGGCGCGGGCGGCTTCAATACGCGAGGTCAGCCCTTCGATCTGAGACTGGCTTTCGCGCACTTTGGTTTGCGTTTCCTGAATAAGCGCTTCGAATTGCTGGTTCGACATCTCTGCTGTCCTCTTTTTCTTTAATTACCCAATAAGATAGGGAATGTTACGATGATTTACATCCCCTGGGTCTCAAAATTCACCCAGACTTTGACAAACTCCTTTGCAAAAGGAAAGGCGAGACCGCCGAATGAAAGAAACAGATATCGAGTGACTTCATTAGATTAACTTGTTAAGTAAATTTTTGATCAAATCTGGATTGATTCCACATCCAGAGTGGCCATAGACAATTGAGACATCACCTGATTGGGTGCGCGCAACCCAATTCACGCCGGAGGCTTATCATGCTGGACGCAACGACCGATCTGAAGTCAATCCTGAAGAACCCCGAATTGCTTGTAACCAAAGCCTATATCGGCGGTCAGTGGGTAGACGGTGACAATGGCACGTTCAAAGTCACAAACCCCGCTCGGGGCGATGTGGTCGCCGAGGTGGCTGACGTCAGCCGTGCTCAGGTCGCCGGAGCAATCGCACAGGCCGAAGCCGCGCAGAAAGAATGGGCCAAACTGACCGGCAAGGAACGTGCAGCCATCCTGCGGCGCTGGTTCGATCTGATGATGGAAAATGCCGAGGATCTGGGCAAGATCCTGACCGCTGAACAGGGCAAACCGCTGGCAGAGGCCATCGGTGAGATCGGCTATGGCGCGTCCTTCATCGAGTTCTTCGGTGAAGAGGCCAAGCGCGTCTATGGCGAGACAATTCCCGGCCATCAGCGCGACAAGCGGATCATGGTGATGAAGCAGCCGATCGGCGTTGCGGCCTCGATCACGCCCTGGAACTTCCCCAACGCGATGATCACCCGCAAGGCAGGTCCGGCTTTGGCCGCCGGTTGCGCCTTTGTTGCGCGTCCGGCCACCGAAACGCCCCTGTCGGCGCTGGTACTGGCGATGCTGGCGGAACAGGCCGGCGTGCCCGTGGGTGTGTTCAACGTGGTGCCCTCGTCGCAGGCCAGTGAAATCGGCAAGGAGTTCTGCGAAAACCCCGGCGTGCGCAAGCTGACCTTTACCGGTTCGACCGAAGTGGGCCGCATTCTGCTGCGCCAGGCGGCCGATCAGGTCATGAAATGTTCGATGGAACTGGGCGGTAATGCGCCGTTCATCGTGTTCGACGACGCCGATCTGGATGCAGCCGTCGAAGGCGCGATGCTGTGCAAGTTCCGCAACAATGGCCAGACCTGTGTCTGCGCGAACCGTATCTATGTGCAGGCCGGTGTCTATGACGCTTTCGCGGCCAAACTGAAAGCGGCAGTGGAAGCGCTGAAAATCGGCGACGGCTTGACCGAAGGCACCACCACCGGCCCGCTGATCAATGCCGACGCAGTCGCCAAAGTCGAGGAACATATCAAGGACGTAACCGACAAGGGCGGCGCGGTGCTGACTGGCGGCCTGCCCCATGATCTGGGCGGCACGTTCTTCCAGCCGACCATCGTGACCGGCGTGACTCAGGACATGCTGGTGGCGCAGGACGAAACCTTTGGCCCGCTGGCCCCGCTGTTCAAGTTCGAGGACGAAGACGACGTGATCGCCATGGCCAATGACACGATTTTTGGTCTGGCCTCGTATTTCTATGCCAAGGACCTGAGCCGCGTCTACAAGGTGGCCGAGGCGCTGGAATACGGCATCGTCGGCGTGAACACCGGCATCATCTCGACCGAGCTGGGCCCGTTCGGCGGCGTCAAGCAATCCGGCCTGGGCCGCGAAGGCAGCCATCACGGCATGGAAGACTATCTGGAAATGAAATACGTCTGCATGTCGGTCTGATCCAATACGGTCTCTGTCCCATTGCGGTGGGCAGAGACCCCACATCCGGAAACGAAATCGCGTCGTCTTTTGACTGTTTATGACGGTCGCCCAATCGACGCTGACACGGCTAGTCTGCGGATTTTTCGCGGATTTGTTCGATTGCACGGGTCGCGAACTTTCCCTGCAACGAACCGTCCACCATCGCTTCCAGCGCGGGCAGCGCAGACGACGCCGCGCTACCTATTTTCCCCAATGCAATAGCTGCCTCTTTGCGGACAAACACCGACGGGCTTTCAAGAAGCGCGATCAATTCCGGCACCGCTGACTCTGCCTCAGGACCAAACAGGGCCAGTGATTGGGCTGCCGCTCTCTGATCTTTTGCATCCCCCCGGGACAGATCTGCCCTGAGACTCGCTATGGTTTTTTCCGGAGGCAGCGCTGCCAGACGAAGCCCATCGTTCAGCCGGGCGTTCAGATGCTGGTTCTCACCGACCCAGCGGATGATGAAAAAGTAATTTTGAACAGCGTCCTGCATGACACCGGCGTGCTTGCCCTTTTGCCATCGGTCGATGATGGCTCTGCCACCACGGCGATCACCATTCAGGGCCAGAACCGAAGCTGCAAATGGCATCAGCTCAGTGGCCTGCGGGTTTCGGTTCAACTCTTTCTCGATCACATCTGCCGCGCCCGTCAGGTCATCCAATGCGTAAAGAGCCGCCGCTTCAAACAGCGCGTAGTGGCTGGGATAGTTGGGATCCAGCCGGGTCGCGGCCTGCACAAAGGCCAGCCCTTCCTCTGGCTCACCCGCTGCTATCAACGCCCATCCCATCGTCAGATGAGCCTCGGGGTCGCTGGGTTGCAGCGCAATGGCTTTCGCTGCTTCTCGTCTGGCTTCTTCCGTCCCCCGGCCTACCCCTTCGGTACTGTCCCAATCCGGAAGATTGAGACTGACAATAGCCCGGATGACGTGCACCAGGGCGGTGTCCTGCTCCATCACATCCCGGTAATATCTGTAAAACAGGCCGATGTGCATTTGCGCGCCTGAACCTGCAAACCCGTTCCAGTGATGAAAGATGTGCGGTCGCAAATGCGTCAGGGCAAGCGTCGCCCAAGCACGCCCATAATCCGGGTCCAGTTCCACGGCCTTTTTAAAATGCGGAATTGCCGCAAGGTTGTCCTGTTCGTTGAACTGCGAATACAGCTCCCACCCGCGTTGGAAGGCTTCGCGTGCCGCAATGGTCTGGGTTTCCACGCTTTCGATGGCCTGCCGGCTTTGAGGGTCGAGCGGAAGATCCAGCTTCTGAGCAATTGCGAGAACAATGGTTTTCTGCACTTCAAAGATATCATCGATCGCACCATCGAGTCTTTCCGCCCAGATCAATCGCCCGTTCAAAGTGTCGGTCAGGCGAATATTGATCCGGAAGTCTTCATCCGCACGTCGCACGCTGCCGTCAACGACGTAACGAACCCCCAGCTCTTCGGCAAAACGTGCGATGTCGATGTTGCTATCGCGGTATGCGAAGGATGAATTCCCAGCGATGACGAACAATCCGGATATTCGGGACAGGTCCGTGATCAAATCCTCAGAGATACCGTTGATCAGCATCTCCTTGGATGCGTCATCGGTGTAATTCGCAATCGGCAACACTGCGATGGAAGGTAGATCCGGCAAGGGGTAAACCATCTGCGCCTCTGAGGCGCGCAATTGGCCAGTCTTCCACGGTTTCGCCAGAAAAAGCCCAACGACCGCCAACGTCACCAGTAGAGCCGCCAGTGGCAGCCATAGGGATTTCCTCTTCGTGCCGCGTTTTCGCGGTGAAGGCAAAACTTCTGCTTCTATGCGAAAAGCCTGAACCGGGTCTGTGATGTTCTTGACGTTCTGTGGCCCGATCGGAGCAAAACCGTAAGGCACTTTGTTGCGCGCATAATCGACGATGGGTTGTGAAACAACGATGCCACCGGGATCTGCCAGGGCCTCGAGCCGCGCGGCAACGTTCACTCCGTCGCCAAGGATGTCACCCCCGTTTGAAACCACATCGCCGACATTCAGGCCGATGCGAAACGTGATGACGCTATCTTGATCGGTTCCCGCGTTTCTCTTTGCAAGGTCGGTCTGAATCTCCACGGCGGCGTGAACCGCATCGACGGCGCTGCGAAATTCGATCACAAAGCTGTCTCCAGCAGTGTTCGCGATGCGTCCTGAATGCCGGGCGATCGTTGGCTCTATGACTTCGCTGCGGATCAGCCGAAGCCTTGCGATGGTACCTTCTTCGTCCAGACCAACCAATCTTGAGTAGCCGGCGATGTCGGCTGCCAGGATAGCTGCTAGTCGACGTTTTGGTCGGCTCTCCATAATACCGAAGACTATCAGGCGGATAATTTGCTGGGAACCAGTTTTCGAGCACGCCAAAAACACAACACCCCGCGTCTGGAGGAACGCGGGGCGTGTGATGCGGCAGCCCGGGAGGAGTGGACTGCCGCAGGATAGTCAGAAGCCTCAGTTCACGGCTTTGGCGTCCACCACATCCTTCTCGATGGCCTTGGCCGAGGTGATCTCGATCCGGCGCGGTTTCAGGGCCTCTGGAACCTCGCGCTTCAGTTCGATGTTCAGCATACCGTTTTCGTGGCTCGCACCGGTGACGCGGACATGGTCCGCCAAGGCAAACCGACGCTCGAACGCGCGGGTGGCGATGCCACGGTGCAGATAGGTGCGCTCTTTGTCTTCAGCGGCTTTTTTGCCTGCCACGACAAGTGAATTCTCTTTCACTTCTACGGCCAGGTCGTTTTCCGAAAACCCGGCGACGGCCACCGAAATTCGGTAGGTGTCGACATCGGTTTTTTCGATGTTGTAGGGTGGATAGCTGGGCTGGGCCCCATCGTTGGTCAGAACGCGATCCATCATGTCGGCGATCTGGTCAAAGCCAATGGTGGCGCGGTGCAGCGGTGCAAAATCAAACGTACGCATGTGTCATATCCTCATTCTTGAGCGATTTGCGATAAGTGCCCTCCGATCGGACGGGCGATTTCGGATACCGAACCCCGTTGTGGCGATCCGATATACATCACATGGGTAGCGATTTCGCCGAGTTCAACCCCCGCCGGAACTGATGAATTTCGCACCAGATCCTGACTTGCCGGAACCGACCTGCAACCGGCGGATCGACGCCTTGGGCTGAGGTGCGTCGCGCCGCATGATAGCCTTGAGTTCGGCGACTATCCCGTCAAGCTCCATGCCAAACCCCACCTTTCTGCGACCGTTCGTGCCTACCGCCGAAACCACAGACAGGATCTGCCAGCGGGAACCGTTTCTCGCCAGAATTGCAGACCCGGAAGACCCGAAAGTAATGTCGCAATCAAAAGTGATCAGACCATGCCTGCGGTCGATGATACGGCACGACCGTTCTCGTGTGATCGCCTCGGACCGTCCCCGCCCGTACGAGGCGATGCTGATCTCATTGCCCGGAACACGGCCGCTGTGCAGCGCAAAGGGGTCGGCGACCGAGTACGGAATAGGCTCGTTCAGCCGCATCAGTGCCACATCCAACTGGACACCTTCGTGCGAAAGTGGGTTCTGCGAACCATAGCTGGGATGAACGACGATTTGCGTGACCTGACGCTCGGCCAAAGCGTTGCCGTTGCTGAGGCCTGCACGAAACGTGATGTCTTCGGGTACGTAAGTCTTCCCGGTACGACGATCCACCGCACAATGAGCCGCGGTCAGCACCATGTCCTGCGCGATCAACGTGCCGGTACAATACGAGGCGTCTCGGACATCCAGCCGTCCGATCGCCTCCCAACCATAAAGGTCATCCCGATCGGTCAGCCTGCGCTTGTTGGATTGCGCATGCAGCGCTGTTGCCAAGACGCTCAGGCCAAGTAACAGGCTCCAGAAGACTCTCATCATGGCCGAATGAACCTTGCGCCTATGTTCTTGTTCGTTCCCGATCCGGACGAGGAAAGCCCAAATCCCCGCCCCGCAGAAAGTTCGTCACGCAGCAATTGCAGCGAATGCTCAACCGCGGTTCCAATTGCAACACTCTGGCCGTCCATACTGGCCTTGGCCGCTACCACCGATACGATCTGAGGGCGCGCGCCCGCGAAGGAAAAAACCGGTGCCCCCGAGGACCCGAAATCAACATCGCAGGACATGATCATAACCCCGGCCTGCCGGTTCATGACCGAACAGACCTGTTGCAGAGACGGAGCTTCTGACCTGTCATGCGCATAAGACACAACGCCCACTTCAGCGCCGCGTTTGGGCTGATCGCCCGACTCAAATGGAATTACCGCGGTATTACGGATCGGCTGCCACAGCTCGATCAAAGCCACGTCCGCACTTACTCGGTCGGCCGTAGAATCGACGCCATATTGGTAATCCGGATGGATCACAGCCTGGCGCGCGGTCCGATACGCCAACGCACGTCCCAAACGCCACCCGGCCAGAAACTCGATATCTGCGGGGTTGATCCGTTGTCCGGATCTTTTGTCAAACAGGCAATGCGCCGCTGTCAGTACAAGCGTCGGCGACACCAGCGTTCCGGTGCAAAACCCTGCGCCGGCGATATCCAACCGCCCGACAGCCATCCACTCGCGCCCGGAATCCGTCGTATCCAGGCTTTCCAGTCTGGTGTCCTGCGCCGTGGCCGCCAACGGCAAGACACAGAGCACGATCGCCTTGATCCAGTTGCGCACGCGGTTCTCCGAGACTCACTTCGAAGCTTTTGTCCTACGTGCCGCGTTGGGCGAAAATAGGGCGGTCAGGCACCAAAGGAATTTCCGTGGAAAATGATGCGCGCTGGCATCAGCATGATTTACCGCAAGACGGGAACCGGGTTCCCTGTTCTGTGCAAGGCCGGTGGCTTTGGCCCGCCCGTCGCCCAGTCCAGCAACTCTACCGTATGAACGATCGGCAGTTGCGTACCAGAACCGATCTGCATCATGCACCCGATATTGCCGGTGGCAATGATATCAGGCTTTTTCGCCTCAAGTGTTCTGACTTTTCGCTGTTTCAACTGGCCCGATATTTCCGGCTGCATCAGGTTGTACGTTCCCGCGCTGCCGCAGCACAAATGGCTGTCGGTAGGTTCGACAACCGTGAAACCCGCGTGGTTCAGCAAATCTTTGGGGTAAGACTTAATCTTCTGCCCATGCTGCAACGAACAGGCGGCATGATAGGCGACGGTCAGGTTTTGGTTTTCGCCCGTCGGCAGGTCCAGCTTGAACAGAAGTTCACTGATATCCATAGCGATTCCAGACACACGCTCCGCATCTTCGGCAAGCGGGTCATTGCGAAACATGTGCCCATAATCTTTCACGGTGGTGCCACAACCGGAGGTATTGATGATTATGGCGTCCAGTCCTTCACCGTCCATTTCGCGATTCCAGGCTCTGATATTGGCGGTTGCCGCCATATGACTGTCTTGCACCTTACCCATGTGATGGGTCAAAGCTCCGCAACACCCGGCACCGTCAGCGACCACAACTTCGCACCCCAATCGAGTCAGCAGGCGGATCGTGGCGTCATTGATATCGGTGTTCAGCGCCCTTTGCGCGCAGCCCGTCATCAGCGCCACCCGCATTTTGCGTTCACCGCCGGGCGCAAATCTCTGCGGATCATCGTTACGGCTGACAGGCGGGATATGCCTGGGCGCCATGTCCAACATCGCGCGCAGCCGGGCATCAGGCATCAGGAACCTGAAAGGACGGCCCAGCCTGGCCCCGATCAGGGCCCAACGGAATCGCATCGGATAGGGCAGGATCTGCGCCAAAACCCAGCGCAACACACGATCCGTCAGCGGGCGCTTGTAGTTGGCCTCGATATATTCACGCGCATGATCGACCAGATGCATATAATGCACGCCTGACGGGCAGGTGGTCATGCAGGCCAGACAGGACAGGCAGCGGTCGATGTGCCTGACCGTCTTTTCGTCGGGCACACGCCCGTTTTCCAGCATGTCCTTGATCAGGTAGATGCGCCCACGCGGACTGTCGAGCTCATCTCCCAGCACCTGATATGTAGGGCACGTGGCCGTGCAAAATCCGCAATGGACGCAGTTGCGCAGAATCTCGTTCGACCGCTGGATTGCCGGGTCTTGCAATTGCTTTTCCGTGAATGTTGTCTGCATCGCCCTATCCCATCAGTCCCGGGTTGAACAAACCACGAGGATCAAATTTCGCACGCAAACCCTTTGTCAGAGCCGATAGTGTTGTTGGTTCCGGTTGAAACCGCCCCAGCTTTGTGATCGTTGCGTGGTCAGAACGCACCAGCGTGGCATGACCAGAAAACTCACCAAGCCGGGCACGCACATCCGTGCCGGCCGGGACCCGCAGCCAAACAAGACCGCCGCCCCAATCAAACAGCACTTGATCCGCTTCGACCCGCGCGGATGTTTCGGCCGCGTCACCAGGTTTGACAGACAGCCGCCAGATATCTCCGCCTTTCCCTTGGAACGGATGAACGTCGCGGATCCCGGTCCAAAGCGCGGCGGCATCTCCTTCGTCTGTCACTTCTCCGAAACCTGACAGTACGGCGGTCAACCGACCGATCCGATATGCAACCGAATCTGCAAAGCCTTCGACCCTAAGTATGGCTTTTCCGTCCTCAGGGTTATAGACGGCACCGGTCACTTCAAAGGGTGATTTCAACGCAGTGGAAAGAACTTCCACCGCACTCCCGACGTCCTGCACGGCGACGGATAAGGTCGCCACGCTTTCCGGCTTGGGCAACACCTTCAACGACACTTCGGTCAGAATGCCCAATGTCCCCCAAGACCCGGCCATCAATTTGACCAGATCATAACCGGTAACGTTTTTCATCACCCGCCCGCCGTTCTTGACCACCTGTCCACGCCCGTCGACGAAACGCACGCCCAGCAGGAAATCCCGGCATGCACCGACCTGAATCCGCCGCGGGCCAGAGATATTGGCCGCCACAACACCGCCAATCGTTGGTTCACCCTGAGTTTCAAGCAAACTGCGGTGGTCCATCGGCTCAAACGCCAGCTGCTGACCTTCCGCCTCAAGCACGGCCTGGATCTCTGCCAATGGCGTTCCGGCCTTAGCCACAAGAGTAAGCGCCCCGGGTTCGTAAAGCGAAATGCCACGCAGAGCCCCGGTTTCGATATTCGCTTCAGGACCGGAGATTGCGCGCGTACCGCCACCGACGATGCGAACAGGGTCTCTCAACCCGGCCACCATGTCGGCCAGTTCAGATTCTGTTTCTGGTTTCATGGCAAAATCCATTATTAGAGCCTGATATTTTAGACAATCCGTGCATCGCGGCGGGTTTCCGACACGTTCAGAGGGAACACTTTGGCAGGGTTCAGAAGCCAATCGGGATCAAAAACGTCCTTGACCGCCATCTGCGCCTCAAGATCGGCAGGGGCATATTGATGCGACATGAGATCCCTTTTCTCGATACCCACGCCATGCTCACCGGTGAGGCAACCGCCTTCGTCCACGCATAGTTTCAGAATTTCGGCCCCGAAGGCCTCGCATTTTTCCAGATCACCCGGTTTATTGGCATCGAAAAGGATCAACGGATGCATGTTCCCGTCACCTGCGTGAAAAACGTTCCCGACAGGCAGCTCAAATTCTTCACTCAACTCGCCGATGCGGCGCAGCACCGTTGGCAGGGCCGACACCGGGATCGTACCGTCAAGGCACATGTAATCGTTCAACTGCCCCATGGCGCCGAATGCAGATTTCCGACCAAGCCAGATTTTTGCGCTTTCTTCGGCTGACTGGCTTTCTCGCAGTTCGACCGGGTTGTGGCGTTTGGCGATCTCGATGATTTTCGACAGCTGATGGTCGATTTCGGCTTCCGACCCTTCCACTTCGACAATCAACAGCGCATGGCAGTCGGGGTATCCGGCGTGCGCAAAGTTCTCGCAGGCCTTTATGCACAGCGTGTCCATGAACTCGATCGCGACCGGCAGAATGCCCGATTTGATAATGTCCGAGACACACCGGCCCGCGACTTCATTGTCGTCGAACCCCATCAGAACCGGCCGCGCGCCTTCGGGTTTGCGCAGAATGCGCAGCGTCGCTTCGGTCACCACGCCCAGCTGACCTTCCGAGCCACAAATAACGCCCAACAGGTCCAGACCGGGCGCATCCAGATACGCACCGCCGATTTCAACGACATTGCCATCCATCATCACCATGGTCACGCCCAGAAGGTTGTTCGTTGTCACACCATATTTCAGGCAATGTGCACCACCTGAATTCATCGCGATATTGCCGGCAATGGCACAGGCCAGTTGCGAGGATGGATCAGGCGCATAGAAAAAGTCCTCTTCCTCGACCGCGCCGGTAACGCTCAGATTTGTGCGGCCAGTCTGCACCCTGATGAAACGGTTGTCATAATCTACCTCCAGCACCTCATTCATCCGCGCGACACCCAGAATGACGCAATCGGCAGTCGGCAACGCCCCACCGGCCAGCGACGTACCCGCACCGCGCGGAACGACCGGCACGCCTTCGTCATGGCAAATGCGCAAAACATCCGAGACTTCCTGCGTGCTTGACGGCAACACGGCTAGCATCGGAGGACATTTGTACGCCGTCAGCGCATCACACTCATAGGCCCGGGTTTCAACCGGATCATGAATGATTGCATCTTTTGGCAGGACCTGCGCCAGCCGGGCGACAACCTTACTTTTCCGGCTCAGAACATCCGCACTTGGCTTTGGCATTTCCATGGCGTTTCTCCCTTTGGTAAAATAATATTACCAATTTACCGCACTGGCAAGTTCCGATCCCCGGTCGTACTGTCGCGCCCATGACCTGGATCGAACGTGCCGCCCTTTTTTCCCCTCTGGATTATTCCGCCATGGCAATATTGCTGGGTGCGTGGCTGTGGATCGGATGGAAGATCGAACATCCGTCGCCACGGAAACGGTCCGTCGCCCTTATGATGGATGGCTACCGCCGCGACTGGATGCACGAGATGGTGACGCGCCAGCCACGCATGTTCGACGCTCAGGTCGTGGCCGCCATGCGGCAAGGCAGCACCTTTTTCGCCTCAACCACGATGATTGCAATCGGGGGCGGTCTGGCCCTGTTGGGTAATACCGAGCGATTGGCCGGGGTGGCTACGGATCTTGCCATCGGCAGTGCACCGGCGATGGTCTGGGAAATCAAGATACTTGTCGTCGTCCTGCTGCTGGCCAATGCTTTCCTGAAATACGTCTGGGCACATCGTCTTTTTGGCTACTGCGCCGTTTTGATGGCCTCGGTCCCGAACGATCCCGAACACCCGCAAGCCTATCCTCGGGCCGGTCAGGCGGCCGAGATCTGCGTGACCGCCGCCCGAAGCTTCAACCGTGGTCTCCGTGCCACCTATTTCGCCCTTGCTTCGCTGGCGTGGTTTCTTGGGCCGATGGCATTGGTCTTAGGCACCGTGATTGCATTCGGTGTCCTGTATCGCCGCGAGTTTGCATCGCAGTCCCGCGCGATCCTCATGGCCCAAACCTCAAACACAGAGACGTGATCCCCATGCACCGCGTTAAACCGTACGTTCGATCCATGCGATATGTGATTCTCAGTGCCCTGCTGGCTGCGCCTGCCCTTGCGAACCCGCCGACAATCGAACAGGTCCGCGCCAGTTCCAATGGTGATGCCTGGCGGTTTGACGTGACGATCCGGCATCCCGATACAGGCTGGGATCATTACGCCGACGGCTGGCGCGTTCTGGACATGGACGGGAATGAGTTGGGAATGCGTGTGCTGCACCATCCGCATGAGACCGAGCAGCCTTTTACACGCTCGCTTGGTGGCGTGGTCATTCCTGAAAACGTTTCTCAGGTGCAGATTCAGGCGCGGTGCAATGTGGATGGCTGGAATGAAGACACCACATTGATCAAATTGGACTGACCTTCAGAATATCCCCATGGCCAGGCCCGCACCCAGTGCGGAACCGATCTCGCGGCTCTGATTCAGTTGATCATTCGGGATGGTCTTTTCGGCCAAAATGGCCTCTGGCGTTTGTGCATGGGTGCAGATGATCAATGGAGGCTGAACCTCTTTCAATCGCCAGCCAGTGGCAATCCGGGCAATCTGGCGGGCGGCATTCTGTCCGTCTGATCCGGCGCAAACCATCTGCGCATATGGGCGGCCCTCGATCTTTCCCAGCACAGGATAATAGCAGCGGTCAAAGAACTCCTTCATCAGGCCCGAGATCGCCGCCAGATTTTCTGGCGCGCAGAAGATGTAGCCGTCGGCGGCCAGTACATCTTCAGGCCCGGCCTGATCCGCGGGAGCGAGTTTCGTGTCCGCCTCACCTCGCGCTGCTTCAGCAGCCGCTTCGGCCATCTGCCGGGCACCGCCTGTGCGCGAGTGGTAAACGATCAGAAGCTGCGCCATGTCAGACCCGGTGATAGGGACCGCCCGACAGAATGGTCGCGGCCCGATAAAGTTGCTCGGCCAACATCACACGGACCAGCATATGTGGCCAGACCATCGATCCGAACGAGATGGAAAAATCAGCCTCGGCCCGCAGATCAGGGTCTATTCCGTCTGCTCCGCCGATGATCAGCGCCAGATCCTGCCGCCCCGCATCACGCCAACCGCCCAGCTTTTTTGCGAAGTCGGGCGAAGACATGACTAGCCCACGCTCATCTAACGTACAGATCACAGCGCCCTTGGGCAGTACCTTGCGCAGCAGCGCGGCTTCGGCACCCATGCCTGCGTTTTTCTTGTCTTCGACCTCGATCAGCCGCGCAGGACCAAGGCCCTGGCCACGGCCGGTCCGGTCAAAGCGGGTCAGGTAATCGTCAAGCAGGGATTTCTCCGGTCCGGCTCGCAATCGCCCGACCGCAACTATGCTGATACGCATATCTCTCTCGCCTCCGGCCCCTCAATGCAGGCCGGGATGGCGCCTCAGTTTGCCGAGGCGCTGCCGCCCTGAGACAGCCACATCTTTTCCAGCTGGTAGAATTCGCGCACTTCGGGGCGGAAGATATGGACGATCACATCGCCCGCATCGATCAGCACCCAGTCGCCGACATCCTTGCCTTCGACCTTAGATGTGAAACCGAATTCCTGCTTGATGCGATCCGTCAGCTTTTCCGCCATGGCCGAGACCTGACGTGTTGAACGTCCGGATGCAATGACCATGTGATCCGCGACGGACGACTTGCCTTGCAGGTTGATCTGCACGACGTCTTCGGCCTTGTCATCGGAAAGTGAGGAAAGGATACGCTCAAGCAGCTTGTCGCTGATTGACTGAGAGTGGGCCATCATGTTGGCCCGGTCATCGGCGGGCAAACCCGCCTGTGTATGTAGAGACAGGACATAGTCCTCCTTTGCTGCGCGCCGCAAAACCCCGGCGCCGGGGTACTAGTAAGGTAGCAAGGGGATTGCAACATTTCAATGAAAGCACATCCAGCCCCGCGCAATGGTGATCACTCTTCGGCGATCTGTTGCAGGTTTGCGTTTTCGGGCAAAAGCCGAACCTCGCGCTGCGGAAAGGGGATCGCGATGCCTTCTTCTTTAAATGCATCCCATAACGCAAGGTAAACGTTACCCCTTATATTGGTCAGCCCTTTGGTGGGATCACTAATCCAGAACCGCAGGACGTAATCCACGCTGCTGTCACCAAAACCGGTAATATGGCAAACCGGTTCATGTTTTCCGCCACTCAGCACGCGGGTCACAGCCTTCACAGCCCGGATCGCCGTCGCACGCACTTTGTGAGGGTCATCCTCATAGCTGGTGCCGAAATCCAGATCCAACCGCACGAATTTGTCGGAATGCGACCAGTTGACCACCTGGTTGGTGATCAGGTCCTCGTTCGGGATCAGGTATTCCCGCCCATCCCGCGTGACAACCGAGACATAGCGTGCGCCCAGCGCGTTGATCCAACCGAACGTGTCACCAAGCGATATCACATCACCCGGCTTGATCGAGCGATCCATCAGGATGATGATCCCGGAAATCAGGTTTGACACTACTTTTTGCAGGCCGAACCCGATGCCCACACCTATTGCACCGGACAGCAGCGCTATGCCGGTCAGATCGAAGCCCAGCGTGCGGATCGCGGCCAGAAAAACCGCGCCGTACAGCAGCACCTGTATACCCTTGGCCAATAGCACCTGCATGGACGGGGTGATGTCATCATTGCTCTGCAATCCGCGCTCAGCCGCGCGGGTGCCGATACGCGCCAGCGTCAACAGGACGCCAATCAGCAGAACGGCCTTGAGAATACCCAGCACCGAAATGTGCAGGTCCCCAATGGAAATCGCGACACCATCAAGGAATTCGGCCACGTCATCCGTCAGATTCAACGCAACAAGCGTTGCATAGACCCACATTGCCCACTTGAATATCCGTCGCAGCGTCCGATTGCGGACAAGCCTCGCGACCAGTGCAATCGCCAGCCACGCGGTTGCCAGAGTGGCAATGACCCCAATGAGGTAACTGCGCGACGGCCAGGTGACATGCTGCATAACCTGATACAGGAACCAGGACAGCAGTACGAAATAGACCAGCGTCAGCCGCTGCATCATCTGCACCATGATGCGAAGCCGCCATTTGGGCCATCCGGTGCGGGCACGCGTCCAAGCGTCCCACCCCGGCTGTGTCAGAACTTTCAGAAGGAAAGCCAGCGCCCAAAGGAAAAGGATGATGATCAACTGATACTGCCGCCAGCCTGGCGTAACCACCAACTCGATCAGGTCTTGAATTTCCGAAGAGAACCCCGCGACCATGTTGTTGTAAAGGTCAGACAGTGAGCCGGGGATCAGGTCTTGGTTCATACACGCCTCCTACATGACAGCTTGGACAGCAACGCCGGGCGTTGCAAGCCTGACACCGGTTTTGAACCTTGATTGCAGCGAAGGCGCAGTATATCTGGACCGCATGAGACTCAATGTGGCCCAAGAACAGAATTTGGAAGATCGTGCCCGCTTGCGCGAACGGTTCTTTGGGGCCGCCCGCTCGGTCCTGGCACGCCTACCCGTCGCCTGAGCCAACTCGCCAGCCATTTCTCATTACATACGGGAGAGGACCGATGTCCCCCAAAACACTCTATGACAAGATCTGGGATGCCCATGTCGCGCACGAAGCCGATGATGGCACCTGCCTGCTTTATATCGACCGCCATCTGGTTCACGAAGTCACCAGCCCGCAAGCCTTTGAAGGGCTTCGCATGGCGGGTCGTCCAGTACGCGCGCCGGAAAAGACCATCGCCGTGCCGGACCACAACGTTCCGACCACAGCGGATCGGGTGAACGGGATCGAAAACCCCGAATCACGCATTCAGGTCGAAGCGCTGGACAAGAACGCCCGGGATTTCGGCATTCACTATTACCCGGTGAATGACGTTCGTCAGGGCATCGTGCACATCGTCGGCCCCGAACAGGGCTGGACCCTGCCTGGCATGACCGTTGTTTGTGGCGACAGCCACACCGCCACCCACGGCGCGTTTGGTGCTTTGGCCCACGGCATCGGCACGTCCGAGGTTGAACATGTTCTGGCCACGCAAACCCTGATCCAGAAGAAATCCAAGAACATGAAGGTGGAAATCACCGGCAAGCTGCAGCCGGGTGTGACCGCCAAGGATATAACTCTGGCCGTGATTGGTGAAACCGGCACTGCTGGCGGTACCGGCTATGTCATCGAATATTGCGGCGAAGCCATCCGCAACCTGTCGATGGAAGGCCGAATGACCGTCTGCAACATGGCCATCGAAGGCGGCGCACGCGCGGGCCTGATCGCACCGGATGAAACCACGTTCGAATATGTCAAAGGCCGTCCGCATGCCCCCAAGGGCGCGCAGTGGGAGGCCGCTCTGAACTGGTGGAAAACGCTCTATACCGATGAAGACGCGCATTTCGACAAGGTCATCACCCTGCGCGGCGAAGACATCGCGCCTGTCGTCACCTGGGGCACCAGCCCCGAGGATGTGCTCCCCATCACAGCAACCGTGCCGCAACCCGAGGATTTCGAAGGCGGCAAGGTCGAGGCGGCCCGCCGATCAATCGAATACATGGGTCTGAAAGCCGGTCAAAAACTCAGCGACGTGGAAATCGACACGGTGTTCATCGGTTCCTGCACCAATGGCCGGATCGAAGACCTGCGTGCCGCGGCAAAGATCCTTAAAGGCAAGAAGATCAAGGACGGCATGCGCGCCATGGTCGTGCCAGGATCAGGCCTGGTCCGTGCTCAGGCCGAAGAAGAAGGCCTGGCCGACATCTTCAAAGAGGCCGGCTTCGAATGGCGTCTGGCAGGATGTTCGATGTGTCTGGCGATGAACCCGGACCAGTTGCAACCGGGTGAACGCTGTGCCGCCACCTCGAACCGCAACTTCGAGGGCCGTCAGGGTCGCGGCGGGCGCACACATCTGCTGAGCCCGGCGATGGCTGCCGCAGCGGCAATCACGGGACGGCTGACAGACGTCCGTGACTTGATGTAAGCTGCCCTCATATCTAGATATTTGAGGGACTGAAAACATGAGTGACTGGATTAAATGGCTCCTGCTGGGGTTTCTATCGATAGCGTTTGGCGTCTTTGCGCTGGGCAATGCGATTGCGGCTTCGCTTGCCGTAACTGTCGTGACCGGCGCGCTACTGCTGATTGCGGGCGCGATGCAGGTGGTCGGCGGTTTCACCGTCGAAGGCACAGGCAACAAGATTCTGTCACTCATCATGGGTGTAGTCATGCTGTTCCTGGGCTGGTCCTTTCTGGATCACCCGTTACAGGGAACGCTGACGCTGGCGACCGTGATGCTAATCCTGTTCATGGCAGGCGGCATTGCACGGGTCATTCTGTCGTTCCAGATGAAAGGAACACAGTTTTTCTGGCCCACGATGATCTCGGGCATATTGTCGATCATCCTCGCAGGTATCATCTGGTCTTACGCAAGCAGCGAACCCGCCGCTTTGCTGAGCCTTCTGGGTATCCTGCTGGGCATCGAGATGCTGTTTAACGGGTTCGGATTGGTGTTCATGGCGCTCTTCTTAAAAAGCGCACCCATGGGCGAAACAACAGAAGCGAAAGAAGCTTAATCGCAGGACACGGGCGCGGCCCTCTCCTGCAGGAGTGTAGACATGGAAAAGTTTGAAAAAGTCCACGGGGTGGCCGCCCCGATGCCATTGATCAACATCGACACCGATATGATCATTCCCAAAGTGCATCTGAAAACCATCAAACGGTCCGGCCTCGGCGTCGTGCTGTTTGATGAAATGCGCTATCATGATGACGGGCAGGAGAATGAAGAGTTCGTCCTGAACATGCCCGCCTATCGTGAGGCCGAGATTCTGGTCGCCGGCGACAATTTCGGCTGCGGCTCGTCTCGCGAACACGCGCCTTGGGCAATCAGGGATTTCGGCATCAAGGTCGTGATCTCAACCAGCTTCGCCGACATCTTCTTCAACAACTGCTTCAAGAACGGCATCCTGCCGATCGTGGTCGAAGAAGAACATCACGCGATCCTGATGGAAGACGCACATAAGGGTGAGAACGCCCGCATAACCGTACACCTGGAAGATCAGCAGATCACCACTTCGGACGGGGTTGTGATCGAATTCGACATCGACCCGCACCGCAAGCACTGCCTGCTGAACGGGCTGGACGATATTGGTCTGACCATGGAGAAAGATCACCACATCGACAAATTCGAAGATCACGCAAGTCAGGCCCGCCCCTGGGTGTGATTCCCAAACCGATTCTTCGGACACTCAACCTAACGGGGTCGCCAAGACGGCCCCGCTCTCATTCTTGGGGTTGATTTTTGGGAAACCACTACATCTTGGTCTCACATTGAGATACACGTCGGATTTGCGTCGAAAATGATGCAATCCCGCACCAGTTGCGCCATCATTTTGCCCGAAATCACGTGTTTTCTGCACCCTGTCTTGAGCGAAATGCCGCTTATCGTCCATGTTGGCGCTAAAGAGGCATCCGTCAAAAACTCGAGACGATGGGCACAAGTTGGAATGTAAGTCGGCGAAGATCGACTTATCCGGTTTGAAAAAGGGTTCGGATAGTGATTGCGCGCACAACAGGGGCGGCGATACGTGGAATACTTGTGGCACTGATGGTGCTGACACCCGCGTTGTACCTGCCTGTATCATCGACGAACGGGACCGAGATCCTGGTCTTCCTCGCGATTCTCGCGTTCATCCTGACGTTCGCCGAGTACAATTCTGCCTTTCCCAGCTTTATTGAATTTCGCGATGCTCCACCGGTGAACCGCCTGCGGTTTGTCGGGTTGATGTCGATGGTCACCTTTCTGACGCTGGTTTGCAAAAACGCCTATGAACCGACTGAACTGACCACGTTTGCCTACGCTGTGGGTCTGGCCGTCGCGAATGTCGCGGACTTCCCCTACTCCCCGGTTCGACTGATCGTGCTGATGCTGCCCGTTGATGCCGGCCAGCCGTTGATCGAACTGGTTCGGATCGCAGCCAGCGTAGCCTACGTGGCCGCCTTGGTCACTGTCGCCAGCTTTGCCTATGCGGTCAAGGTGCGTGGCTGGCCCACTGGCAATGGCGCCTTCAACGTGTGGACCAATCTACCGCTGTTTGATCCCACCAAGGGCGGCGATGTTGTTACCCGCCTGCAACGTGACGGACGCCTGAATATCTGTATTGGTGTTCTGCTCCCCTTCGTCATCCCCGCTGTCATCAAGCTCATGAGCAGCGTTGTCGCCCCGATCTCGCTGAGCAATCCGCAGACGCTGATCTGGACCATGAGCGCCTGGGCCTTCCTGCCCGCCAGCATGATCATGCGCGGCATGGCGACGCTTCGCATCGCAGGTCTGATCGTAGAAAAGCGCCGCGCCTATTCGACAAGCGAGACAACGCAAGCCGCATGATCCGTGCCCTTGCTTTGCTGCTGCTGCCTTTCTCGGCACAGGCAGAGGTTTATCGCATCGCCACCTACAACACTGAACTCAGCAGAAATGGACCCGGTCTTCTGCTGCGCGACATCCAGCGGGACGATGCGCAGGTTCGCGCCGCCGTCGATGTCATTACAGCGGCACGACCTGACATAATTGCCCTGCAGGGCATCGACTGGGATCTGGACGGCGCAGCCCTAAGCGCCCTGTCCGAGAAACTGCGTGATGCGGGTCTGGATTTCCCCTATCACTTTTCCGCTCGACCAAATGCAGGGTTGGAAACACCGCTGGATCTGAACGGCGATGGCCAAACGCAAGGTCCCGGCGACGCGCAGGGCTGGGGGAAGTTCACGGGCCACGGAGGAGTGGCGGTGTTGTCCCGTTTCGAAATCCTGACCGATCACGTTCAGGATTACTCCGATCTTCTGTGGAAAGACCTGCCTGGGGCCACTTTACCAAGCAAAAACGGCCTTCCCTTCCCATCTGAAGCGGCGCACGAGATTCAGCGCCTGTCCTCAACTGTGCATTGGGTGCTTCCGATCAAAACCCCGCATGGGCGCCTCAGCCTGATGACCTTTCACGCTACCCCACCCGTTTTTGACGGCCTCGAAGATCGCAATGGTCTGCGCAACAGGGATGAAATTCGCTTTTGGTCGGTTTTGCTGAACGGCGGTCTAGGGCCAGTTCCCAGAGGCCCGTTCGTGATCGCTGGAGACGCCAATCTCGACCCGACCCGCGGAGAAGGCCACAACCAGGCCATTCGCACCCTTTTGACCAGTTCCCATGTGCAAGATCTGGTGCCGGCAGACCCGTTGGGTTCATCAGCTACAGTCGATTGGAAAGCCACCGGAGAAATGCGCGTTGATTACGTGTTGCCGTCCAGCGATCTGCAAATCTCTGAAACTGGTGTTGTTTGGCCCGAGAAAGGCGACAGGTTAAACGACAGCGCCCAACGCGCCAGCAGGCATCGATTGGTCTGGGTTGACATAATCCTACCCTAAAACCTCGCCCATATTCCCAGCTTTTGTCGATGATGCGGCACATTGGGGGGGAATTGCCGAACGCAAGGCATCCTCCAAGTTCGATTTGGGAAACGAGCCCAGCAATTCTCTCATATAGCCGGCATCCAGTTGATGTGGCACGCGCCAGAGGTATCGCATCTCAATCAAGCAGGGGGCCAAACGCCAGAAAGGGCGCGCCACCTGCAAAGGCCACCATTTCATGCGCTGTACAGAAACCGTCCGACCCGTAACCTGCGAGAGGGTTTGTGCGATCTGAACCCCGGTCAATGTAAACCCGTCGAATGGAACATCGCAGAAACGGGGGAGATCTTCGCGAATCTCAGCCAGTGCGACGGCAGCGCGGGCCAGGTCAGGCAGAAAAGCCCAAGCGTGCGGCGCCTCCGGATCACCGGGATAAACGAACTGACTACGCGAAAGGCGCTTGATCATGACCTGATCGAACCAGTTCCCGGACGCATTGGTGTCAATGAAGTCCCCGGCACGCAACAGGATGGTGCGCACCGTCGACGCGCGATAGGCCTCTTCCATGTCGATCCGGATCCGGCCCAGAGGATTGGTGGCCTTATGCGGGGTCCCGCCCGACCATGGGCCCGGCGTATCCTCGCCAAATACGTAGACATTCCCCGGCACAATCACGGTCGCCCCCGTATCTGACGCCGCATCTATCACCCGCTTGGTCATTACAGGCACATCGCGCGCCCAATCGGGATAGGGCGGGTTCCATCCGTTCACGATGACATCCATGCCGCGCGCTGCCTGTGACAGCGTACCAGACCTGCGGTCAAACTCTGTCACATCCCAGCCCGCGTGCCTGAATGCCAGTGCTGCATTGCGTCCAAAGCGCCCCGATGCGCCCAGTACCAGTGCTGTTTGTGCCATGTCTGCCTCCTGTCTGAGGTCAATCTACCCATTCACGTCGCGCAGGGAATTGCCGTAAATCGCAGAATGTGTATTCATTTCTGAATGGACAAAGCACTGACACATGCAGATTGGTCTCTGATCCAATGCTTTCTGGCCGTGGCCGAGACGGGATCGCTGTCTGCCGCCGCACGACATCTCAATCGCAGCCAACCCACTTTGGGGCGGCAGGTCCAAAACCTCGAGGACGAGTTGGCTGTCTCCCTTTTCGATCGCCACGCCCGCGGTCTGAAGCTCAGCGAAGCGGGTTCACAGCTTTTGCCGATGGCCCAGCAGATGCACAGCGCCATGACCGCGTTCAGTCTTGCCGCTGCGGGGCAATCGCAACAGCTTGAAGGCTCGGTGCGTATCACCGCATCGGTCTTTGCCTCGCATCACCTGCTGCCACCGATACTGGCGTCCATCCGCAGGCAGGAACCCACGATTCAGCTTGAGCTCGTGGCCACCGACACCACCGAGAATCTGCTCTATCGCGAGGCGGATATCGCCGTGCGTATGTATCGCCCTGCGCAGGTGGATCTCATTTCCCGCTATCTCGGGGATGTGCCGCTGTGTTTTTGTGCCGCCAAGTCCTATCTGGACCGGAAGGGGCGCCCCAAGACGCCGGAAGAACTGTTTACGCATGACCTGGTGGGATTTGACGCGAACCAGGAGATCATCAAGGCCATGCGGGAAAAGGGATGGCCAGCCAGCCGGGACAGCTTTGCCACCCGCTGTGACCTGCAAAGCGCCTATTGGGAACTGATCCGGGCGGGCTGTGGCATAGGTTTCAGTCAGGTACAGGTTGCCGAAGCCGACCCCGACGTGGAAATTCTGCCGCTGGATGTGGACATCCCGATTCTACCCGTGTGGCTGGCCGCACCTCAGGCCATGCGCCAGACCCCGCGCATCCGCAGGGTCTGGGACTTGTTGGCTGAAGGGCTCAAAGCCGCTCTTTGAGCGTCAAAGCAGGCCAGTATAAGTTCCACGCGCTGGATAGTTGTTGCCCAGTGTGAATTTCAAGCCACCTGAAATATCCGACATCGACGGGCGACCGAAAGGCGTGGTCTGTTGCCACGCGTAGTACAGCGTCCGGTCGGGTGCGATGTAGAAATGTCCGGGCTCTGCGAACAGGTCCGGTTCGGCGCTGCCTTCGCGCTTGATCGAGATGTTCAGTCCCCATTCGCCCCGCGCTGCAGACAGCGGCAGGCTGTGACCCACACGCAGGCGCGACGCTCCGGCTTTTTCGGCGGTTTCCGCCGCGTGCTCGGCTGTATCGGTGGTGATCATGATGACCTCGACGCCCAGCGCCGCGAAATCATCCAGCGCCGCTTCGACCTCGGCCATCTGCCTGATGCAGATCGGGCAATGCAGCCCGCGATATTGAATCACCAGCGTCCCGTTTTCGCCCTTGTCCGCGTCAAGATCGAAGCTGCCATGGGCAACAGTTTCGATTTTCAGCGCAGGAACCGGATTTCCAGGTGTCAGCATGTGATTTCCTTCTGTTTTGGCAGGTTCGTCTCATTGACCCGATGCAACGCAGACGCTAGGCCCTGTGCAACAAAACGCAAGGAGACCCTTCATGTCCAACCCTTCGCTCCTTATCCTGCCCGGAGACGGAATTGGCCCGGAAGTCATGGCCGAAGTGCGCAGAATCATCGATTGGTTCGGCACCAATCGCGGTCTTCAATTTGACGTGAGCGAGGATCTGGTCGGCGGTGCGGCCTATGACGCCCACGGCAAGCCTCTGTCCGATGAGACGATGGCCAAGGCGCAGGAGGTTGACGCGGTTCTGCTGGGCGCTGTCGGCGGTCCGAAATACGACGATCTGGATTTCAGCCTGAAGCCCGAGCGCGGGTTGCTGCGCCTGCGCAAGGAAATGGACCTGTATTCGAACCTGCGCCCGGCTCAGTGCTTTGACGCGCTGGCTGACTTCTCTTCGCTGAAAAAAGACATCGTTGCCGGTCTCGATATCATGATCGTGCGCGAACTGACCTCGGGTGTTTATTTCGGGGAACCGCGCGGCATCTTCGAAGAAGGCAATGAACGCGTTGGCATCAACACCCAGCGCTACACCGAATCCGAGATCGAACGGGTTGCGCGCTCGGCCTTCGAACTGGCGATGCGCCGGAACAAAAAACTGTGCTCGATGGAAAAAGCCAACGTGATGGAATCGGGCATCCTGTGGCGCGAAGTCGTCAACCGCGTTGCCGCTGATTACCCCGAGGTCGAACTGAGCCATATGTACGCTGACAACGGTGCCATGCAGCTGGTGCGCGCACCCAAGCAGTTTGACGTGATCCTGACCGACAACCTGTTCGGCGACATCCTGTCCGACTGCGCCGCGATGCTGACCGGGTCTCTTGGTATGCTGCCGTCAGCGTCGCTGGGCGCTCCGATGGCCAATGGACGCCCCAAGGCGATGTACGAGCCCGTACACGGGTCTGCCCCCGATATCGCAGGTCAGGGCAAAGCCAACCCGATCGCCTGTATCCTCAGCTTTGCGATGGCTCTGCGTTACAGCTTTGATCACGGCGAAGAAGCAGATCGTCTGGAAGCAGCGATCGAAAAAGTTCTGGCCGACGGTGTGCGCACCGGCGACCTGCTGGCGGATGAGGGCGTTCAGCCCGTGTCGACCACCGAAATGGGCGACGCGATCCTCGCAGCTTTGGACGCAAGCGTCTAAGTCACGAATAAAGAATGACAAAAGGCGGTGCCCGGTGCACCGCCTTTTTCTTGTTTCGGCTTTTCGAGTTTGCTTTAGTTGCCGCCAAAAATGTTCTTCAGCAGGTTATTGATGTCATCGGCAAAACCTCCGCGCTTGCGGCGGGGCTGCGGCTGGGCGACCTGAACGGGTGGTTCCGGCGCCATCATCGGCAAGGGTGTGGGTGTCATCCCCTCGGTCACGCGCAGCATGGTTTCCTTCCAGATCTCGGCAGGCAACCCGCCACCGGTCACGCCGGACAAGGGCGTGTTGTCATCATACCCCATCCAGACGCCAGTTACGTAATCCGCCGTGAACCCGATGAACCACGCATCGCGCGCGGCCTGGGTCGTTCCGGTCTTGCCCGCCACCTGCCAGCCGGGCAATTTGGCCCGCCCGCCGGTCCCTTCAGAGACCACACGTTCCATCATCCAGGTCAGCTGTTTGGCGGCCGTTTCATTGATGACTCTCTCACCAATACCGGTCGTCGTGACCATGACAGGTGTTTCGTCGCCCAACAGCTTCAGTTCGGTCAGCCCATAAGGTTCAACCTGTGACCCGCCATTCAGGATGCCTGCATATGCGCCGGTCATCTCGATCAACGTGCTTTCAGATGCACCAAGCGCCAGCGCAGGCCCCTGTGCAAGATCGCTGGCAATCCCAAAGCCGCTGGCGATCGTCCGAACATTGTCCAGCCCGGAAATCTCAGCCACTTTCACCGCCGGTATGTTCAGCGAGTTTTTCAGCGCATCCGCCAAGGTCACCCGACCATAATACTTATTGGTATAGTTTTTGGGACACCACTGGCCTGACCCCGGAATATCGACGCAATAGGGTTCATCCATCACCGTATCCAGTGGCGAATAGCCAAGTTCCAGCGCGGTGGCATAGACGAACGGCTTGAACGACGATCCCGTCTGACGCAACGCCTGTGTCGCCCGATTGAACGCGCCAGACACGCGTGTCTTGCGCCCACCAACCATGGCACGTACCGCACCGTCTGCCGACATCACGACAATGGCAGCCTGCGCTTTTGAGCCTTCACGGACTTTTTCCTGAAAGATGAACTTCAGCGCTTCTTCCGCAGAAGTCTGGATGCGCTGATCCAAGGTCGTACGGATCACCACATCTTCGGTCGTGTTTCGGGTAAAGAACTCGGGCCCGCTGGCCATGACCCAATCCGCAAAGTATCCCCCGGCCCGCGCAGCCGCCGCCTCGGACAGTTGGGCAGGTCGCGCTCGTGCTTCGCTGGCCTGCGCGGCGGTCAGATAGCCCTGATCCTCCATCAGACCGATCACAAGGCGGGCCCGGTCCTGAGACCGTTGCAGGTTGTTCGTCGGCGCATAGCGCGTGGGTGCAACCAGCAGGCCGGCCAGCATCGCTGCCTCAGCTGGAGACACTTCAGCTGCGGACTTTCCAAAGTATCGCTGGCTTGCGGCCTCGAACCCGCGCGCGCCTGCACCAAGGAACGCCCGGTTCAGGTAAATCGTCAGAACCTCATCCTTGGAGTATTTCACCTCCATGGCAATTGCGTAAATGGCCTCCTTGGCCTTGCGCCACAGTGAACCCTGACGGCAATCGGCTTCATAGGCAGCCTCTGATTCCCATTCAGCCGGATCATAAGGCTCGCCCAGACACAGCAGTTTGGCCGTTTGCTGCGTAATGGTGGACCCGCCATGCCCGGACAACGGGCCGCGCCCTTCGCTCAGGTTGATGCGTACGGCGCTCGCGACGCCACGCGGGCTTACGCCGAAATGGCGATAGAAGCGTTTGTCCTCGGTGGCAATGACGGCGTTTTTCAGATGCGGGGACACCGTATCAGCCGTGATCACCCCGCCAAACTGGTCACCGCGCCAGGCGAACACTTTGCCGTCCCGGTCCAGCAGCGTGACCGACCCCCGCGCGCGCCCGTCCAACAACGCGTCCAGGTCCGGCAAAGAGGTATAGACGACGCCCACTGCCAAAGCGATCAAAATGGCCACAACTGCGCCAACCCGCCAGGTCAGACCCCAGACCATACGCCAGACCCAGCGGAAAAAGCGACGCAGGATCCCACCACCCTTGCCGCCCGATCTCTTGCGCGTCTTCTTGCGCGCGGTTTTGCGCGTGGTTGTCTTGCGGGCCGTCGCCTTCTTGCCCGCCGGGCGCTTGGACGCCGACGGTTTACGGCCCTTTGACGGGTACCTTCTATCCGCAACCAATTTCGGCTTGCGTCGCTTGGACTCAGTCATGCTCAAACTCTGCCCGGTTTTTCTTTTGCGCCACCATACCCCGCTGACCTGAGTATGTAGAGGTCCGATTTTCCAAAAATTCCCCTCACAACACTGCCCGATATTTAATCAGCTCGCCAAATTTGTGCAAAAAATGTGCAACTTTACGCCATTTTACGGCCCATTGGCGCCCAATAACCGTTTCTTCCCACGCTCAGTCGCGCATTTTCTGCAGGTGCAAACAAACCGGTTCCGCCGGAGAACCAGAGGGGAAAGACGTGAAACTGATCATTGCGACAATCAAGCCGTTCAAGCTGGAGGAGGTGCGCGAGGCACTGACCGAGGCCGGCGTGCGCGGCATGATGGTAACCGAGATCAAGGGCTTCGGCTCGCAATCCGGTCACACCGAAATCTATCGGGGGGCCGAATATGCTGTGAATTTCGTACCCAAGATCAAGCTCGAGATCGTGGTGCCCGCGACAATGGCCGACCAGATCGTCGAGACCATCACCAAAACAGCCAAAACCGGCAAAATCGGCGACGGCAAGATTTTCGTCCTCGATGTCGAGCAGGCGCTGCGCGTGCGGACCGGGGAAACCAACGAGGACGCGCTTTAAAGCGCGCCCACTCACACTCATTCGAGGAAGACACATGAACCTGATGAAATCTCTCATCCCTGCCGCCGCGATTGTCGCGCTGCCGCAGATGGGCCTTGCGCAAGAGGCCGCAGGCGAGGCCGCACAGCACACGCAATACATCCTGACCTCACTGCTGTTTCTGGTCGGCGGTTTTTTGGTATTCTGGATGGCCGCGGGCTTTGCCATGCTCGAGGCCGGTCTGGTGCGTTCGAAAAACGTGGCCATGCAGCTGGTCAAGAACATTGGCCTGTTTTCCTTTGCGGCCATCATGTACTGGCTGGTGGGATTTAACCTGATGTACCCCGGTGATGGCTGGACCATCACAGGCATACTGGGCGCGTTCTCGCCAACGTCACTCGAGCCGGTTGGTTTGGCCGACACCGAAACCGCGCTGGATTATGCTTCCGTCGGTTCAGACTTCTTTTTCCAACTGATGTTCTGCGCCACCACCGCGTCCATCGTATCGGGCACCATGGCCGAGCGCGTCAAACTGTGGCCCTTCTTCTTCTTCGTGATCGTCCTGACAGGCATCATCTACCCGATCGAAGCGTCTTGGCAGTGGGGTGGCGGCTGGTTGTCCGAGATGGGCTTCAGCGATTTCGCCGGCTCGACCCTGGTGCACGCCGCAGGTGGCTTCGCGGCTCTGGCCGGTGCCATCGTACTTGGCCCGCGCATCGGCAAGTACAACAAGGACGGCAAGGTTGTTCCGATCCCCGGTTCGAACCTGGCGCTGGCAACCTTGGGGACGTTCATCCTGTGGTTGGGTTGGTTCGGTTTCAACGGCGGCTCGCAGCTGGCAATGGGAACCATCGGTAACATGGCCGATATCAGCCGTATCTTCGCAAACACCAACATGGCCGCTGCCGCCGGTGCCGTCGCCGCCTTGATCCTGACGCAGGTGATGTACGGCAAGGTTGACCTGACCATGGTTCTGAACGGCGCGCTGGCCGGTCTGGTGTCAATCACCGCTGAACCCTTGGCGCCGTCGCTGTTTCAGGCGCTGATCATTGGTGCAATCGGTGGTGTGATCGTTGTCCTGACCGTTCCGATGCTGGACCGCATGAAGATCGACGACGTGGTCGGTGCGATTCCGGTTCACCTGATCGCAGGCTTCTGGGGTACCTTCATCGTGGCATGGACCAACGGTGACGCGTCCTTCGTGACCCAGATCATTGGCTTCGCTGCCATTGGGATCTTCGTCTTCGTCGTCAGCTTCATCCTGTTCTCGGTCCTCAAGGCAACAGTCGGCCTGCGGGTCGGTGAGGAAGAAGAGATCAACGGGCTCGACATGGGTGAGTTGGGGATGGAAGCGTATCCCGAGTTCTCGAAAGGTTGAGATCGTTGAATAATATAAGCGGCCCTAGCCCTGTGCTGGGGCCGTTTTTTGTGCGGCAGTCGTTTTTGGGTTAGAATCTGCGTGTCAAAATAGGGGGGAGTGCAATGCCGAACGCACCGCACACACTTGTTGGCACAAGCCTGAAATGGACTGGGGTCCACCACTCCGGACATGGCGATTTCGAAGACTTATCGACACACACGGTCAGTTACGAAACCGAAAACACCTGCTATGTCACCGCGAACGGCATGCTGGTAGGCGAGGCGGATTACACATATCGCCGCCTTGATGAACACGTCGGCATATGTATCTACCACCCGCGAGAGTATCAGGGCAGAACTGATGTCGTGCTAAACGCCATATTCGACTTTCGCGCGATGAAAGATCGGGCCGTGATAACCGCAGGTGGAAACCCATTCGCCGTGGCGGACGGGGATATGCAGTTCGTCAAAACTCCGCCACGCCCGGGCTGAACCAGACGTGACGGTTGTCCGGTCAAACCCCGACGTCGACAATCGCCTTGGCCAGGATCGGCACGGTGGTCGCGTTCAGACCGGCGATGTTCAGGCGGCTGTCGCCGACCATATAGATGCCGTGATCGACACGCAGTTTCTCGACCAGTTCCTGTGCCGCCCCCAAGCGTGAGAACATGCCACGGTGTTGGGCGATGAAACCAAAGCGGTCCGAGCCGCTCAGACGCTGCAGCTCGTCGGCCAATTGCTGACGCAAATCCAGCATGGACAGGCGAACCTCTTCCAACTCGATGGCCCAGTCTGCGCGCAACGCTTCATCCATCAGAATGGTCGTCACAACACGTGCGCCGTGGTCAGGTGGAAACGAATAGTTTTGGCGGTTCAGGAATGACAGCGTCCCTTGGTTCAATGCGGTCTGCCCGGCATCGGCGCTGATGGCCATCAGCAAACCAGTGCGTTCGCGGTACACGCCGAAATTCTTCGAACACGACGCCGCTATGAGGCATTCCTTGACCGAAGATGCGACCAGACGTGTTGCTTGCGCATCCTCTTCCAGACCGTCGCCGAAGCCCTGATAGGCGATGTCGATCATCGCTACGAGGCCAAGTGCGTTGATCAGGTTCACGACTTCCTGCCATTGAACGATGTTGAGGTTGGCACCGGTCGGGTTGTGGCAGCAACCGTGCAGCAGAACCACGTCACCCGCCTTGGCGGTCTTCAGGTCTTCGATCATGCCGTCGAAATCGACGCCACGTGTGTCACCATCGAAATAGCGGTATTGAACCGTCTCGATCCCCAGATAGTTCAGGATCGACAGGTGGTTCGGCCATGTCGGGTTCGACACAAACACGCGGGCTGACGGGTTGGCCATGCGGATCATCTCGAACGCCTGACGGCAGGCGCCGGTGCCGCCCGGTGTCGCCACAGCTGCGATATTGCCGCGCTTAACCGACGTGCCGAGGATTAACCCGATCATCGCATCCGCATAGGCCGGGTCGCCGGCCAGCCCGGTATAAGCCTTGGTGTCCTGCTCTTCCCAGATGCGCCGCTCGGCCGCTTTGACGGCGCGCATGACCGGGGTAATGCCCTCTGCGTTTTTATAAACGCCAACACCCAGGTCGATCTTCTGATCGCGCGGGTCTTCGCGGTACATCTGCATCAGCGCCAGGATCTTGTCGGCAGGCTGCGGTTTCAGGTTCTCGAACATCAGGTCTCTCCGGTTGCGACGGGCAGGGTCGGGAAGGCACCCCATTCAGCCCATGAGCCGTCATAAAGCGAGTGGTCTTTCTTACCCATGCGCTCCAGCGCAAGGCTCAGGATCGCGGCAGTCACGCCAGACCCGCACGAGGTGATCGCCGGTTTCGACAGATCGACGCCCGCAGCCTCGAATATGGCGCGGCACTCTTCCGGCGACTTCATGGTGCCATTGGCGTTCAGCAACTGGCCAAAGGGGACATTGCGTGAGCCCGGAATATGGCCCGAACGCAGACCCTCGCGCGGCTCGGCTTCGGCCCCGGCAAACCGGCCGGCAGAGCGGGCGTCGATAATCTCATGATCACCAAGCTTGGCGGCGGCGGACACTTGCGTGACGTCCCGGACAAGCTGGTTTTGTACCCGAACGGTCATATGACGATCACGGATGACCGGCGGCAGATCTTCAACCTCGCGCCCTTCCGCCTGCCATTTGGGGAACCCACCATCCAGAACCGCGATGTTTTCCTGCCCCATCAGACGGAACAGCCACCAGACGCGTGCAGCCGACATCAGCCCAGCGCCATCATAAACCACGACCTGATGACCATCGCCCACACCCATCGCCCGCAGGCGCGACATGAATTTCTCGACCGGAGGCGCCATGTGCGGCAAGTCGGAACGGTGATCTGATATCTCATCAATATCAAAGAACCTCGCACCGGGGATGTGGCCTGCATCATATTCGGCCTTTGCATCACGATTTTGTGCGGGCAAGTACCACGACCCGTCCAGAATCCGCAGATCCGGGTCCTTCATATGCGCGGCCAGCCATTCGGTAGATACGAGGGTTTTTGGATCGTCCTGCATCAAAGCCTCCCCAAAGCGAGCTTGGAATTTCCCTATACCCGGCAGCTTGGGGGTTCAAGACTGGATAGCGCTAGCGCCTGTTAACCGCTGGATTTATCGCACCCGGCGCAGGCGGACGTGCTGAATGATACCGATGATACTGATCACGATCCAGAATCCCTCGATCAGCATCGAGGCCAGATTGAAATTCTGCAGCAGGGAATAGACGATCAGGACGGATCCCAGCAGGTTGATCACCGGAAAAGCCAGATCATCCGAATTCATCATTCGCATCTGCGTCGCGAAATATGCGGCCACCACGATCAGTGCTCCGAACGAGCCGATGACGTCCACGATGGTCAGGCTGTCGAAAAATGCGGTCATGTAGGGTTCCTGCCGTTTTCAGGAAACTCTGTGTCTTGGGCGTAATGATGCATGTTCAGAAATGCAGCGCCGTGCACACCGGCACGGTATCCGTGCGGCACATCTGCCGCAAACCGCAGACCCTGCCCTGCCTGCAAGGAAACCCATTCCCCATCACGAAGAATTTCCAAAGTGCCGCTAAGGACAAACACTTCCTCGGTCACCCCGGCAGCATGCGCGGGCGAGTCGTGACTCTGGTTTGGGTTAAGACTCACGTGAAAGGTTTCGGCCCCCAATGCAGGATCGAAGGGGAAGACGATCTTTACCTCGATACTGCCGGGGAAAGTCACGGTCTGAAAGACCGATGGGTCGCCCTGCATTGTGTCGATCAACGCGCTCAAGGGCACCTGGAACCCTTTGGCGATCTTCCAGAGCGTGGCAATCGTCGGGCTGGATTCGCCCCGTTCGATCTGACCCAGCATGGCTTTGCTGACACCCGTCATTTCCGCCACCTTGGACAGGCTCAGCCCAGATGCCGCGCGTACATCCCGTAACTTCAGCGTAATGTCGTCCATTGCCATCGTGTCGTCTTTCGAATCCTCTTGTGCGTTATAGCGCACATGTGATACGTGCGCTATAACGTACGAACCCCAAGACATGCAACCCGAGGCAATAGGGAAACAGCATTATGCCATTGTACCGATCCAGAACCTCAACCCATGGCCGCAACATGGCCGGCGCACGTGGCCTTTGGCGTGCCACAGGCATGGGTGACGATGATTTTGGCAAACCAATCATTGCCATCGTCAACTCGTTCACCCAGTTCGTGCCCGGTCATGTTCACCTGAAGGATCTGGGCCAGATGGTTGCGCGCGAGGTTGAAGCCGCTGGTGGTGTTGCAAAAGAGTTCAACACGATCGCGGTTGATGACGGCATCGCAATGGGCCATGACGGCATGCTGTATTCGCTTCCTTCCCGCGAAGTCATTGCGGACTCGGTCGAATACATGGTCAACGCGCATTGCGCGGATGCGATGGTCTGCATTTCGAATTGCGACAAGATCACCCCCGGTATGCTGATGGCTGCTATGCGCCTGAACATCCCGGCCATTTTTGTCTCGGGCGGGCCCATGGAGGCCGGCAAGATCGATATCGCTGATCTGGATGCCAAAAAAATCGACCTCGTCGATGCGATGGTGGCCGCGGCAGACGACAAGTTCACGGACGAACAGGTTCAGCACATCGAAGAGAATGCCTGTCCGACCTGCGGGTCCTGTTCGGGCATGTTCACCGCGAACTCGATGAACTGCCTGGCCGAAGCGCTGGGTCTGGCCCTGCCGGGTAACGGCTCGACACTTGCTACACATGCCGACCGCAAAGAGCTTTTCCTGGAGGCAGGCCGCCGGATCGTTGAGATCACCAAGCGCCATTACGATCTGGACGAAAAGGGTTTCTTGCCACGCGAGATCGCCACCTTTGACGCGTTCGAAAACGCCATGAGCCTCGACATCGCCATGGGAGGGTCGACCAACACGGTTCTGCATCTGCTGGCGATCGCGCATGAGGGTGAGGTTGATTTCACCATGACCGACATGGACCGCCTGAGCCGCCGTGTTCCCTGCCTTTGCAAAGTCGCGCCCAACACCGAAAACGTGCACATGGAAGACGTCCACCGCGCCGGTGGTATCTTCTCGATTCTCGGAGAGCTCAGCCGCGCAGGCCTGCTGCACGAAGAATGCAGCACGGTACATTCGGCAACGATGGGCGAGGCAATTGCCAACTGGGACATCAAGGTCGCCAATAACCCTAAGGCACAAGAACTGTTCAAAGCCGCCCCTGGTGGTGTGCGTACCACACAAGCGTTCAGCCAGTCCAACCGGTACAAGGAACTGGACACCGACCGCGAAGGTGGCGTGATCCGTTCGAAAGAACACGCGTTTAGTCAGGATGGCGGTCTGGCCGTTCTGTTCGGTAATATTGCCCGCGACGGCTGTATCGTGAAAACTGCTGGCGTAGACGCAAATATCCTGAAATTTACTGGCTCGGCTTACGTGTGCGAAAGCCAGGATCAGGCAGTCAACGACATTCTCACCGGCAAGGTGAAAGAAGGCGACGTGGTGGTGATCCGCTATGAAGGCCCGCGCGGCGGCCCGGGGATGCAGGAAATGCTGTATCCGACGTCATATCTGAAGTCTAAAGGACTGGGTAAAGCCTGCGCCCTGCTGACCGATGGTCGTTTCTCGGGCGGCACATCCGGTCTGTCGATCGGACATGTATCACCCGAGGCGGCCGAAGGCGGTGAGATTGGTCTGGTGCAGAACGGTGACACGATCGAGATCGACATCCCCAACCGCACCATTCATCTGGCGGTTTCGGATGAAGAGCTGGCAGAGCGTCGCAAGGAACAGGACGCAAAGGGTTGGGAGCCTGCCGCGCCGCGCAAACGCAAGGTGTCCACTGCGCTCAAGGCCTACGCCAAGCTGACGACCAGCGCGGCGAAAGGGGCAGTACGTCAAGTCTGAACATCTGCGGGACCGGTTTGCTGACTCAGCAGACCGGTAAATCGGCCGCCCACAGGAACTCCCGCTCCCAAATCGCACCATCAGCTTCGCTGAGGCAGCATTTGGCTTTGGGCCCGGCGCCGCGCAATGCGCGGCGCCGGGCCCAACCAGAGGAGATGTTTCGCAAGAAATATCGACGATGGGCGGAAGCACCCTACCGTCAGCCGCCCAACTTGGCGTGAATTTCGTTCAGATCAATTTCGCCGATCGGCATCTTGTTGGCCGGGTTTTCGAAGTCGTATTTGAACAGCTCGAAATCCTGCTTGTACATCTCATAGACCAGATGCATCGACAGATCGTCGAAGTAATCCTCGACCGGATGCGCACGTTTTGGTCCGTGGCCTTCTGATTCATTGAACCGTGGGATCTCGGACAATGTAACCGAGTGCTTCAGCTCGACATTGTCCAGAACATACTGCATCCCGTCGTTGAACGCTTCGGTCCAGAAAATCCGGTCATAATGACCGCCGTTCACGATGAAAGTAGACACGTGGCCTGACATCGCAGACCAGTGAATGTCCGGGTCCATCGGACGCCGCCACCGGATCGTATCGCGCGCAAACAACAGAAACCGGCGGAAGCTGGCGATCTGGTCAAACTCTCCTTTGCCGTCGTCACCGCCCACTTCGATCCCATAGTTGTAGATCAGCGTCGGAACCAGATTGCCGCGGTATCGCTTACCGTTGCGCTGAATGCCGCAGATCTTGTCAAAGAATGAGCTTAGGATGCGGGTATAAGGATTGCGCACGCAAGTAAAAGAATACGACGCGTGATTGCGCACATTGTTCGATATCAGGCCCTGACTCTGATCAAACGCCCATTTATGCATGCCGTCCTTGGCGTCATGGATATCACCATCGAAAAACTGACCATGGTCCGAATAATACATGATCTGACCAATGGTCGAGCAGGCACATTTGGGCACCACACGGTACACCATGCTTTCGCTCTCGGTCATCCAGGTACCGGGAAACCCCATCTGCTGCGCCTCCTTCGCTGGCCTGGTCTCGATCCGATACACCAGCTTTTGGTAACAAAGAACCAAAATTATTCTGTTTATTCAATCGTTCATCCTCAGTATCACGGTTGAAATCAGGCAGAAACGGATATTGCGTTATCTCTATGGCAAAAGTCGCCTATATATTGCTGTGTCACAAGGACCCCGAGGCCATCATTGCTCAGGCCGAACAACTGACTGCAGCTGGCGATTGCATGGCCATCCATTTTGACGCCAGCGCCAGCACCAAAGCATATGAACGCATTCGGTCCGCGCTGGATCAGAACCCCAATGTGACCTTTGCGAAAAAGCGCGTCAAATGCGGCTGGGGCGAATGGTCTCTGGTGCGGGCCACGCTGAACGCCCTGCAAGCCGCCGTCGAAACTTTCCCCCGCGCCACTCATTTCTACATGCTGTCCGGTGACTGCATGGCGATCAAAACGGCAGAATACACGCACCGTTTTCTGGATGAGCACGACAAGGATTTCATTGAAAGCCACGACTTTTTTGCCAGCAACTGGATCAAGACCGGCATGAAGGAAGACAGGCTGATCTATCGCCACTACTTCAACGAGCGTACGCAGTCCAAGCTGTTTTATGCGGCTTATGAAATGCAAAAGCGCCTTGGTCTGACACGGGACATCCCCCAGGACATTCAGATGATGATCGGCAGCCAATGGTGGTGCCTGCGTCGCAGAACAGTCGAAATGATTCTGGATTTCCTGCGTCAGCGCCGGGATGTGATACGGTTTTTCTCGACCACGTGGATACCTGATGAAACCTTCTTTCAGACCCTGGTGCGCCACCTGATCCCGAAAAGCGAGATTGAAAACCGAACGCTGACATTCCTGATGTTCTCGGACTATGGAATGCCGGTCACGTTCTACAACGACCATTATGACATGTTGCTGGGCCAGGACTATCTGTTCGCGCGCAAGATCAGCGCAGAGGCGCTTGAGCTGAAAGACCGTCTCGGCTCGCTGTATGCGAGCGAGGGTGTTGATTTCCCTGTCTCGAACGAGGGGCGCAATCTGTATGCGTTTCTTACCGGTCGAGGGCGCATCGGCCGCCGGTTCGGACAACGCTTTTGGGAGGCTGGAAGTACGCTCGGCCCTGAACGAGAACTGTTTGTGATCGTCTGCAAGAAGTGGCATGTCGCCAAACGTCTTGTCGACCAGATCGCGTCGGAAACGGACATCCCCTGTGTTGAATACCTGTTCAACGAAGAACATACTTTGCTGCCGGAATTGGGCGGGATCGAATCCACCTTGGCCAAGCGTTCCCGTCACCGGCGCGCCGTTCTGGGCCTGTTGTTCGACAGTTTCGGGTCAAATCAGCTGTCGCTGTGCCTAGACCCAGCCAATCTGGACGCACTTGAGGATTTTTGCAGCGACCAGGCCAAAACCCATGTGCTTGAGATCGAATGCGAATACTCGGACGAATATCTGATCGGCCACGCGCGTCGCGTCGGGCTTGCCGGAGACAACAGTCCAACGGAAACCGTTGCATCTCTGCTGCCGACTCTTCGCAACGATCTGAGTTACGAATCCGAACAGATCCGTGCCGCTCGGCTGGGCAATTACCTGCGCCTGCGGGAAACGGCACCGCGCGCCGACAATGAAGCGGTTATTGCCAAGTTTCTTGGGGTCGACGAAAAAACAGCCCAGGCCATTATGCGGTTGGACTACCTTTTCCTCGACTAAACCAAAAAAAGCCATTCATTGATTGCTACCTGCGAGCAGGCACCGTTGGCCCGTGCATTCCATATCTCGGATGGCAAATGTTCCGCCACGCAAGGCACCCTCAGCCCCTGTAACTGCACTCGTGATTTTTATTCAAAAATCAGATACTGTGCAGCCAATTGGGCCATTTTGTTCAAACTTTTTCCGTCAGCAATACGGCCCTTGCCAGGAAAAGCACGGAAAGCAGACAGGTCTTTTATTCTGAATGGCCGGTATCTGAGCTTCGAAGAACCAGAAAAACTGGCTGATCGAAGATTGAAGTATTGAAACGCAACTCCGGGGGGAAACAGTTGTGCCCATAGATCAAATTTCAAAATCAAGATCATACATCCCAAATGACGCAGACTGGAAGGTGATATATGATGTCCTTCCGGGGAACCCAGCCGTAATCAACCCGCATTTCGAGTGCATCGAGGTGACCGGAAACACGGTTCTGCCAGCGAACGGCATGTATATCGTGCTGCGCGGCGTGGTTCAGTTGCGCCAGAACGGAAATCCATTGGCCAGTGCGGATGTCGGCGATTACTTCTATGAAGAACACCTGCAGATCTCGGATATCCCCGTCAGCCTGGAAGCGCTTGCGCTGGACGGAACCCGGCTGGCGTACCTGTCCAGCAAGAACTGGCTTCAGATACCAGAAAGCATCCGGCAACCCTGTTTTGCAACGATGTTTGGTGATCTGGTCAGCGTTCAGTTGCATAATTTTCAACAGCCAATCAATTGTTGCAGTGTCACCGCGGCCGCCCTCAGCATGTCGGCGCTGGGGTTCAGCTGCGAAGTGAATGACATCTTCCGCGAATGCGCATTGCCTTCGTCATTTGTCGTGAACGATGGAATCTCGCTGGGCGAGCTTTTTGACGTCGCCTGCACTTACATCCACACACAAGGGCTTCGCGAGAGGGTTCAGGTTCAGGCCTATTTCATGGACGCAGACACAACCAGTGTGCCGCTGTTGCTTGAGGCGATCGACGAATCCAACCGCCTGGGCGGTGACAACGACATTCTGGTGGCGAATTTCCAGGTCGGTGTCGCCCATGGCAAAGACAATATGCTCGGCGGCCACTTTGCCGTCATCGCCAAGTGCAACCCAAGCACGGGGCTGGTGCATATGATGGATGTGCATCCTGAAAAATACGGCAAGCTTTGGGTAACAACCGTGGAGCGGTTGTGGCAAGCCATGTCAGATCGAGACGGAACCTCGATGCGGTCCCGCGGCCTATTGCGGTTTTCGGCAAGGGCAGCGGTCAAGACGCATCTGAAGACGTTCAAGCAGCGGTGCAATTACGTCGACAGCACGCGTTACCTGGCAAAAGATCCCAAGAAACGCCGCAACCTGTTCCGCCGGGCCACGCCCAATATGAACTCATTGGGTGTGTTGGCGGAAAGCCTCGCCATTCACGGCGACAACAGAGTGGACGAGGACGAGCTGCTGCGGGCGACAGAGGCATCGTTTACGGATGCCGTCAGCCGGGTCGCCACTGCCGAAGACATGCATGACATGGCGCAAAAATACCTTAGCCAGTCCGAGAACGTGCATCTGAGCAGTTCGTTTCAAAGCTTTGAAACCCGTAACGATACATCGATCCAAACCCCGCAAGACTGGTTCAAGGCACTCTTGAAAAGCCTGAACACCAACAAAGATCGTCACCTGATGATCAATATCGATTTCAATCGCGTCACCGGGATCGAAGCGATCCGCCCGCCGGACAACGTGTACCGGGAAACCGCCCTGCTGGAAGAGTTCTGGTGTCTTTGCATTGCTTATGACGAGGACCAGGACGTTGTCACCATAGTCGACATGAGCCCTGCGACATCGCAGGTCTGGCAGGCACCGCGCGGCAACATCTTCCGCGGGTTGCGCGATCTGGAAGACCCCGCATTGGTGATGATCGAAGAGATCGACCCGCCCGAAGACCCAAGCGATGTTGCCAGTATCATCAAGCACAATAAGATGGTTCTGTTCTACGAAGATGAGGACCCCTGGTCCTACATGCTGCGCAGCGTTCTTTCGAATATCGGGGCAACAACCGTCAAGCAGATCGATGTGGGTGGACGCGATCCCAATATGATCAGGATGCGGCGGCAATTGGTGACACTCGGCGAAAGACCAGATCCGCCATATTTGTTTTTCAAAGGCGGGTGCATCAGCAAAAGCGATGAGCTGGAAGACATTGTGGACATGATCAGGGCCGGTGAATTGCAGGCTAAGATGCGCACGGAAGGGTTGCCTGTATCAGAGCTGAATGAGACCCCTAGCCTTGAAAAGAACCCGTTCGGCTATCCCAAAGGAGTTATGAATCAGGTCAACGCCGGCAAGCGAAACGTATTGTTGTGCGCCTGCGGGTCGTCGGCGGCAGACAAAATCCCGGAACTCGTCGAACGCATCGTCGATGCAGGGCATAACGTGAAACTGATCCCCTCCGTCTCGGCCGAGAAGTTCTTTCGCGATTTCGGGGCCGAGCGGATCGACGCCAAGATCACCCATCATGACTATTATCGCGACGATGATGAGTGGAATTTCCGCTACTTGAAATTTGACATGCCGGTGCGGGCATCGCATCTGGCGCTGTGCGACTGGGCCGATTGCGTCATCGTGGCGCCCATCACCTGCAACACGATGGGCAAAGTGGCCAACGGTATTGCCGACAACCTTCTGACCTCGGTCTTTGTGGCGTGGCAGTATCAGAAGAAACCGGTGATCCTTTGCCCCGCCTGCAACACGAACATGTGGAACAACATCACCACGCAGAACAATGTCGACAAGCTGAAAACGCTGGGTGTCGACTTCATCGGGCCGCGCGAAGGTCGCCTGTCAAACGGCCGGATGGGTATCGGCATGATGGCAACTCCGGACCAGGTCATGGAAGCTTTGGCGGACGCCTTCGAGGAGTTGGACGATCAAAAATATCGCGTCTGCAAATGGGCGCGCGAAGCTGCCGCCGCCGATGACATCAACGAATGGAAACGCGTGTTCCGCGCCATCGACGAAGAGATCGTCGGCGTCAACATCGTGGACGAAGCCCATGGCGATTCCCTGCTGCACTATGCAGCCGGTGGTGAAGGTGAGCTGAACGAAAGCGGCCATGATCTGGGCAAGCCGGATTATGAAGCTGCTCAGGACCTGATCGATCGTGATATCGACGTCAACATTGTCAACGATCACGGGTTCACGGCATTGCATGTGGCGGTGATGAACAAGGCGCCGAAGATGGTCGAGATTCTGCTGGGTGCTGATGACATGGATGCGACCTCGTGCATCGAATTCGTTCAGGGCATGCAGATCGAACCCGAAATCCGAACCATGCTGGACGCTTGGGCGCAAGATCACAACCTGAAGATGGCCGACCCTGAACAGGATCGTGACGAAAGCTTCGTGGCCGTCAAAGAACCCTCTTACCTGTATTTCACCTATGGGTCCCTGAAGCAGGGGTTCCCCAATCATGACGCACACAGCAAAGTTCTGAACGACTTCGTGGGAATGGCGCGCACCCGGCAACCGATGCCCCTGATCATCCCGAAGGAACCATTCTGCGACAATCCCAACTGTGGGTATCTGCATCGCATGGCAACGCTTGTGGATCAGCAGGGGATGGGCAAGCAAGTGGGTGGAGAAGTCTACCGTGTCACCGAATCCGGCCTCAGCGAACTGGACCGGCTGGAGGGGTATCACGGCCCCGGCTCACCCCAGAATGTCTATGTCCGCAAGAAGATCAACGTCGTCGTCGAGGGTGTAATGAAACCTGCCTACGCCTATGTGATCGCGGATCCGGAAAAGTACCTGAAAAGCTGGCGCGAGGGCACATCTGAAGTGGTAAGCGACTACACGCTGGATATGGCGCAGGGCGAACCCAAACCCGGGTTTGAACCCGTGGTCTAGCATTCTTGCGTGCTGATCGGTGGCGGTTCGGAACTGTTCTTGATGCTGAGATTATAGGCCGTGATCGCCACCATGCACAGCAACACGAAAGGCCAGAAACTGGCCTTTGGAATCAGGTTGTCCCGATAGTGGATGATCCGCAGCGACGGCACCGCCTCTGAGGCGAAAAGGTAGGTATTGATCGAAACCGCCAGCAGCAAGAAATACATAAGGAAAAAGAACGACTCCATGTAGATCACAGGTGAGCCTGCAAATCCTTCGCGCAGCTGCACATGGGCCAGCAGGATCACGAAGAACAGAACCGAACAGGTGCCGATCACGCTGGACGTGCTGAAGTCATGTCGCTCCACCAGACCCTCGCGGCGCGTGACGGTCATGACCGCACCGAACAGCAGCATCACCACAACAAGCAATGGAATCATGTGAACGATGAACGCGTTTGCGAAATTGCGCTTGATAACGAAGTTGTAATGCAACTCGGGTGCGTTGGTTTGGTATGCGTTCTGTCGTATGCCCAGCGTCGTATCCAGATTTGACAGCTTGTAATCGAAATAGGTGTTTTCACGCTCCCACGTGCCCATCACGATCCGGTTGTCGATCCCAAAGATGTCATCCGGTCCGGTCGCCGGATAAGCCTCAAAGTCGGGCACCAGCGCGACATTGACCTCAAAAGAGGCCGGCCAGAACCGTACCCAAACCGTTTTGTGATCGAAGGGGTAACTGGTGTAGTCGAAGCTCTGGCGCAGAGTTTGTTCGAAATACCAACCAATCAAAACGCCGTCGGGTTGCGGCAACCGATAGGCCTGTTCGATAAGGCCGTTTGCCGTATCGACCGCTTCGGGCAGAAGAAACCCAGCCTCACCTTCGGCAGGAATGATCGCATCATGTTCACCTGCTTTGTAGTGCTGCCAGATATAGCCGGTAAGCTGTATATCGCTGGCGCCAAGAAAGCTGAAAGACTTTATGAAAATCCCCGTTCTCAAACGGTAGTCCGGTGCAACGTCCAGCTTGCACAGATATGCATCTACCGCAGCCTGATCAGGCAGTTGTGTCGGGTCTCCTTCGAAATGGTTCAGTTCGATCCAAAGCTTGAGCAACAAAGCGGCCAACCCAAAGGTCAGCAAACCCGAGATAAGCCACACCTTTCTTTCGACGCTCATTCAGCCACCTGCCTTGCCGCCTATTCTGCCAGAAAATCCGCTCGGCCCAGCAACGATTGCGTGATGCCCATCGCCGCAAACTGCTCATTCAGATCGGCAAATCCGCTATGCTGTGACGGTGGGATATTCTGCTTCCCGC
This sequence comes from Ruegeria sp. YTSB088, assembly GCF_059609825.1. NCBI lineage: Bacteria > Pseudomonadati > Pseudomonadota > Alphaproteobacteria > Rhodobacterales > Roseobacteraceae > Ruegeria > Ruegeria sp. YTSB088. The sequence continues at coordinate 17,586 of NZ_JBXWMM010000012.1, read as the reverse complement.
TCTCGGCCAATAGTCGTGCTTGACGAATGGACAGGTCAACCATTGGCAAAGGCTCATTCTTGGTGAACGCGGCAAGCCCATCCGCATATTCAATTGCGGCATCCCAATCACCGCGCGCCAGCATGACAACGCTGGCATCGGGGTAAAAGTGCAAATGGCTGTGGCCGACACATCCCTCGGCGATGATCTCAGAGCCCAGCTTCAAAAGGCGTGTTTGCTCATCCGGGTCCGTTTCGGCCATCGCAAGGGCTGACAGGGCCTTGGGTCCAACAAAACTCCGGCCATGTTCAAGCGCAATTTCGACTGCTCGCAGACCAGTTTCACGTGCGCGCCCCGCTTGACCGGCATACACCTGCGTTCTGGCCAGGTGTTCCAACGCCTGCGCTTCAAGGCGTTTTGCCCCCACGCGCTCTGCGATTTCGGCAGAGACACCAAAGGCTTCAAGCGCACGGTCGAGACTGCCCAGAAAGGTCTCGGCCACACCAAGGCATGTTTGCGCGACGCATTCCGGAACGAAGGCAAAATACGTCTGCGAGATTTCAATCGCCTCGTTGGCATCTGCTCTGCCCTGCCCGACATCCCCCGTATAGCTGCGCGCAACACTGAGATTGTGCAGGTTGGCCGCAAGGTCTCGAACCAGCCCTTTTTCACGCGCCCGTTCAACGGCTTGAGTGTAGAATCCTGTCGCCGTCTTCATCGTGGCATTCATGAAATTGGCGTCGCCAAATCCACTTAGGGCGCCGACTTCCAGACGAGCAGACTCGAGCTTGCGAGCCAGCGAGAGGGCGCGTTCGTTGGCCTTCAGCGCTTCGGTGTTCCGACCCAGCGGGAAGTAAACGTTACCGCGCACGTAGTTTATCTGAGCCACATCTTCTTCAGACCCGCAGCGCTCTGCCGCTGCCTCAGCAATGTCGAGCGCTTCCAGCGCGTCCTGATACAGGCTTGCTTGCCGCGCCGCCTGCGCCAACCCGGTATGCGCCCTCGCGACTTGTTCATCGGTTTCCGCCAAACTGGCCGCGTCCTTGAACTCCTCCAAGGCTTCGTTTGACAACCCCTGCAACCGATGCGTTTCACCCCGCGCGCACAGCAGATCAAATCGGACACCCGCCGGGGACGGCAATTCCAAAGCACGCTCGATCAATGGGCTGGCGTCGTCGAACCGGAAGGCTTGGATCAATTTATCCGCAGCCTCCAGATAGGCTTGCGCTGCGTTATTGGCTCCGGCCCGGTCCAGATGTTGGGCGCGCAAGGTGGCATCTCGATCCTCAAACCACTGAGCCGCCTGTCGATGCAGACGGGCCCGTTCGGATTTGACCAAAGTGGCATAGGACCCGTCCCGGATCAGCGCGTGGGCAAACATGAGATCAGGTCCGGCCTCTCGGATCAACGCCGACCGGATCAGGTTACTTGTGTCCAGATGTCCTTCGCCCAGAATGAAATTCAGAACTTCGGGCGAGAACCTTTGACCCAGAACCGATGCGGCCTGAAGGGCGGTTCGACTGGTGCGATCCAATGCATCCAATCGCGACTGGACGATACCTTGAATACTTCCGGGCACACTTTCCTGCTTGAGTACGTCTGTGTTGCGCAACAGCTGTTCCAGAAACAACGGGTTGCCGCCCGCCCGTTGCACACATGTTTCCAGCAAGTCCTGATCGATGGCCCGGAACTCTTCGACCAGTTGCCTGACATGCTCCTCTCCCATAGGCGCCAGTTCCAGCTTTGACACCAGCGCGCCGTCCGTCGCCATCTGCCAGTCCCTGTCGATCGGATCGCCCTCGGCCCGACTGGACATCATCAACACACAGGGAATATTCCGCGTCGCTGCGGCGATATGCGAACAGGCCGTCAGGATGTCAGGGGTCGCCCAGTGGATGTCCTCAATCTGAATAAGCAGGGGCGATTCCTGGCTGCTGGCCGAAAGCAGTTCCTCAAGAACCTGACGCCGACCCCGCAGGCGGGTCTTGTTGTCCATCACGGCATAGACCTCGGCCAGACCCGGGTCTTGCTCAAGCTCAAGCAAGGCATTGAGATGCGCGGCGTTGGAAGGACTGACCCAGCCCCTGCTGATCGCGTCTTTTGCGACAGCCGCCCCTGTTTCCGCCCCATCCGACGCTTCAAGTCCCAGAATGCTGCGGGCGACGGTCTGAATCGCTGAATGACCTTCGCGCGCACCGAAATCCACCACAACGCCGTTGTGGATCGTGTAGGACAGGCTGGTGGCCAGTTCCGCCACCTGCTCGGACAGGTGGGTTTTTCCAATTCCGGGTTCGCCCAGAACGATATGTACTTCACCTTTGCCATGGCGCTGGCACCGGTCGAAAGTGGCTGAGAAAATCGACATCTCACGCTCGCGCCCAATGAATTTGTGCCGTCTCGTTCGAATGTTCCTGGCCAACCGGTCCAGACGCCAGACCTCAACCGGTTCGTTCAGCCCCTTGATCGCCTTGACCCCGATGGAGTCGCCCACGAACAACGGACCCAGCGCGCGTTGAATGTCATGTGAGACCAGCGTTTCCCCTGCCGCTGATATGTCCGTGAGACGGGAGGCCAAGTTTACGCCATCTCCTGTCACCGTGTATTCCGTATGTGACTGGCTGCCGGTTGAACTGGCAATGACCTGACCCGAAGAGATGCCGATATGGCAGGAAAGCGGCGGCGATAACGTCGGAAGAACCGCGTGAATTTCAGCCGCAGCGCGTGCTGCCCTTTCCGTGTCGTTGGTATGTGAGATCGGCGCCCCGAAAACAGCCATGACCGCATCACCAATATGCTTGTCGATGCGACCCCCGTATTTTTCGACCACATTGTCCACTTTGCTGAAGAACTGATTGAGCAGCGCGTGCAGATCCTCGGCATCCAGTTCGCTGGAAATTTTCGTGAACCCGGTCAGGTCAGCAAACATCACCGTGACCTGCCGCCGCGCGGGTTCATGCGGTGCCGTTGGTTCAGGCTCTGCCGCGGTGTGGGCGGAATCAAGTTGCTCGATAGCACGCAACAGCCGCCGACGATCGCCGACAGCAGTAACACCGATTTCGATCAGATCCTCTGCCGTCAAATCTGGCAGAATGGAAAAGTCGATCTTGTTGTCAATGAAGGCCTGCGCGTACTCGTTCAATCCATTTGCGCTCAACCAGCCCCTCAGGTCTTGAGACATATCGCCCCTCTGAAGTCCCCCACTTCAAGCGGGAACCTAGCATGGCAGCGGGCCCGAGTCTGCAAAAACCAAATTAATTCGTGATTTTGAGCAGGGTTAATCCATTTTTCATGCGTTCACCTGGCTTGCATTTCCAAACCCGCTCGACAGGACAAATGAACGGCAGGCCTCGGAGATTTCTCGAAATCGCGCTCTTTCCCTTACATAAAGATACACCTCGCGCCTGTCCGGCAAATCCGTAATCGGACGAAAGGCAACTGCGTCCGGGATGAATTGCGCGACGGTCTGCGGCAGGACCGTGATCCATTGGCCTGCTCTGACCGTCGTGATCAGGGAATGCGTGTTGTGAATGGTAACCTCGGCCCCGTCCAGAATCTCTCTAAAAGGCGCGGACTCGATAAAGTCACACAGGGCGTTTCGAACGAAAGGCTCAGCCACCAGATCCGAAATGGCTGGCGGTTCTGCCCGTGTCATCAGCGGATGATCGGACGCTGCAACCAACCCGAAGCGATCCTGAAACAGCGGCTCTGCACTGACCCCGTTTAGTGGATGATGGCCGGACGCAATGCCGATATCAGACGTGTCGCCGGCAACCGCATCCAAAACCTGCTGCGAATCTCCGTCACGCAACTCGATCTTCAGGCCGGGAAAGCGAGAAGTCATATGATCCAGCAGGGCAGGAAAGACCAACGCCCCCACGGACGGCACCGATACGATACGGATCAACCCATGCTCGGCCTGTGCCGCCAGTTCAATATTCTGAACGGCCTGGTCAAAATCCCGCACCTGTTTGAGTGAGAGGTCAAGAACTTGCTGACCCAGCGGCGAAAGGTGGTTTTTCCGTTCCCCTTCAAACAGCTTCTTGCCCAGATGCTCTTCGAATTGCTTCAGCATCATTGAGACGGCAGATTGTGTCCTGCCCAGACGGCTGGCTGCCTCGGCAAGATTTCCGGTTTGTGCCACGGTGCAAAAGCACCGCAGCATTTCTACTTTCACGGCCATACTTCAATCTTTCTGAAGTTTACTAAAGTTATTTGAGTTTGACTGATATCGCCAGCAAGTTCCATTCTTTCGCAAACTGAACTTACGTAGTTGGGGCCTGACGTGACCAAACTGAATCTGATTGCCGGCGAATGGCTGGCGGGTGAAAGCGAAATTGAAAACCGCAATCCATCGGACCTGAGCGATCTGGTCGGTATGTTCGCGCAGGCCAGTGCCGATCAGCTTGAGGCAACGCTGGACCAGGCGCGTGTGGCACAGTTGGAGTGGGCTGCCTACGGGTTAGAGCGCAAGCAGGCCGTACTGAACGCCATCGGCAACGAACTGATGGCCCGTGCCGAGGAACTTGGCACATTGCTGAGCCGCGAAGAAGGCAAGCCGCTGGCCGAAGGCAAGGGCGAGGTTTACCGTGCCGGTCAGTTCTTCACTTACTATGCTGCCGAATGTCTGCGACAGATCGGTGAGAACGCCGATTCCGTGCGCCCGGACATCGAGGTTGACGTGCGCCGCGAGGCTGTTGGCGTGGTTGCCATCATCAGCCCGTGGAACTTCCCCACCGCAACGGCCTCGTGGAAGATCGCCCCGGCGCTTTGCTATGGCAACGCGGTTGTGTGGAAACCCGCCAATATCACCCCTGCCTCGGCCGTGGCACTGACCGAAATCATCACGCGGCAAGACATCCCCAAGGGTTTGTTCAGCCTGGTGATGGGCTCGGGCCGTTCCATCGGTCAGCGTCTGGTGGAAAGCCCCAAGGTCAATGCGATTTCATTCACCGGATCGGTTCCCGTGGGTAAAGGCATTGCTGCTGCGGCGATCCAGAACCTGACCAAAGTGCAGATGGAAATGGGGTCCAAGAACGCGCTGGCCGTGATGGACGATGCCGATTTGGATCTGGCGGTGACGCTGGCACTGGGCGGGGCCTTTGGTGGTACCGGTCAGAAGTGCACCGCTTCGTCGCGTCTGGTCGTCCACGCGGGCATCCATGATGCCTTCGTCGAAAAACTGGTGGCCGGTGCACAGGCCATGAAGGTTGGCCACGCGCTGGAGGACGGGGTTCAGATGGGTCCGGTCGTCAGCCAGCAGCAGTTGAATGAAAACCTCGCCTATGTCGATCTGGGCAAATCCGAAGGCGCCGAACTGGCCTGTGGTGGTCAGCGGCTGGAGATGCCCCATGACGGTTTCTACATGTCGCCGGGCGTATTCCTGAACACCACCAACGATATGCGCATCAACCGTGAAGAAATGTTTGCGCCTCTGACATCCGTCATCAAGGTCGGTAGCTATGACGAGGCGCTGAGCGTGGTCAACGACACGAATTTCGGCCTGACCTCGGGCATCGTGACCAAGTCGCTGGCCCGCGCCACCCATTTCCGTCGCAATGCACGCACCGGCGTCGTGACAGTCAATCTGCCCACCGCTGGTACTGACTATCACGTGCCTTTCGGCGGTCGAGGTGACAGCTCGTACGGACCACGCGAACAGGGCAAGGCGGCGGCTGAATTCTACACGACCGTCAAAACCGCCTATATCAGCGCGGGCCCTGTCTGATGCGAATCGACGGCCTGCAATATGCCAACTGGTCGGAAAAGATCTTCCGCCAATTACGCGAAGGGGGCGTGGACGCGATCCACGTCACCATCTCCTATCATGAGAATTTCCGCGAAACGGTTCTGAACTTCGAGAAATGGAACCGCTGGTTCGAGCAATACCCGGACTTGATCATGAAAGGCCGGTGGGCCAGCGATATCGACACAGCTCGTGAAACAGGCCGAACCGCAGTGTTCTTCGGATTTCAAAACCCGTCACCCATCGAAGACGATATCGGACTGGTCGAAATCCTGCACGATCTGGGCGCGCGGTTCATGCAATTGACCTATAACAACCAATCCCTGCTGGCGACCGGTTGTTACGAGGCCGAAGACACCGGCATCACACGTATGGGCAAGCAGGTCATCAAAGAGATGAACCGCGTGGGCCTTGTGGTCGACATGAGCCATTCGGCAGACCGTTCCACGATCGAGGCGGCTGAAATCTCGGACCGGCCCATCGCGATTACACACGCCAATCCGCACGAATGGTCCCCGGCCCTACGCAACAAGCGGGAAGACGTCATCCGCGCGGTAACGGAAAAAGGTGGGATGCTGGGTTTTTCGGTCTACCCTCACCACCTGAAGGACAAGTCCGATTGCACGCTGGAGAGCTTCTGCGAAATGATCGCCCGCACTGCCGATAAATACGGGGCCGAACACCTGGGGATCGGTACTGACTTGTGTCAGGATCAGCCCGACAGCGTCGTTGAATGGATGCGTGTGGGGCGCTGGACGAAAGAAATCGACTATGGCGAAGGCTCGGCCTCGGCTCCGGGCTTCCCACCAATGCCGGGCTGGTTTCAGGACAACCGAGACTTTGGCAACATCGAAAAAGGGTTACGCGCGACCGGCCTGAACGATGACGAAGTGGCCGGGATCATGGGCAGGAACTGGTATCGGTTCTTTGCCGAGAACTTCGTCCCACAAAGGTAACCAAATGGAACCACACGCGCAGACAGAGATCGCCAGACGTGACCCAGCCACGGTCATGCGGCTGTCACGGTTGGGATCGCTACACCAATGTCGGCTAAGCTTTATGCGGCAACTGACCCGCCGCATGGCCGAAGAAAACTGGAGCTTTTCACGTCCCGCGTTTGAAATTGACGACAGAGGTGTAGGTCATGCGGTCTATACCGCGCAAGGCCCCGATCGGGCATATTCGCTGGTCGCCTTTGCCCACGACCTGCCACCCGAACAACGATCCGACCGGGTGATCGCCGAGGCCTGGGATGCCACCTTCACCTTGTTTGACGGCATTCCAACGGCGAAAGATATCGATCGTCTATCGCAGAACGTTCCATTGCAAGAAGCCGGACGTGTCAGCGAAGCCGAACTGTCCCTGTCCCGAGCCAACCGTTCCGTGCGGCTTTGGGCTCATGTGGTGGATCGTCTCGCGGCGGGGCAGCAACCCGATCTCGAACAGATCTACAAGGTCGGCTATCTGATGCGGACCACGGCAGTTTATGGGTCAGGCAAATTTGGCGCAGCAGACCGTGAAAAGACAGCCTGCCGGGCTGAAGTCAGCGGTCCATTCCAGATCGAGATGCTGTCGGTCTATCTGACCCGCGCCTTTGTGCGCGATCTGGTGCAGCATATGGCGCAGGTCAAAGGCGGGGATCGGACCGCAGAGCTTGATCCAGACATCGCCCGTTGGTTGGGCATCGGAAATTCGACTGGTCTGGGTATGGCTCCATTCATCGTCAATCACCCGGTGTTGTTCAACAACTGGATCATGGTGCGGGAAGAGGCAATCTCGCGCGTTCGGTCCATTGGGGCGGCTTCGGTTAAGGAGGCCCGCAGATTCCGCGATATCTTTACGCGCAGCAAACAGTCAATCGCATGGTGGCAGTCTGAGCATCCCGTTCAGATTAGAAAGCTGGCGGCCCTGAATTCGGATCTGCAAAAAATCGAAGAGTATCTGGCCAAGGATGACCTGACACAGGACCACCCCTGGAACCGTCTGATCTGTTGGTCCGAAACCACGCTGACCGAAGAAGGCCAAGAGCTGCTGGCCTCTCTGATCCTTGAACCTTATGGCACGCTTGTTGACGGGCTTGCGAGTTGCATGGCGGACACCAACACGGCCGCGCAGGTGATTGATGGGAAAATGCCGGTATCGGCGGTGCGTGCGTTGATCCGGAACAGTTTTGACTGGGCCCAGAACCTTGATTGGACCGCCGCCGAAAACTGCGCGCGCGCGTGGTACGTATCCGAAGAAAAGCTGGAACCCCGACTAGGGGAACGGTTCGAAGAACCGATCTCGGATTATGAACAACCTCTTGCACCGGCACGGGATGCGACCTTGGCTTTCGAAGCAATGCAGGACTGGCCTGATGACACTCCGATAGCAGAGTTTCTGTTGCGCCATCCGGAACACCGCCATACCGTGCGCCGCGCACAAATCAGCGGCATCGCACCGTACGGTGAAATTCGTGACAACACGATCAGCGCGCAGGTGATGCCCATTGATATGCTGCGCGCCAAACTGTCCTTCTTTGGTGCAACGCATTTTGACCCGCGTTCGGATCGGTGGGTGCGTATCTGCATGTATGCAGGTGCACCCTACCCGGATGAGCTGAACACCGGGAACGCCGATCTTTGGGTTTATCCGGAGGTTGTGCAATGACCTTCTCGTTGAACGAAGTAGAAGCCACCGCCAAACGCGCAACCCGTGGGGCCGGATATGCCTGGGGTGTGGCGGAAGAAGCCGCAAAAGCAACCCGATGGCTGTGCGCCCAGGGGTTCGACGGGCCCGCGATCTTGGCTCAGCTGCTCCGGCGCGAATTTGCACCCGGCCTGGAACATCACGTTCCAGAGGTCCAGAACGGTATGTGGACCGGTGAACAGGACCTATGCCCGCTGATGACCGGAACGGCTTTGTCGGACTCTCCGACTGCGCTGTCCCAAGGCGCGGTTTCGGTTTCAAACGTTGCCGCACCGCTTCTGCTGCTTCCCTTTGTCGCCACTATGGCTAAAAGGCGAAAGACAATCCTGGAAGTCACGATCGACGGTGTTTCCGCGAAAACAGATGGTATTCATCTAAATTGTGAAGACTTCGGAACGGACCAGGCTGACCGTGTCGTGATAGCCGAAGTTGACCACATTCAATCCGCTCGTTCCATGCATAGCCGCGCTGCTCCAAATCCTGAGGCCTGGCAGCTCCTCAACACCGTGGCGCATCGCACCTACGCTCCCGCAACTGAAGAATCCCGACTGCTTGGCGCTGGTTCAGGCTTGTCAGACAACGATTGAAGGATGATCCGATGACTGAAACCAGAACTCTCTCGCTTGCCGAAATCGAAGAGCTGTCATTCAATGCGCTGGTTGCCGCCGGCACAAGCGAAGAAAACGCACGCCCTTTGGCTGTTGCCACAGCCGCGACCGAGGCAGACGGCGTTGCCAGCCATGGGCTGGCGTATATCCCGATCTATTGCGAGCATGTTCAGTGCGGCAAGGTGGACGGTCAGGCAAAACCGGCCCTTGAAACCCAGCGTCCCGGCCTCGTCCGGGTCGATGCCAAAACCGGGTTTGCACATTCGGCCATTGATCTGGGTTTTGAGGCGTTGATCCCGGCGGCACGAGAACAGGGTATCGCCGCATTGGCAATTACCAACAGCTACAATTGCGGTGTTCTCGGCTATCACACTTATCGGCTGGCCCAGGCAGGGCTGGTTGGATTGGGGTTCACCAATGCGCCAGCATCCATCGCACCTTCGGGCGGATCGAAACCTGTTGTTGGTACCAATCCGTTCTCCATCGCTGCACCGGGTACGGATGGTCAACCCGCGCTGCTGATTGATCAAAGCGCCAGCACCATCGCCAAGAGCGAAGTGATGAAGCATGCACGGGAAGGAAAGGCCATTCCCGTCGGATGGGCGCTGGACGCTGACGGGAACCCGACAACGGACCCTAACGTTGGTCTGAAAGGCAGCATGGCCCCTTCGGGCGGCTACAAAGGCGTGGGTGTTGCTTTGCTGACCGAAGTCATGGCCGCTGCCCTTACGGGATCAACACTTGGGTTGAACGCTTCGCCTTTTTCCGGAACTGCCGGTGGCCCCCCAAAGACCGGGCAGTTTTTCATTGCGATTGATCCCGCAGCGTCGTCCGGTGGCGCGTTTTCGAACGCCATGGCGACTTTGGTTGAATCGATCAGAGCTCAGGACGGTGCGCATCTGCCCGGCGATGGCCGCCGCATGAGCCGACTTTCATCAAGCAAAGCGGGTGTCGCAGTGAATTCCGCAACCCTGTCAAAGATTGAAGGAATTATCGGGTCAGACTAGGGTCAGGCTGCATTGATTTTCGGTGCGCCGCGTGATTCTCGGCTGTCAAAACCGAGCGGTGACCTGAGCGACCTTTGTTGGCTAACCGACGAGCAGATGGCGAAGCGCGCGCCCTTCTTCCGGAAGTGGCGCGGCAAGCCTCGGGGTGATGACAATCGGGTGTTGAGTGGGATTACCTTCATCAATCGCAATGGTTTGCGCTGGCGAGATGCCTCTGGCAAATACGGGCCTCACAAGACGATTTGCAGCCGATGAAAGCGTTGGAGCCAGAAAGGCATCTTCGCGCGGATCTTGGCCGGTCTGACCACCGTGCACGGCGAAGAGAAGACGGTCCTGATTGACGCAACCTACGTAAGTAGTGGAAGCGGCTCCCAACGTTAGTCGGGAGCCGTGTTTATTGAATAGGGGGGTCTTTGGGAAATCAGGCGTGTCCACCACCGATCAAGCCGATACCAGAGGTCAGACCGAACCAAGCTTTCACCCGTAGACCAACCGCCTTGATGATACCCATGGCCTGAATCCCGTGGGCGACAAGTGTTCCTTCCATTTCGCCTTCAAAATTGGTGGTGTAGGATTGGACGATGCAACCGCTACCTGGCACCAGAAGATCGCGGTGCTCTGGATGCACCAGATCGAGATGCACAACGATCTGACCCCGTTTCGCCTTTTCACTGGGTTCAATCAGGCGACCGCTGGGCGCAAGCTGACCGGAAGAAATCTGCTCCTGAATTCGGACGATCCTTGCCGGGAGAACAGTATTCCGCATCGAGATGTTGAAGTTGCTTTCGCACGCCACCTCTGCGGCCATTCCCTCGTACAGTTCGGTGCGAGAAACCTGCGAGAAACCAGCAACGATACGTCCTTTCTCTGCATCTTTCCGTTCCGGTACAATCAGCATGGCTGGGCTCATTGCGGCTTGCGCTGCGCGCGAACCAACGTTCAGGGTGACTTGTTCAACTACACCGTCGACTGAGCTGAGAGTCAGAGTTTTTGACAGCTCCACTTGTGCCTGCTTCAACGATGCACGCGCTGATGCAAGTTGGGCGGGCAGAACAGCCGTTGCCTGAACTTGTGCCACACCAAGTTGCGTTTCAGCAGCCTCAACCTCTGCCTCTCTTGTGCTCAAGGTTGACTGGGCTCGTTCCAACTGGCTCACTTGAAATGCCGCCGAGCCTTTTGCTTGAAGTGCCTCGTGATCCATAAGTACCAATTCGGCCTGCTCTCTGGCGGTGATCGCGGCATCTAGAACGGCCTGCGCGGTCTGGACTTGCAATTCAGCAGCCAGTTTCGCGCTTTCTATCTCTTCAACTTTGCGAGTCGCGAGTTCTACGGCGGCTTGTTCAGACGCGTTCTCGACGGCAAACAGCGGATCGCCCGGTTCTACCCGATCACCGCCCTTTACAAAGATATCTGTAACGGTTCCACCGTTCTCGGCAACGACCGGAACAGTTCTGAAAGGCACGAGACCAGTGTAGGATTTGGGGTAGTAGTAGAACACGGCAAAGAACACGATCAGGGCCAGGACGAACCACATGAAGAGCGCCCGGTGAACATTGTACAGGGTAACTGGCAGCCCGCGCCATTTCAGATAGATCACGCGCAGGACAAACGGAAAAGATGTGACGAGAAGCTCAATCATTTTACCAACTCCTCTTTCGATGGACGCCACCACAACATGAAGTCGCGGGCGATTGCGGTCAGGATTAGGGCGCCCGGCAGTAGACTGCTGAAGTGGCTCAGGGCAGGCATCAACTCATACGCCAAGGCGACAGTGAGCATCGTCGGAATTGTTGTGCGCAGCGGAGTGCCGATTGACTTGTGTTCGGTGTAGCGTTCGAAGCGCGCATAGAGGTGTACGACCAACAGGATCGCAAGGGCGAGAACGACCAAGCCGACCCATGCATAGGTGTCGGTTTGATTGGGCGCGACCCACCATCTGGGGTCGCCGCCAGCGGCAAACGCCGGAGTTGAGATGACGCCAAGTATTGGCGCCATCAGGTACGCGGGTGGTTTCATATTTCAGCTCCTTTTGCAGCGCAGCCAAGCTGCGCGTGTAGATTTTCAGTGTCTTGAAACGTCAATTCTCGGTTGGTTGTTGTGCGGGTTCCGATGGCTTTTCCTGCGGGGCGTAGGGTGGATCCCAACGACGCCCGTTCGGTGTTTTCTCGCCAAGTGACGAAGTGCGCAGACCGTGGATGTTCCCCCCGGACCACTCTTGTTTGGCGGAGTTTTGGATTGCCCTCAGTAAGCGGTAGTACCTTGCGTAGTAGATCATGGTCGTTTCCTTTCTGATGACCCGGACCTAACCGTCATCGCACCAGCGATCCTGAGGGTTCTGGACATTTGTTGTTGGCTTCTGGACAATTGCAGTGACTGCAGGGAGTTGCGTGCAAGTTAGGGGAGGACGTAACAGTGCCACGCATTAGCGCTTACAGACTGCAAAACGTTGGGCTGCGTTATTCGCAAGAACCTGGCGCGCGAATTCCGTTTCCTGAAGTTCTGGAAATGGCTGGAGCGCCTTCGGATGTACTCGACAGCCCCGACGCCACTGTCGAGTTGCTTCATGAGGCGGGCGCGGTTGAAACTGCGTGCCGGGTTTTGGAAGATAAAACCTTTGCCGCGCGGGTCGGGCTTTCGGCGCAAGGTCCCGGGACACTTTTGGCTTACATCGTACGGGCAGCCGAAACGGTGAAAGGCGCGCTGGTACTCACGCAGCGCTTTTATGCAATGCAGGACCCTGACCTGCGCTTAGACGTCGTGGGTGCACCTGATGAGCCAAAAATCACTCTGGAGAGCAGTGTTATCCCGGCGCATCAATACCCTCGCCACCGTGAAATGCTGATATTCGGTCTTTATAAGCGAGTTCAACAAATCACCTCTGGCGGGCTTGCAGCAATCTCTATCGAGTTGGAAACGGACGATGCCGAGCACTGCCGGCTGCTGGCCGAATTGGCCGGATGTGAAGTCTTAGGCTTCAAGTCCGGATACGCCTTGGCTTTGCCCCCAAACGGCATGAGCTTTCGGATACCAACGGCAGACCCCACCTTATTGGGGCATTTACGTAGGCACGGGGAAGAACAACTGAAGGCGCAGCCTGATGCAGTCCGTAGTCTGTCCGACCGTATTGTGGGCATGCTCGGGGAGCGTCTTCCCGGACCGATACCAAACGGCGACGATATAGCCGAAGAGCTTGGACTGACGCGGCGCACTATGACCCGGCACCTGTCAGCCGAGGGAACAAGCTTTAAAGCACTTTTAGAGGGGGTGTTGTGCGACCTGTCCAAACGGATGCTTCGTAGTGGTGAGGGTGTTGCCCGCGTTGCCTTCATGCTTGGATTTGCGGATCAGGCGGCTTTTTCAGTGGCATTCAAGCGATGGACAGGTGAAACGCCAGCCAGGTTTCGTAAAGCTGGCCGCTAAGTCTGCTGACCGCTGCAGCGCGCGGGGCCGTAAGATGTCCAAGATCCACAAAACCTTGTCCTGTCCCCAATAGAAAGCAGGCCATGGGGTCACCTAGTTCAATGGCACACAGCAGCCGCGGTGGTTGCTGACCCAGAACAAGGATGAACCCTATGAAAACCTCGAAGAAATTCTTTATCGCCCCGATCTCCGGCGCACTTCTGATCACCATGGCAGCCACAGCTCATGCTGATTATGTCACTGATAAAGCGATCAAAGGAGCGGTTGTCGGTGCCACTGTCGCCGGTATCGCTGGCGAAAGCATCGTAGGTGGCGCGGCCGCCGGCGCTGCGGTTGGTGCCGTGGGCGGTGCGATCCAGAAGGACAATTTCGAAGACGCGCAGGACGAAGCTCAAGAACGTCGCGACGACTTCAAAGAAGAGCATAAAGACTGGAACGACTAAAGCTCGAACGCCAACGAAACAGAAATAGGAGAAACACAGCCGAATAAACTTGACCGGTCAGCCTGCCTGCTAGCATCCAGACGCAGTTTGACTGACCATCCCGCACAGAACTCGCACAGTTTCTGATAGGTTGCCATCCGGCTCACAAACGAGCCGGGTGGCAACTTTGTTTGGGGCGCTTGAACACCAGCCGTGCCCTGACTCCGCGTTTCAAATTCCGCTTCCTTTCTTGCCCTTCTGACTTGGGTTTGTCCAAAATCCAAAAACAACCGTCCAGAACCCAAACGAACTGAAACGCCCTCCGCCCCAAATCCTGCTCATCTGAATAACATCGACGAGCTGGCAACCGAAGCAACCCTGGTGACTGCCGCTCTTTGTAATCCGACGCCAAAGGAAACGGCAATGAACCTACTAGCAAACTTTGACGCAGAGACCCTGGCACGCATCCAGTTTGCCTTTACTGTGTCGTTCCACATCATCTTCCCGGCCTTTTCCATCGGCCTGGCAAGCTTCCTGGCCGTCCTCAATGGCCTTTGGCTTTGGCGCAAGGACAAGGCTTACCTCAATCTCTTCAACTATTGGAAAAAGATATTCGCTGTCGGCTTCGCGATGGGTGTCGTGTCCGGCATCGTGATGTCTTACCAATTTGGCACGAATTGGAGCACATTCTCGGATACCGCCGGGCCTGTGATCGGGCCCTTGATGGCCTACGAGGTGATGACGGCCTTCTTCCTTGAGGCAGGCTTCCTAGGCATCATGCTTTTCGGTCGCGAACGCGTGGGTCCCGGCTTGCACATGATGGCCACGGCGATGGTTGCCCTTGGCACGCTGATATCGGCCACGTGGATTCTTTCGGTCAATTCTTGGATGCAAACCCCGGCTGGGTTCGACATCAACGAACTGGGGCAGTTTATTCCCGTTGACTGGTGGTCGATTGTCTTCAATCCGTCCTTCCCCTACCGCCTGACACACATGGTTCTTGCCGCTTACCTCACCACTGCTTTCGTGGTGGCCGGGGTTGCGGCCTGGCACTTGTTACGCCGCAATCGCACGGCTGAGGTCACCCGAATGTTCTCGATGGCAATGTGGATGGCCGTTCTGGTCACCCCTCTGCAGATCGTCGCGGGCGACCTTCATGGTTTGAACACGCTGGAGCATCAACCGCAGAAAGTGATGGCGATGGAAGGTCACTTTGACAGCCACCCCGAAGGTGCACCGTTAATCCTGTTCGGCATTCCAAACGAAGATGAAAAGCGCGTGGACTATGCCATCGAAATCCCGAAACTATCCTCGCTGATCCTGAAGCATGACCCCAACGCACCGCTTGACGGGCTGGACACTATCCCCGACGACGAAGAACCCCCGGTCGCGATTGTTTTCTACAGCTTCCGCATCATGCTCTCAATCGGCTTTGCAATGCTGGGCGTCGGTTTGTGGTCGCTTGTTCAGCGTGTTCGGGGCCGCCTCAACGAAGATTGCTGGTTGCACCGGGCATCGGTCCTTTTGGCGCCCAGCGGATTTGTGGCGGTGCTGGCCGGTTGGATCACCACCGAAGTGGGGCGCCAACCTTACACGGTGTACGGGCTGATGCTGACATCGGACTCCCTTTCCCAAGTGGGTGCGCCTGCAGTTGCGGCGTCTCTGATTGCCTTCATCGTCGTGTATTTCGCGGTATTCGGAGCGGGAACGTTCTACATGCTGCGTCTCATGGGAAAACCGCCTGTCGAAGATTTCCAGCAAAGTCGCAATCCCATTGGAATCTCTAACTTGGCGGAGGCAGCATAATGCTTGAGCTCTCGACAATCTGGGCAGGCATCATTGCCTTTGCCGTTCTGACTTATGTGATCCTGGACGGTTTCGATCTTGGAATTGGAATCCTCTTTCCATTCGCGAAAACCGACAAAGATCGCGATGTCATGATGAACTCGGTCACGCCTGTATGGGACGGGAACGAGACCTGGCTGGTCATGGGGGGCGGAGGTTTGTTCGCTGTTTTCCCGCTGGCCTATTCTGTTGTGATGCCTGCGATCTATATTCCCGTCATCATCATGCTTCTTGCGCTTGTCTTTCGCGGTGTTGCCTTCGAATACCGATGGCGAACGGTACGCGGGCACTGGCTTTGGGATATAGCGTTTCACGGTGGTTCAACCGTGGCTGCCTTCTGCCAAGGTATCACGCTTGGCGCGCTGGTCCAGGGCATCCCGGTCGAAGATCGGCTGTACGCAGGTGCACAGTGGGATTGGCTGACGCCGTTCTCAGTCCTAACGGGTGTGGCTTTGGTGATCGGGTATGCCTTGCTGGGCGCGACCTGGCTCAATATGAAAACAACGGGTGGAATACAGCACCAGATGCGTTCCTATGCACGTCCACTGATGCTCATGACGCTCGGGTTGATTGGCCTCGTCAGTCTTTTGACCCCGTTCCAAGATCCGATCTATCTGATCAGATGGTTTTCGTGGCCCGGTGTCGTTTTCTCTGTGTGTGTGCCGGCTGTTGTTGCTCTCATTGCTTGGATGCTTCATCGCGGCCTGAAGACACAGCGCGACTATCAGCCTTTCTTCTGCGCCATTGCCTTGTTCGTCGTGTGCTTCATTGGCATCGGGATCAGTTTCTACCCCTATATGCTACCCCCAAGCCTCACGATTGCCGAAGCCGCAGCGCCGGGCAGCAGTTTGGCCTTTGCTCTGGTCGGAGCCGTCATTCTGCTGCCTGTGATCCTGGCCTACACCGCCTACACCTACTGGGTTTTCCGCGGAAAGATCGATCCAGAGGAGAGCTTCCATTGAAACTGCTAAAGCAAGTTTTCTGGTTCAGCGCAATCTGGTTCGGCAGCGTCTTGTGCTTAGCCACTGTCGCTTACGTAATCAGGTTGTTCATCACTTGAAATAGCAAGGATACCAATGCTTGCGCCTCGGTATGTGCAGTTCGCGCAAACATTAGTCCAAGCGCCGAAAGATACTCCGTTCCAGCTTACCAGATTCCCAATAACACGCGGCTTGCTGGGTCGTTTCATATTTAACAATTCAAAGGGGCTGTGATGTTCTCTCGTCCAGAATCAATGTCGTTGCACTGGGATCAGACCGATTCGGCTTTGCCCACTCCACCTAAGCAAAAGAAATGTGGCGCTAGCCGCTCGTCTGGCATATTGCCAAAGTTGCTAACTGGGCTCCTTGCTGCAGGGCTCGCGACCTTCGTTCTGTTGCCCTTCACCTCGGCCCTTACAGGAACTGTCACGAAAGACCTGTCCCCTATTGTGGAGATGTTACTCGCCCTGCTCTCTGCGCTTGTCGTTTTTTCTTCCACGGCCGCAATAGTACTGAAAGGGTCAACACTTCGGGCCGTCTTCGGCCGAGGATTGACCTCTCTCGGCGCGGCGCTAATCATTTCGCCCGTAGGGATCGCGGTCCTGTTCGCACAATACCTACAAGACTGGGTATCAGTCGTAGCAGACACGTCTATCGAACAGGCGGGAAGAACAGCGGCATCCCTGTTTGGCGGTCTGTTCGCCATCAATGCCCTCGCAATGGGATTGGCTTTAGGATGCTTATCTCTGCTACTTGGGATCAGGCTAATGCAAAAGCGTCCAAAACCACTCTTTTCGCCTTAGGCGAGTGAACTTCCGCTTTGGGCTCGGTGCGGTCATTCGGTGTATTGGGTTCAATGTCTGCTCTAGCGGCAAAGCGACCGGTCACTCGGCA
>NZ_JBXWMM010000011.1:0-170128 GCF_059609825.1 Ruegeria sp. YTSB088 | reverse complement strand
GTGGCCCGTTCGTCTATCGGTTAGGACGCCAGGTTTTCAACCTGGAAAGAGGGGTTCGATTCCCCTACGGGCTACCATTTCCCCGCATCTTCGGCCTTTGCTTTCTGATCTGACAATTGGCCTTTTCTGACGCGTGGTTGATGTCACGCCGCATCAGATCCACCTGCTTTCGCAACCTGTACGTCAATGCCCCAACGGTCAAAGGACTTGGCCATCGCCCCTTTCGGTGCCGCATCTGTCACAATCGCGTGCACCAGACGCGGATCTGGCCCGACATAAGGGGCCATATTGCCAAATTTGAAATGCGCAGCAGCCATGACAACGTGATCCGCCTGACCAGCCACGACCGTGGCAAGATCTGCCTCCGCCGGGCTGTGATACAGAAACCCATTGCTGTCCGAGATCGCATCCGTGCTGAGGATCGCAAGATCAAACGCATATCGTTGCAATTGCCTCTGGGCGACGTGGCCGAACGTGCCCCTCTCATCACTTTGCAGCTCTCCGCCCAGCAGATGCACACGGTTTCCATTGATCCCTGCCAAGGTCTGCACAACACCGATAGAATTGCTGACAACCGTCAGGCGGCTGGCCCGGCGCAATTCCTCGGCAACAAAGGCGGTGGTCGAGCCGACATCCAGAAAAACCGTCATCTGATCCCGGGCCATTTTGGCCGTATGAGCCGCGATTAGACGCTTTTCGTCGGCATGTTTCGAAATTCGGCGAAAGAAACCGGGATCACCTTGCGCCCCGGCAAGGTAGGCACCGCCATGAACGCGCTCGATCGTGCCCGCCTTGGACAGGGACTTGATCGTACGTCGCACCGTTTCTTCGGACACACCCAGCACATTCACTAAATCAGAGTTTCGCGCTGCCCCCCCCAGACGCCGCAATGCGTCAAGCAATTCCAGTTCACGATGGGTGTTTGGGGCTTTTTTCTTCACTGTCAGCTCCGAATATTCGGTTTCGCATCATAAGGGCATGGATCGTCGCACACGACAAGCCGGTGACACGACTGTGCCGCGAGGTATTTCCAGCCTTCGGGGATCGCCGGAACGAACCGGAGTTATCTGTCTCAGACCCCAAGCTTTTCTCGGCACAGGTTTTCGATCTTATGCCAGGTGGATTTGTATTCGGGTGTGTTTTCTGCCGCATAGTGAAAGTTCTTCATCAACCCGGTCAGTTGCGTGAACACCTGTCGGGCCTCGGCCTTGTCGACATAGACTGCCGTGGATTGCGCCACATCGTGCACAAGCTTGAACGTCATTATTTGCCGTTCGAGTGGCACGGTCGCATCGACTTTGTCAAATGCGTCCTGCTGCAAGTAGACCATGTCAACGAACAACGCTTTTTGTTGGGTTGCAAAATCGTCAATCGTGACACCCTCTTCCCCAGTGACCTGCATCATCTGAACGACCTGTTCACCTTTTTCGATCAGCGTCAGAAGCTCACGTACTTTGCCCGTCCACCCCGGTTCGGCGTTCTTGTCGTACCAGTCGGACAATTGGTCAGTATACCGGGACCAGCTGAGCATCGGGTCGACTGCCGGATAAAACCGCTTGTAAGCCCGTTCAGATGACAACCCGAGGAAGCACTTGACCGTCGATAGGGTTGACTGGGTTACCGGCTCGTCAAAGTTGCCGCCAGCAGGCGAAACCGTACCGATCAGTGTCAGGCTGCCGAAATCGCCGTCATTTGTTTTCAACGCCCCGGCGCGCTCGTACAGACCCTTGATCGAGCTTTCCAGATAGGCCGGAAACCCTTCTTCGCCCAGAATTTCCTCGAGCTTGCCAGAGGTTTCACGCATGGCTTGCGCCCACCGGCTGGTGCTGTCGGCGATTAACAGAACGTCATACCCCATCTGACGGTAGTATTCCCCCAACGTTATTCCGGTGAAGATCGACGCCTCGCGCACGGCAACCGGCATGGACGACGTGTTACAGATGATGATCGTCCGATCCATCAGGCTGCCGCCGGTGGACGGATCGGTCATCTTCGAGAATTCCTCGATGGTCTCTATCACCTCACCCGCGCGCTCGCCGCAGGCCACAACGATCACGATATCCACTTTTGCGTTCCGTGCGATCAGGTTTTGCAGCACGGTTTTACCCGCTCCGAACGGCCCGGGAATACAGGCCGTGCCACCGCGTGCAATCGGAAAGAACGTGTCAATCAGTCGTTGCGAAGTCAGAACCGGTTCCGTCGGATACAACCGCTCGGACAGTGCGCGCTTCAGTACATTTTCTGGCAGTGGTCGCCGAAAGGGCCATTTCTGCGAGAGTGTCAGCGTATGCTCACCACCGATTTCGTCTTCCAGACGGGCCACGATGTCATGGATCGTGGCCGCGCCTTTTTGCACCCAGACTACCATGTACACGCCGGTCCAGTTGAACGGCAGCATGATCTGGTGGCTGAGATGGCCTTCGGGTACTGTTCCAACGCTGTCCCCGGCAGTGACCGTGTCGCCCACCTTCACTGACGGCGTAAAGGACCATATCGTGCAGCAACCGAGCAGCGACATCGACCCAATGGGGTTTGGCCAAAACGGGATATGGACGCACGACAACGTCGATCCGGACCAGGTCGGGCATCTTGACACCCACCACGTTGACCTCCTTGACCTTGTAATCCCTGAGCTCGACCAGCCCCTCCAAATCAATGCCCTGTTGGGCCTGCATCGGTAGCTTTTCTCCTACCTGCTGCGAAAGGACCTGCACTTCGTGCTCAAGCCGCTTGACTTCTTCCCGAGCCCTGACCCGTTCGGCCACCAACTGTTGCTGTTTCAGGTCCAAAGACGGCAGGAACCGCTCATAGCTTTTCAGCTGTGTCTGCTCGCGTGCAAGCTATGATTTATTCAGTTGCAACCGCGCCATTGGCATCCTTCGGGAATTACTTGTCGATCGATGCCTGCTTCATCAGCAACTGTTCCGGCTCAAAGCACTCTGCCTGTGTCTTCCAACCCAGATCCAGCGCCTCTTCCAGCGGGTTCGAAACAATGATGTCCATGAACCGAGACCGGAACAGGCCGCCGAATTTCAACAACTGGTGATCGTGGTCCGACAGATCGAAGGCCATCGCCTGTTTTTGCACGGCATCGCGGCTTTCAGAATAGAAACGGATCATCGTGTTCATGATCTGCCCGTGAACTTCGCGGGTGGTCTTGCCGATCACGTTCTGTTTGAGGCGCGACAGGCTGCCAAACGGATCGATCACGCCGGAACGCAAATAGAACTGCCCTTCGGTGATATAGCCGGTGTTGTCAGGTACCGGGTGGGTTACATCATTTCCGGGCATAGTCGTGACGGTCAGAACCGTAACCGACCCGCCTTTTGCATAGTCACAGGCTTTTTCGTATCGGCGCGCAAGCTGGGAATACAAGTCCCCCATATGGCCGCGCTGAGAAGGCACCCTTTCCTGACTGATACCAACCTCTTTCATTGCATCCGCATAGGCGGTCATGTCTGTCAGCAAGACCAGCACGCGTTTGCCCTCTTCCACAGCAAACTTCTCAGCCACCGCTAGCGCCATGTCCGGCATCAGCAGACATTCGACCAAAGGATCCATCGCCTGGCTGACGAACATGACGGTGCGCGAAAACACGCCCGCATCTTCGAACGAGGTGCGGAACGTGTGGTAGTCGTCAAAAATCAGTCCCAGCCCGCCAAAGACCACGATATCTGCATCTGCCTGGATACCGATTCGGCTGAGGAAAGCACTGAATGGCTCGCCAGAAACCGAGAAAATCGGAATTTTCTGGCTCTCGACCAAAGTGTTGAACACTTCGGTCATCGGCACATCTGACCGAATCATTTTATTCGGAACCGCTCGTTTCGCCGGGTTGACGGTCGGTCCGCCAATATCGATATGCGGCTCCGCAGACAGGTCGGGGCCTCCATCAATGGCAACACCGGCGCCATCAAAGACCCGCCCTAGATTGTTGGCCGAATAAGGTGTCTGCATCGGATGACCGAGAAAGGTTGCCGTTGCTTCGGTCGATATTCCCTTGGTACCCGAAAACACCTGCAACGTGACGACATCCCGGTCGATGAAGATCGTCTGGGCCAGTGGTTTTCGGCCATCTACCGTCTCGATCACAGCAAGGTCGTTGAACCGAACAGCCGGTTCACGAGTGTCCTCGATTGGCACACGAACCTTGATTGTGTCCCCGACAATTTCGAGAACACGCGTGTACTTCAACAGACTTCGGGACATTGCCTGCCCTTACTGTTCCAAGTCGTTTTCCGCAATTCGGGCTGCACGGTTCAGCGGTAATTTTTGTATAAACAATGGCAGCTTACAGCGAATTCACAAATTGGCAAATGAGTTCAGCCCCCCTCTTTCGGGATGTCTGAACGTCAATTACTAAATTTTTAGTTTGACACGTACGCAAGAAATCGCTGATGCTGTCCGGCATCCGGTTTCTGCCGGAGAACCATAATTTTTGGGAGGAGACAGATGCGGAGACATCTACTTTCCGCAGTGGCGGCGGCTGCCGTCATTGCGGGGCACGGTCCTGTTTGGGCCGACGAAGCCGCAGCACAACGCTGGATCGACGACGAATTCCAGCCATCGACCTTGTCGAAAGACGAACAGATGGGTGAAATGCAGTGGTTCATCGAGGCTGCACAGCCTTACGCTGGCATGGAAATCAACGTCCTGTCCGAAGGCATTCCGACCCACTCTTACGAATCCGAGGTCCTGACCAAGGCATTCGAGGAAATCACCGGAATCAAGGTCAATCACCAAATCCTCGGCGAGGGCGAAGTGGTTCAGGCTGTTCAGACCCAGCTTCAGACAGGTCGGAACCTGTATGACGGCTATGTCAATGACAGTGACCTGATCGGCACGCACTCGCGTCTGCAACTGGCTTATCCGCTGACCGACATGATGGGTGGTGACTGGGCGGCGACGACTTCGCCGACACTGGATCTGGATGACTTCATGGGCATTCAGTTCACCACTGGTCCGGACGGAAAGCTGTATCAGCTGCCCGATCAGCAGTTTGCGAACCTTTATTGGTTCCGCAAGGACTGGTTCGATGACGAAGCCAACAAGGCCGCGTTCAAAGAGAAGTACGGCTATGATCTGGGTGTCCCGGTCAACTGGTCAGCCTACGAGGACATCGCCGAGTTCTTCACCAACGATGTGAAAGAAGTCGATGGCACCACGATCTATGGTCACATGGATTACGGCAAACGTGCGCCTGACCTTGGCTGGCGTATGACTGATGCGTGGCTGTCGATGGCCGGTGCCGGTGATGTGGGCGAACCCAATGGTATCCCTGTCGACGAATGGGGCATCCGCATGGAAGCGGGCACCTGTAACCCTGTTGGCGCTTCGGTGTCACGCGGCGGTGCTGCAAATGGTCCGGCTGCGGTCTATGCGATCCGCAAATGGGATGAATGGCTGCGGGCCTATGCTCCTCCGGGTGCAGCGTCTTATGACTTCTATCAGTCGCTGCCCGCGCTCAGCCAAGGCAACGTGGCCCAGCAGATCTTCTGGTACACCGCCTTTACCGCCGACATGGTGAAGCCGAAGTCTGAAGGCAACAACACTGTGGATGACGAAGGCACACCGCTGTGGCGGATGGCGCCCAGCCCGCACGGCCCCTATTGGGAAGAAGGCCAGAAGGTTGGGTATCAGGACGTGGGCTCCTGGACCTTCCTGAAATCGACCCCTGCGGATCGTGCTCAGGCGGCGTGGCTATACGCTCAGTTCGTGACGTCCAAAACTGTTGATGTGAAGAAGTCCCATGTGGGTCTGACCTTCATCCGTGACAGCTCGGTCAATCACGAATCGTTCACCGAACGCGCACCCAAGCTGGGTGGTCTGGTCGAGTTCTATCGCTCGCCTGACCGTGTGGCATGGTCGCCGACCGGCATCAACGTGCCGGATTATCCGAAGCTGGCCCAGATCTGGTGGCAGCAGATCGGTGACGTGAACTCGGGTGCCTTCACCCCGCAAGAGGCGATGGATCGTCTGGCCGAAGAGATGGACATCACCATGGCCCGCATGCAGGCAGCGGATGAAAGTGCCGGTGTCTACGGTGGCTGTGGCCCGCGCCTGAACGAACCGCAGGATCCGTCCTTCTGGCTGGAGAAGCCGGGCTCGCCCAAGGCCAAGCTTGAGAACGAAAAGCCGCAAGGCCAGACCGTCAACTATGACGAACTGGTTCAGCGCTGGCAGTCTCAGTAAGCTGTTGAAACCGGGGGTGCCGTTTGCGGCATCCCCACATCAAGACCAAGACAGCGCGACGCGCTGCGGGATCGGAACCCACAGACATGATCGAACTTCAAGACGCGACCAAACGGGTCGGCAACGTCAACCATATCAAACCCACGTCACTGACCTTGCAAACCGGCCATTTCAATGTGCTGCTGGGTGCCACCGGGTCAGGCAAGACCTCTCTTATCAAGATGATGGCCGGTCTGGATCCGATAGCCTCGGGCAAGGTCATTATGGATGGCCAGGACGTCACGCGGCTGAACACGCAAAAGCGACAAATCAGCCTCGTGCACCAGTTCTTCGTGAACTACCCGCATATGACCGTATTCGACAACATCGCCTCTCCTCTGCGTGTAGCAGGCATGGCGCAGTCCGAAATCCAGGGCCGCGTTGAAGAGGCTGCGGACCTGCTGCAATTACGCCCCATGCTGCACCGTCGGCCGCACGAGCTGTCGGGCGGGCAACAGCAACGGACCGCACTGGCGCGTGCCATCGCGAAGGAAAGCCGCGCCGTATTCCTCGACGAACCGCTGGCCAACCTTGATTACAAACTGCGTGAAGAACTGCGCGAGCAACTTCCCGACCTGTTCGCTGGTCGCGGGGCCGTTGTGGTCTACGCCACCTCGGAACCCGAAGAGGCCCTTTTGCTGGGCGGCTACACCGCCCTCATGGAAGATGGCCGTGTGACCCAATTCGGTCCGACTGCCGACATCTACCGAAACCCTGAAAACATTGCCGCCGCACGTGTGTTCTCGGACCCGCCGATCAACGTTGCCCAAGTAACAGTATCAGGCGCTCAGGCGGAGTTGGCTGGCGGCGGCGGCTGGTCCGTCACGGATTTGGCGGATGGAGAGTACATGGTCGCCGTGCGCCCTCACCGCGTGACGCCATTTCGAACATCTGACACGGATGTCGAACTGACGGGCCGCGTTATCGTAACCGAACTCTCAGGTTCGGATTCCAGCGCGCATTTCCAGCATGGGGATGACGCCTGGGTATCATTGGCTGCTGGCGTTCACCCCTATCAGGTGGGTGAAGATCACTGTTTCTACATGAACCCGGCCCATTGCCGGTATTTCGGCCAAGACGGCAAAAGGGTGGCCTGACATGGCACAGATCAAGCTTTCAAACCTTCGACATAGCTATATGCCCGCGCCAAAAGGCCCAGAGGACTATGCGCTGAAGGAAATCGACGTGACATGGCGTGATGGTGGGGCGTATGCACTGCTGGGGCCGTCAGGTTGCGGCAAGTCCACACTCCTCAACATCATCTCCGGCCTGCTGACCCCGTCCGAGGGGCGTATCCTGTTCGATGATCAGGATGTAACGGCCCTACCCCCGGATCAGCGCAACATCGCGCAAGTGTTTCAGTTCCCGGTGATCTACGACACCATGACCGTCGGCGAAAACCTGGCTTTTCCGCTGAAGAACAGAGGCGTTGATGCCGCTACGGTCAAGCGCCGTGTCAATGAAATTGCTGAGATGCTGGATGTCACGGATATGTTGGGCACCAAGGCCTCGGGCCTGAGCCCGGACAACAAGCAGAAAATCTCGATGGGCCGTGGCCTTGTTCGTGATGACGTGAACGCTGTGATGTTCGATGAGCCGCTGACCGTGATCGACCCCCATCTGAAATGGAAGCTGCGGTCCAAGCTGAAAGAACTGCATCAGCGCGTGCAAGCCACCATGATCTACGTGACCCATGACCAGACCGAGGCGTTGACCTTCGCCGATGAGGTTGTCGTTATGCAGGACGGTGAAGTGGTTCAAATCGGCACGCCGGTCGAACTGTTCGAGCGTCCTCAGCACACTTTTGTCGGCCACTTCATCGGCTCGCCCGGTATGAACGTTCTTCCGTGTGAGGCCAAAGGCGACCGCGCCATCTTTGAAGGGCACGAAATCATGCTGGAAGGCCCCGCGCATGGTGACGGCGGCCACACTGATCTGGGTATTCGCCCGGAATATGTGGGCTTCGGCGAGACCGGCATCCCCGCGCATGTGACCAAAGTATCGGACATCGGTCGCCATTTTGTGGTTAGCGCGATGGTCGGAAACACCGCCCTCAAGGCCGTAACCGAACACAGCGTGCCCGAGCCGGGCTCGCAGGTCTTCCTGCAATTCAAACCCGAACAATCCCGCGTCTATCGGGACGGCTGGATCGCAACCGAGGAGCGGGCGCAATGAGAACAGAAAACCAAAAGGCGTGGTTCTTCGTCCTTCCGGTCCTGGCGCTGGTCGCGTTCAACGCGCTGGTGCCGATGATGACTGTGGTCAACTATTCGGTGCAGGAAACCTTTGGCAACAACCAGTTCTTCTGGGAAGGGCTCGGCTGGTTTGAACAAATCCTGAGATCAGACCGTTTCCAGGCCGCTTTGGGACGGCAGTTCCTGTTTACCTTCATGATCCTGATCATCGAGGTGCCCTTGGGTATCATCGTCGCACTATCCATGCCGCGTAAAGGCTTTTGGGTGCCGGTCTGTCTGGTTCTGATGGCTCTGCCGATGCTGATACCGTGGAATGTGGTGGGCTCGATGTGGAACATCTTTACCCTGCCCAAGATCGGCCTGCTTGGATACTTCCTAAATGACGTTTTGGGCATCAACTATGACATGACCCAACAGCCTCTGTCGGCCTGGATTACGGTCATTGTGATGGATGTCTGGCATTGGACCTCACTGGTGGTGCTGCTTTGTTACGCGGGCCTCGTGTCGATCCCTGACGCTTATTATCAGGCGGCCAAGATCGACGGTGCCAGCCCTTGGTCGGTGTTCCGCTACATCCAACTGCCCAAGATGAAGACAGTTCTGACCATCGCAATTCTTTTGCGGTTCATGGACAGTTTCAACATCTATACCGAGCCTTTCGTACTGACCGGCGGTGGCCCCGGCAACTCGACCACCCTACTGTCGATCGACTTGGTGAAGATCGCGTTGGGACAGTTCGACCTTGGCCCGGCGGCGGCGATGAGTCTGATCTATTTCGCCATCACATTGCTTGTGTCGTGGCTCTTCTACACTCTGATGACAAAGGATGACGCAGAATGAAAAAGCGTTCCCTCATCCCGATCCTGTACATCGCGTTCCTGATGCTGCCGATCTATTGGCTGGTGGCGATGTCCTTCAAGACCACGAACGAGATTCTGTCGGGCTTTTCCCTGTTCCCCCAGACATTTACGCTGGAAAATTACATCACAATCTTCACTGATCCGACCTGGTACTGGGGCTACATCAACTCGATCGCTTATGTGACTCTGAACACGGTACTTTCGGTTTGTGTCGCACTGCCTGCTGCCTATGCTTTCTCTCGCTACAGGTTCCTAGGTGACAAACAGCTGTTTTTCTGGCTGCTGACCAACCGGATGGCTCCGGCTGCGGTATTTGCGCTGCCATTCTTTCAGCTCTACTCTTCCATCGGTCTGTTCGACACGTATCTGGCCGTGGCTCTGGCACACACGCTGTTCAATGTGCCGCTGGCGGTTTGGATTTTGGAAGGCTTTATGCGCGGCATTCCAAAGGAACTGGACGAAACAGCCTATGTCGACGGCTATTCCTTCCCGCGCTTCTTCGTGACGATCTTCCTGCCGAATATCAAAGCTGGCGTCGGCGTCGCGGCCTTCTTCTGCTTCATGTTCTCGTGGGTGGAAATGCTGTTGGCCAAGACCTTGACGGCGGTCGAGGCCAAGCCCATCGCCGCCGTGATGACCCGCACCGCATCCAGCGCGGGGTACGAATTGGGCCTGCTTGCCGCCGCCGGCACCCTGACCATCATCCCCGGCGCCATCGTCATCTGGTTTGTCCGCAACTACATCGCGCGTGGTTTCGCGATGGGACGTGTGTGAGGTTCGATATGCGTAAACTTCTTCTCACCCTCTTTTTCCTGCCTTCCACCACTTTTGCCCAGCAGGCCGGATGGGGCAGCGTCGGCCAGCCAGAGGAAAAAGGCTTTTCCTGGACTGCCCCACTGTGGCCCGATTTCTGGATGGCCTGGACCCCGGCGACACTGGCCGTGTTCGTCGGAATCTTTTCGGCCATCGCTCTGATCGGCGTTCTTGAGGGCTTCAAGTATCGAGATGGTATAGAACGGCGCGGTGTGCTGGGGCTGACGACCACATTGGGCGACCGGCTGTTCATCACCCTTCTGGGGTCCGCCTATATCTTCCTCGCCTGGCTGGGGCTTGTCGGACAGCCGGTCTGGATACCTCTTTTCCTGTCTATCGGTTGGGGCATTTTTGTGTTCTGGAAAGTTTAGACTTTGAGAAATCGCGAAAGGATGCTTGTCTGTCAGGCATACTAAACATGACTACACCGAGATCGATGCGAAAGAAAAAGACTACAAATCTGCTGACCGAGGTTGAACTGGAGTTCATGAACGAACTCTGGGCCCTCGGGCAAGGCTCGGTGCGAGATGTCCTGGACCGCCTGCCTTTGGAACGCAATCTAGCCTACACATCCGGGGCCACGATCCTTCGTATTCTGGACGAAAAGGGTTTTGTGGAAAGCCACAAGACAGGAAAGACCCTGATCTATACGCCGCTTCTGGAAAAGGACAGATATCAGGCCCGTTCGCTGCAAAACCTGTCCCGCACACTGTTCGACGACACCCCCGCCACATTGGTGGCACGGCTTGTCGATGACGCGGGGCTGAGCGAAGCCGATCTTGAGGAAATTCGAGCGCTGGTAGAGAGGAGACTGCAAAATGACAGCGGTTAGACCGGTTCTCGACGCATTCATTGAGCTCAACATCGTGCTGGCCTTGTCGGCCGTCATCTGGCTGGTGGCACGCGCAGCCCTGAACCGAACAGCCCAGCGCCATAGCTTTGTCGCGCAATTGCGTGCACTCAAGGCGCTGTGCGTTTGCGTACTTATCAGCCCCTTTCTTGCGATCGGTGTTTCATCATTCGCCTCTTATGCATGGCCGGGCAGCGCCATGGCGCTCGGCGACATCGCCGTTGCCGCCTATCTGCGCGGCGACATCGCCATGCCTGCCACCCAGTTCGAGGCCCTGCTGAACACCCGTGAAAGGTGGGTGGATCTTGCGTTGTCAGGGCAGCAGCCGATTATCACCGCATTCGCGACACTGCTCGTTTTGGTCGCCGCCGTGTTTGCGGCTCGCGCCCTGCGGGACGCGATGATGATCCGTCAGACAGTCAAATCCAGCTTTCTTTGGCGGCAGTCAAACAAGGTTGATATCCATCTTTCGGATCGCATCACCGTACCTTTCGCGGTGCGCGGATTGCGCCGTCGCCATGTCGTTCTGCCAAGCCACCTGCTGGATAATCCGCACGAGCTGCGTTTTGCGTTGGCGC
The DNA here is from genome assembly GCF_059609825.1 of Ruegeria sp. YTSB088. Taxonomy (NCBI): domain Bacteria; kingdom Pseudomonadati; phylum Pseudomonadota; class Alphaproteobacteria; order Rhodobacterales; family Roseobacteraceae; genus Ruegeria; species Ruegeria sp. YTSB088. Next base: position 158,601 of record NZ_JBXWMM010000011.1, on the reverse strand, counting down.
ACGAACTTCAGCATGTTCGGGCGGGCGATGTTGAATGGGAACTGGGCTTTGAAATACTGCGCCCGCTGTTGTTCTGGAACCCTGCCTATCTGATGCTCAAGTATCAGTTCGGCCGTTTACGTGAACTGGCATGCGACCAGTCAGTAGTGGCTCGCAAACGGATCGATGCGCGCGAGTATACCGCGTGCCTGCTGGATTATTGCGCACGTACGATCTCGGTTAACAATCCACGCGTTTTGAACGTTGCCTTTGTGACTGGCGGCAAGGCCAAGCGTGTGCTGCGACAGCGTGTGCTTGCGCTGACTGATGCGCAACCGACGGTGCCCACCCTCCCCGCTCTGTTCCTGGGGATGGCATTGACCTTCGCCACCCTTCTTGCACTGGGGTCTGCGTCGCTACAGCAAACACAGGATTGGAGCCATGATCGCCTGATGCTGTCGACCGTGGTCAATCTGGAACGGCTGGAAGCGCGCAATCAGGGGAACTGATCCGACCTGATCACCATCCGCGGCGCCCGAACAGTGAATGGAGTCGACCTTGATCGGAAAAAGGCTCCAGCGCTTGTGAGCGCTCCAACCGTGCCACAACCCGCGCGACCAGAACCCATCCAACACCTGCAAAGATGACGCCTCCGAAGGCCTGACCCAGCAGAACGCCGGAAGCTCCGGCGATCTGTGAACCAATCGTTGCGAAAACCCATGTTCCAATTGTGTGGCGACCCCAGTTTATCCATGTGGAATACACCGGGTGCCCCAAGTTGTTGAAGCTGGCATTTGTCACGAAGATCACGCCGTTGAAGAACGAAGCCAATGCCAGCGGGCCACAGAACAGATAAATCAGACTTCGGGTTTCGCCTTCGGCTGCGAACAAATCCGCAATCGGTGTGCGCAGAAAAAACAAGATAGCCGACATGCAAAGTACATAAATGGCCGTAAACTTGATCCCAGCTAAAAAGGCAGCGCGCACACGATCGAACTTTTCGGCCCCGAAATTCTGTCCGATGATCGGCCCTATCGCGCCAGACAGCGCGAAGATGACTGAAAACGCCACTGGCAACAGACGTCCAATCACAGCCATGCCCGCAACCGCATCCGTGCCATATTGCGCGATCTCCCGCACCACGATGGCATTCCCGATCGGCGTGGCGACATTCGTCAGAACAGCGGGAATTGCAATTGCCCGCACGGGGCGCAAATCCTGTGTTACCTGCTTCAGTGAAGGACGCGCAAACCCCCGATGCACCCGGAGCGCGGGCCACAACGCCGCTCCCAACATGCAAAGCCGCGCCAGGACCGAGGCAATCGCGGCCCCGTCCAGCCCCAACCCGACAGCAAAGATCAAAATCGGATCCAGAACAGCATTCACCACACCGCCATAAATCGTTGCCATCATCGACCGTCGCGCATCGCCGTGGGCGCGCAGCACCGCCATTGCCGCCATCGCAATCGACATCACGCACATGGTGGGAAGGATGATCGACACATACCGCGTCGCCAGCCTCAGAACCTCACCTTCTGCGCCGAGCAACGACAGCAGGTAACTGAGATTCAACAATACCAGTACCGATGTCATCAGCCCGGCAATCAGCCCGATAACAGCCACACTGGACGCGTAATGCCTTGCCTGCTCAGCCCGCCCGGCCCCAAGTTCGCGCGCGACCAGCGCCCCGGCCGAAATCGACAATCCGATATTGATCGCGTTGGTGAAAAACAGCAGCGTACCGGCATAGCCCACCGCCGCCGCAAGGGCGTCTTTGCCCAACATCGAGATGAAGATCATATCGACAAAGTCGACGGCAAAAATGGCCATCAGGCCAATGCTGGTGGTCAGCGACATGCGGGTCACGTGCAGCATGAGGCTGCCGCTCAGAAACACCGCTTTGCCTGCCGATCGATCCGCCAAAACTCTGTTCGCCCCACCTGTTCGACCCGGACGGGCCTCTGATGTCTTTGCGCTCGGCCAGGGAAAACCCCGGCCAACACTGAAGCAAACTCACGCGTTTCCGGGGCATTGTACACAGGTTATTTTACGGATCGGCTGAACCCGCAGGGATCAGACAAAACGATTCACGTAGTTCTCGAGGATTTCCTGACGTCCCGAGCGCGGACTTGGATTGAGATCCTCGGCCAACACCCGCGCTGCAATCTCGTCAAGCCCGGAGGACAGCATTGCCTGCGCCTCAGGCGTATTCCAGCCCGCGTACCGATCAACCAGCGCCTGTTCCAATCCCCCATCTTCGATCATCGCTGCTGCAGCTTTCAGACCCCGGGCACAGATATCCATCCCGCCCACATGCGCGGCGATCAGATCTTCGGCATCGATCGACTGCCGGCGCAGCTTGGCATCGAAATTGGTGCCGCCGGTTGTGAACCCGCCCGCTTTCAGGATGTGGTAGTACGCCACCGCGACTTCGGGGGTGTTGTTGGGGAACTGATCCGTATCCCATCCTGACTGATAGTCGTTTCGGTTCATGTCGATGGATCCCAGCATCCCCTCAGCCGCAGCCACCGCAATTTCGTGTTCGAAGCTGTGACCTGCCAGGATCGCGTGCCCCTGTTCAAGGTTCAGCTTGACCTCATCCTCAAGCCCATATTTGCGCAGGAAACCGATGCAGGTGGCGGCGTCGAAATCATACTGATGCTTCGATGGCTCCTGCGGCTTTGGTTCGACAAGAATAGCACCCTTGAATCCGATCTTGTGCTTGTACTCGACCACCATGTTCAGGAATCGGCCCATGTGATCCAGTTCGGTTTTCATATCGGTGTTGAGCAGCGTCTCGTACCCTTCACGCCCGCCCCAAAGCACATAATTTTCGCCCCCCAAATTGTGAGTGGCATCCATGCATGACTTCACCGTGGCGGCCGCGAAAGCAAAGACCTCGGGGTCAGGGTTCGTGCTGGCCCCTCCCATCCAGCGACGATGGCTGAACATATTGGCCGTGCCCCATAGCAACTTGGTACCGGATGCCTGCATCTTTTCACCGATATAGTCTGCGATCTCGTTCAGCGTGCGCAGATTGTCGGCAAAGTTCCCCTGCTCAGGGCGGATATCAGCATCATGCCAGCAGAAATAGGGCTGCCCGAGGATCTGGAACATCTCAAAGGCGACATCAGCCTTCATCTTGGCCCGGCCCATATCATCTTGCGGATGCCAGGGACGTTCGAAGGTGGGCCCACCAAACGGATCACCACCCTCCCAGGCGAATGAATGCCACCACGCCACGGCAAACCGCAAGTGGTCTTCCATGCGCTTGCCCATGACGATCTCATCCGGATTGTAGTGACGGAATGCGAGCGGGTTCTTACTGTCCTCGCCTTCGAATTGCACCTGTTCAATTCCCTGAAAAAAACCGCTCGTCATCTCGTTTACCTCAATCCGTTTTTTCGCCGGGCTTTTTGCCCAGAATGATCATCGACAACAGATCGTCATCGGTGACATCGGCGATATCAACCGTTCCAACCAACTTTCCGTTCTTCATGACCGAAGCCCGGTCACATAATTCCATCACCGCGTGCACATCGTGGTCGATCAGGAAAATCCCGATTCCCTGCGCCTTGAGCTGTTGGATCAGGTCCGCCACCATCTGTGTTTCGTGCGGGCCAAGCGCAGCCGTGGGCTCGTCCATGATCAGGATACGGGCGTTGAAGTACACCGCACGCGCGATGGCCACCGATTGACGCTGCCCCCCTGACAGGGCCGAGACCGGATCGTTGAACTTCTGAAAGTTCGGGTTCAGCTGTGCCATGATCTTGCGGCATTCCGCCTCCATCGCGGCGTCGTTGACCAGGCCAAAGGGCGTAACCATTTCGCGGCCTAGAAACAGGTTCGAACTTGCATCCAGGTTATCCGCCAGCGCCAGCGTCTGATAGATCGTCTCGATATTGTTGGCGCGTGCGTCGCGGGGATTGTTGATCTCAACCTTGTTGCCGTCGATCAGGATTTCGCCGTGGTCCATCTGATAGGCACCCGAAAGCACCTTGATCAGGGTGGATTTGCCGGCCCCATTGTGCCCCAGAAGGCCCACGACCTCGCCCGGGTAGAGATCAACCGACACATGATCTACCGCCTTGATGCCCCCGAAGGAAATCGAGATATCACGCATTTCCACCAAGGGAGGCTGACCCGATCCGCGGCCCGAAGCCTGGCTTTGTGTTTCTTGTGCTTGCATCATTTCGCCCCCAGACGTTTGCGATAGACGATGTCGATATAGACGGCCAGAACCAGCACGCTGCCGACGACGATGTTCTGAAACGGCGCATCCACGCCGACCATGGCCATGCCGGATTGCAGTGCCTGCATGATCAGCGCGCCGAGGATTGCACCATAGATCGTACCGATACCGCCGGACAGCGCCGTTCCACCGATCACGGCAGCGGCAATCACGCGTAGCTCATCCAGCGTACCGATATCGTTTGAGTGATTGGCCAGACGGGCCGAGGCCACGACCGCCGACAGTGCACAGAGAAACCCCATCAGAGCGAAGATCTTGACGGTCATCATGCGGGTGTTGATGCCTGACAATTCGGCCGCATCCGGGTTGCCGCCTGTTGCAAAGATATAGCGTCCAAAGCGGGTTTTGCGGGCCACAACGGTCAGCGTCACCGCCACAAGGATCAGGATCAGTACCGAAATCGGGATGCCGTAACCAACAACCAGCCCTTCAGGCATGGTCTCGCCGCGCGCTTCAAACATGCGTTCAAGCCGACGTGTCGGGATGGCATAGCTGTTGACGATAAAGACATAGCCCATGATAGCAATGCCAACGATTCCGGCCAGTGTCGCTTCGGCCCATACCGGTTTGACAGGGAACCCGTGAGCGGCTTTGGACCGGCGACCGCTCCACAACGCCCAGATTGCAATAGCCGTGGCCGCGAAGCCGATCAGCAAACTGACCGTTGTGCCCAAGGTCCCATTGGTGCCGCCAAACATCAGGAAAGTGCTGTCCAGCGGGCCGATTGTCTGGCCGTCAGTCATGTACCAGGCAACGTTGCGCCAGACCAGAAACCCTCCAAGCGTCACGATGAAAGCCGGAATGGTCAGATACCCCACCATCCAACCGTGGAACGCACCGATCATTGTCCCGACCGCAAGGCCCACCACCAACGTGATCGCCCACGTCGCGGGGTGGTTCAATCCCATCCCTAACACATTCGGCAACAGCTCGGTCTGGGTCATCGCCATGACGGCGGATGTTGTCGCCAGAAGCGCGCCGACCGAGAGATCGATGTGGCGCATGACGATGATGAACACCATGCCACAGGCCATGATGGCGACCGAGACGGTTTGGATCGACAGATTGAACAGGTTTCTGGGCGTCAGAAAACGGCCGTCCGTAAAGATGTTGAAGCCGATGCACAGGATGATGAAGGCGCCGATCATGCCCAATAGCCGCATATCCAGTTCCAGTTGCTGAAACAGGTTGGCCTTTGCTTTTTGGGGTACCGGCTGAGACGAAGTTTCGGTCATATCCGATCTTTCATGTTCAGCTATGATCTCTGGCCCGGCCATGCGGGCCAGAGATGTGACAGTTTGGAACTAGGTTTAGTTACAGGGTGCGGGGCCGTTTTCGACGCCCTGGCACAGGTCTTCCAGCGGAATCCAACCAGCATCGACCACGACAGACAGGTTGTCTTTGGTGATCGGTACAGGCGCAAGGAAGACCGAGTTCATCTCGGTTCCGCCCGGCGAGGTCCAGCTGATGGCGCCTTCAATATCCTCAGGGCTGGTTCCGCTGCTCAACGCAACTGCTATTTCACCGGCAGCCTTGCCCAGCTCACGCGCATCTTTCCATACAGAAACGGTTTGCGTGCCCTTGGCGACCCGGTTCAGCGCCGCATGATCACCATCTTGACCCGAGACAGGAATGCCTTCCATACCCTGCGCGGTCAGCGCGGCGACAACGCCGCCAGCAGTACCGTCATTCGAGGCCACTACGGCATCAACGTTGTTTTCGTTCGCAGTCAGGATCTGTTCCATGTTGCGCTGCGCGTTCGCAGGCAGCCAGCCGTCGGTATAAGCTTCACCCACGATGACGATATCACCGCTGTCAACGGCGGCTTGGATGATCTCTTGTTGACCCCCGCGCAGGAAGTCCGCGTTCGGATCCGTGGGCGAGCCCTTGATCATCACATAGTTGCCTTTGGGCATCGCTTCGAACACCGCGCGCGCCTGCATCCGGCCAACTTCAACGTTATCGAATGTCAGATAGAACGCACGGTCATCTTCGATCAGACGATCATACGCGATAACCGGAATGCCTTCGTCTGCCGCTGCCTGCACTGCCGGGCCGATGGCCTGAGAATCCTGCGCCAGAATGATCAGCGCATCAACGCCCTGCGCGATCAGACTTTCAATATCCGATAATTGCTTGGCGGAAGAAGATTGCGCATCAGACGAGATGTATTCGGCACCGCCCGCTTCCAGTGCAGCCTTGATCGCCGCTTCGTCGGTTTTCCAACGCTCTTCCTGGAAATTCGACCAGCTTACACCGACCGTGGGCTCTGCAAATGCAACTGTCCCCATCAGGACTGCCACAGCAGAGGCGCTGAGTATTCGTTTCATGATTTCCTCCCGGTTTCAATGAGCCATCGTTTCATGATTCGTGGCCCCGATAATTCTGAGTAGCATATTTATTTCAGTCGGTAAAATATTTATGCTATCGGTAACAGAAAAAACCACCTAGGTTGAAACAGGGATTAGATTCGCGAGGGCAAGATGCTGAAAAGCAAAGCTTCTTCAAATGCCACGGACCAAAGGAACATCACTCGCCTGCGCGTATTGGAAAAAATCCGGGCCAAGGGGACCATTTCACGAATCGACATCGCCAGCGCGTTGGAAACCAGCCCTGCGACCATCACAACCGCCACTGCGGATCTTCTGTCTGCTGGTCTGATTCAGGAAATAGAAGGCGAAACACCTTCCAAGTCGGCGCGCCGCGGCAGACCGCGCGTACAGCTGAAGCTCCATGGCGCGTCGCATCTGATTGCGGGCGTGAAAGTCGCCCGCCAGCAGGTTTCAGTCATTCTCGTGGATTTCGAAGGAACCGAAATCACTTCGTACACACATCCGCTGGACGAAGCCCGCATGGCCCCGGATGCGTTTGCCAAAAAGATTCGCGCCGTGCTTGATCAGGCCTGCGCCTCAGCAAACCAATCCCTTGCAGATTTGTCCGGAGTCTGCATCGGCATCGCCGGCCTTATTGATGCAAAGCAGAACTTTGTGCATTGGTCATCTTCCCTGACGGAACGAAATGTGGATCTAAGTTCTCTTTTGTCCGAGGTGCTGCCCTGCCCTGCCTTCATCGAAAACGACGCCAATCTGGTCGCAAAGGCGGAACAGCTTTTCGGATTGGGGAAGGGGCTGAAGAACTTTTTGGTTGTTACGATCGAGCACGGCATCGGCCTGGGTATTGTTCTTGACGGCAAGCTCTATCGCGGTGAACGCGGATGCGGAGCAGAATTCGGGCACCTCAAAGTTCAGTTGGACGGTGCGTTGTGCCAATGCGGGCAGCGCGGATGCCTGGAAGCTTATGTGGGCGAATACGCCCTGATCCGCGAAGCGACGATCGCCAGTGAAGCGACAGATCCCCGCACCCTTGTTGATATCCTCGCAGCAGCAAAAGCCGGCGACGCCCGATCCATTTCCGTTCTGGCCCGCGCGGGCCAAATGTTCGGCATGGGGGTTTCGAACCTGATCAATCTGTTCGACCCCGAGTGCATTATCCTGTCCGGTGCCAGAGGCAGCTTTGACTACCTGCACTCGGAAGAGGTGATGACCCGTGTCCAAAACGGTGTTGTCAGCGTTGACGCGCCGTTGCCCGAAATCAAGGTAAACCACTGGGGTGATTCAATGTGGGCGAAAGGGGCAGCGGCGTATGGAATTGAACAAGTCTCTATCCTAAAGGTCAGGGAACTGGCGGCTCATGCGAACTAAGATAGCAATCCTGCTTACGGTGACTTCCGCTGCCGCTGCGGACACCGTTCCACCGCGCTTTCAAAAGGTGGAAACCCCCGGCCATGTTTACGATGGCGGCTGGGAACATTTCGTGGGCGGGGGTGTTGCAGTCTTCGATTGCAACAATGACGACCGCCCTGAATTGTTTGTGGCAGGCGGATCGAACCCAGCGCAACTATTCATCAACACATCCGGCGCAAAAGTCAGTTTTCGCTCAGAAACACCTGACCAGTTATCCTTGTTTCATGTGACCGGTGCATACCCGGTGGACGTTGATGGCGATGGGCTTCTGGATCTGGCGGTCTTGCGCGTGGGCAAAGACCTCTTGCTGCGCGGCAAACCGAACTGCGCATTCGAGCCCTTTGCGGAACTGAACTTTCAATCTCAGGACCATTGGACCACCGGCTTTTCCGTGGCTTGGGAAAGCGGGCAAACCCTGCCAACACTGGCCTTTGGGACCTATGTCGACCGAAGCAATCCGGATGGACCTTTTGAGGCTTGCGGACCAACTCTGTTGTACCGCCCGGAAGGGAGCGAATATGGCGACCCTGTCCATTTGGAACCCGGTCATTGTTCCTTGTCCATCCTGTTTTCCGACTGGGCGCGCACGGGTCGCGCGGATCTGCGTGTCAGCAATGACCGCCACTACTATGTGCGTGGCGGCCAAGAACAACTGTGGGCCATGGAAGACTCCCCGCGCCTGTACAGCGAGGGCGATGGATGGCTTCCCTACTCAATCTGGGGCATGGGAATTGCCTCGCGGGATTTGACCGGTGATGGGTTTCCCGATGTTTATCTGACTTCCATGGGGGATCAGAAATTCCAGGTTTTCGATCCCGCAACGGATGGGCCGACATGGCGGGATGCAACCTATGACCGAGGCACTACCGCACACAGGCCGCATGTAGGAGAAGATGGCCGCCCCTCAACCGGCTGGCATGCTCAGTTCGGGGACGTCAACAATGACGGGCTGGACGACATTTTTGTCGCGAAAGGCAATGTTGAGCAGATGCCCGACGCGGCGCAAACCGATCCCAATAACCTGTTGATGCAGGCCGCCGACGGTCAGTTTGTCGAAACAGCATCACAAGCTGGTGTCGCGTCCATGGCAAAGTCCCGCGGCGGGGCCCTGGCGGATTTCAATGGGGATGGGTGGTTGGATTTGGTGGTGGTCAATCGTGGCGCGGACCTTGAGGTTTTCCAGAATGAACCGACCTCTGGCAACTGGCTCATGGTTGATCTTAGTCAGAACCACCCCAATCAAGCGGCGGTCGGCAGTTTTATCGAGGTCAAATCACCTGCCGGCATGCAAACCCGCGAAGTTACCATTGGCGGAGGACATGCAAGTGGAATATCTGGGCCCCACCACTTTGGTCTGGGGGATGCCGAGACCGCAGAGGTACGGGTGATCTGGCCAGATGGCGAACACGGAGACTGGCAGCCTGCCGACCCCAACCGAGTAGTCCACCTCCAGCGCTGATCACTGATCCACGGACAATCCGCTGGGAACTGATTGCGGCACGCCCAGCCGCACTGCCGGATCTTCCAGCGTGCCCAGGAAACTCAGGATGGCGTCGACCTCTTCGTCACTCAGGCTGATGGAAACCAGATCGTTTGACGCCGCGATAGCCTCAATATGCCGGGCGTCCAACAAAGCCTTTTGGTCCTCTGCCCCGGAAAACTCGGGCAGATCAGCCTTTTCGATTGAGTAACTCCGCAAGGCGGCAACCGGGTGCAGGTGATGGCGCACGACATCTTCAAGCTGCGCATAGGCTCCGCTGTGGCCATATGGCGCCGTCAGGGTCACGTTGCGCAATGAAGGCGTGCGAAACGCGAACGCATCATCCTTGTCGCCCGTGACGCGTAGTCGCCCTTCATCCCGCACATGGTTTTCGAAACGCGCTGCTTTTCCTGGACCGATCTGAGGCATGGCGATCGAATGGAAACGGTGATCGGTCTGGAACCACCCGGAATGGCAGGCGCTGCATCCAGCCTTTCCGTAAAACAGTTCCATCCCCAGTTGCGCCTGATCGGACAGCGCGTCATCGCCTCGCATCGCTCGGTCAAAGAGGCTGTTGTCAGCCCGCCATTCAAACGCAATGAAATCGGCAATGACATTGGCAATTGCGGTAAAGGTGATGTCTTCTCCGGGCGCGATGTCGTCAAATCGCTGTTTGTATTCCGGTATCGCGGCCACCCGCGCGGCAATCAGATCCCAGGCGCCACCCTCTTGTGTGAGCAAGCCGAGACGCACGGCCTTGCTGACTTCGTTTTCAGAATAATGTCCCGCCATTTCGTCAGGTGACAGCACCGGGAACATCGCCTGCGCCGCCAAGGCCGACTGGAACCCCGGCCTCATATGTGTCCCCAACGGGGTTCTGATGCCATTGGGCCGAGAAGGATCCGCCTCGAGGCGGCCGTCATGGAAAAACGTCGTGAATTCCAGCGCCCCGAGATTCCACATCGCGGGCGAGTTTCGCGGAATACGCTGCTCGGGCATGTTATCTTGAGTGAGCTTACGCTTTCCCCCCAGCCCGGTTCCACCTTCGCCGATACCCAGCGAGAGCCCGTCAGACGTTCCCAGTTTCGGATGATGACAGGTTGCGCAACTGATGTTCCTGTTCCCCGACAGGATCGGATCATAAAACAGCATTTGCCCCAACTCTGCGTTGGAAAGGTCAGGTTCGATAAACTCAGGGCGCGAACCAAGGTCTTGCGCCTGAGCAACTGAAAGCGTCAGCCAGATGCCCACAGCACTCGCAGCAATCTGGATCCTCATGATTGATCCTCGGGAATTTCAAGCGTCAATGTTTGTTGATACGGGTTGTCCGGCGTGTGGATGACGGACGGGAACGCAGGGATGTTCACGGCGTTCGGATATCCTGACGGTTCAATACACAGCCCCGCACCCGGGCTAAATCGGCCGGACAGATGTGCCCCGGTATAGACCTGTGCCCCGGGTTGATCTGAATACACGTTCATCCTCAATCCCGAAGGTGCCCTGACCTCTGCGACCGGATGGTCATGGGTTCCACTTTCATCAAACACAAAAAAATGGTCCAGTTCGCGCCCCTCCGCCCCGACGGTGCGTGACAACGCGAAATCTGGCACACTTTCGCCGGCACCGGAGATATCTCCGGAAGGAACTGAAAGCGCGTCCAATTCCAGCACCCGGTTCGATCTTAGCCTGAGCAGGCAGCCCAGGATATCCTCCGGACAGCCCAGAGTGTAATAATTGTGCTGCGCGATGCTGATCGGTGTGGGGCGATCCGGTCGCGCCCTGATTGTATAGATCAGACGCGGACAGGTCAGTTCGACATGCACCTCGAATTTGACTTCTCCGGGAAATCCGCCTTCACCGTCAGGTGAAGTCAAGGACAGAACCGCCTGATTTGGAGAGGTTTTCACGATATCCCAGTATTTGCGTGACAGCCCGCTCGGACCACCATGCAGCGTGGTCGGCCCTTCGTTTGCTGTCAGGTGATGAACGCCCCCTTGCAATGAAAACTGCGCTCCGCCGATGCGGTTGGCTACACGCCCCACAATTGCGCCGAGGTAAAACGGGTCCGACAGGTAATCCTGCGGGTTTTCGTAGCCCAATATCAAGGGTGTTTTGCCAAGCCACCATCCTTGCGTGCTTGCGCCATAGCTCAATACCGAAACGGACATGTCACCGTCTTGAAGTATGACTTGCTCGACAGGCATAGACTTTGGATCAGCCATCACCGCGCAGCCAGAGGGGACAGAGCGGCATAGTACTCGCGATACCGCTGGTATTCCGCCTCGTAAGCGTTGGACAGCTCGACACGTGGTTCAACACGCTCAGCGACTTCCGGGGAAAGCATGACATCCTCGGGGTCGGCGCCCTGCACTGCACAGGCAGCAAGACGTGCCGCGCCGATGGCGGCACCGAACTCACTTCCCTTGGGCAGAGCAAGCGGTGTGTTCAGAACTGTGGCCAGTGTCTCCAGCCAAAATCGCGACCGCGCCCCGCCACCGACGACCAGCAAACTTTCGGGCTTGGTGCCCGTACTCTTGAGTGCCTCCAAACAATCGCGCATCGCAAAGGAAACTCCCTCCATCACAGACTGGGTCAGATCAGCGGATTCCGATGCGATATCCAGGCCCAGGAACGCTCCGCGTATGGTGCTGTCGTTATGCGGCGTCCGTTCACCGGACAGGTACGGAAGGAAGGTGATCTTTGATGGCCCCTTCACCGAATCCGGCAGTTCCGATGCCAGCGTGCCGACGGGTTGACCGAGGTTACGGGACAGCCAGTTGAGACTGTTGGTGGCCGACAGGATCACACCCATTTGAATCCAGCGATCCGGGACTGCATGACAAAAACAATGAACGGCTGTTTCCGGCGCAGGCGCATAGCTTTCCTTCGCGACCAGCAACACACCCGACGTGCCCAATGACAGAAATCCGCTGCCCTCGCCGATGCTTCCGATGCCGCAGGCCGCTGCCGCGTTGTCACCGGCCCCGCCGGCAACCACGACCGGCCCGGTCAGGCCCCATTGCTGAAGGATCTCTGATCGCAGTTCTCCGCCTGCTGAACTGCCTTCAACCAGCTCTGGCATTTGATCCCGGCGCATATGGCTCAGATCCAACGCAATGTCTGACCATTCACGTTCTCCAACATCCAACCATGCCGTACCGGCGCTGTCGGACATGTCACTGACGTAGGATCCGGTGAGCCAGAAACGCAGATAATCTTTCGGAAGCAACACCTTGGATGTCTTCGCAAACACGTCAGGCTCATGCCCGCGCACCCATTTCAGCTTGGGTGCCGTGAAACCCGGAAAAACGATATTTCCGGTGATCGAGCGCATAGAAGCCAGACCATCCAAATCCGCAGCTTCCTGCGCTGATCTCGTGTCGTTCCAAAGGATACAGGGCCTCAGCACCTTGCCATCCCGATCCAGCAACGTGGCACCGTGCATATGGCCGCTCAGACCGACGCCGCGCACCGCGGAAAATGCGGCACCGTTCAGTTCACGTAATTGGGCAACGACGTTTTGACAGGCTTCTACCCAATCGGACGGATCTTGTTCTGACCAACCGGGGTGCGGCGTGGATGTCACAACACCTGCTTCGGCTTCGGCAACGACGTTGCCCTCTTCGCTGACCACAATTCCCCGAAGACCTGACGTCCCCAAATCCAGACCGAGATACACGCGTTTTCCCCCTTAATGCAGCACAGGCTGATGGTGCCATCAAGCACTTGGAACCTATGTCAGACCTTATCAGCGCAGTTTGCGCTAACATATCAAGGCGACGCAAGAGATGGCACTTAATTTTATGAAGACCCTCGCAGAACGCGTGGAGTCATCGGCACACACGACCAAGGTTTAATTCAACTAAGCTGGGCCCGAAAATTTTTCGAATTGTCTGACGCTGACTTTACGTAAACAGTTCAAGCAGTTCTGGGTTTACTGATTTCATGCTGACGGTCCGTCTGAAAACGAAATCAGTCGCAAGAGGGAATTCAGCGAATGAAATCACATGCCAAGGTTGTTGTCGTTGGTGGCGGATGCGTCGGGGCTTCGGTTCTTTATGGATTGACGCAGCATGGGTGCACCGATGCGATCATGCTTGAGAGAACCACGCTGACCTCCGGCTCCACCTGGCACGCGGCAGGTCTGCTGGTCACCTTTGTGCGGTCCCACAACGTTTCGAAGATGACGATGGAGACCATCCGCATCTATTCCGAAGTCGAAAAGAAAATCGGCGCTTCGGTCGGGCTGCGCAAAGTGGGGCAGCTGCGCGTCGCCAATACGCAGGAACGCTGGGACGAATTCCTGTCCTATGCCTCGATTGCCAAAGCTGCCGGTGTGCCTTGCAAACTTTTGACGCCGGAGGAAATCGCCGAACTGCACCCTCTGCTCAACCAATCGGAAAATATTCGCGGCGGCATCCTGCATACCGAGGACGGCTACGTGAACCCTGCCGACATCACCATGGCAATGGCCAAGCTGGCGCGTGAAAAGGGCGCCAAAGTGTTTCAGAACACCGAAGCGCTGGCCTATGGAAAACTGGAAAACGGTCATTGGAAGGTGACAACCAATCAGGGGGAGATCACTTGCGAACATCTGGTCTTCGCGACTGGAAACTATGCCCGCGAGAACGCGCGCCGTGTTGGCCTGGATCTGCCTTGCATTCCAATCGTTCACCAATACTGGACAACGGAAACCGTTCCCCTTCTCAAAGAACGCCGCGCGCAAGGGTTGCCCGAGTTCCCGATCCTGCGGGATGAAGATTACGGCGCCTATCTGCGCGAAGACGTGGGCGGCATTCAGTTCGGCCCTTATGAGTTCTCCAAAGACCTCAAGCTATTCGCCGAAGATCGTGTGCCGCCTGACTTTGGTGCCGACCTCCTGCCCGAAGATTTCGACGCGGTCGAAGCGCAGTGGGAACGTGCCATCGAGCGGGTTCCAACACTTGGTGAGGTGGGTATCAAGGCCAACACTCGGGGTCCGTTCCAGATGACACCAGACGAGTTGCCGCTTGCGGGACCCGCACCGGGGCATGAAAACCTGTGGCTGGCCGAAGGCATGCCCGGCGGCATATTGTGGGGTGGCACTGTTGGTGAACGCCTGGCCCGCTGGATTGTAGATGGGGATCCGGGCATGGACATGTCCGAACTCGACCCGCGCCGTTTTTCGGATTACGCGTCCAAGCAGTGGACCATGGACAAGGTGCGCGAAACGTGGGGGACCCACATGAACGCGCACATTCCCGGAGAAGATTTTCCCGACGCGCGCCCGATGAAAACGATGGGGTCCTACGATCTGCTGAGCGCGCATGGCGCCGTCTGGACCAGCTTCAACGGATATGAGTTTCCGCGCTGGTTCGCCAAATCGCGCGAGGAAGCTGTTCCGGAACATTCCTTCCGTCGCACCAACCACATGGAACGCGTTCAGGAAGAAGTGCGCACCACCCGTGACGTGGCCGGGTTCATCGAGATGTCACCGATGACCAAGTTCACCGTGCGCGGACCGGGGGCCGCCAAATGGCTGGATGGCCTTATGGCGAACAGGCTGCCCAAAGTGGGGCGAATGACCCTGTCGCTTTTGTTGAACCAAAAGGGCGGCATGGATGCTGAATACACGGTCGTCCGCTATGCCGAGAATGATTTTTACCTGGTCTCCACCCCGAACTGGCGCGCCTACAACTGGGATCAACTGCGACGTTTGCTGCCCAATGACAGCTCTGTTCTTCTTGAAGATGTTTCAGAACAACTGGGCGTGATTGCTCTGGCAGGCCCCAAGGCACGAGAGATCCTGCAACCGTTGACCGACAATGACCTGTCGAACGAAACCTTCCCCTGGCTTTCTGCGCAAATGGGTGAAGTGGGTTACGCCAAGGGCGTTCATCTGCTTCGCGTGTCCTATACCGGCGAGCTGGGGTGGGAACTGCATCACCCGGTCGGTTACAACCGCCATCTTGTCGACCTGCTGTTGAAGGCCGGTGTGAAACCTTTCGGGCTTGAGGCACTGGAATCCATGCGCCTTGAGAAATCCTATCGCGCCATCAATCGCGAGATTTGCAAGGACATGACGCCATACGAGGCCGGCCTCGACCGGTTCGTGGTAACCGAAGGTCGCGCTTTCATAGGCAAGGCCGCTCTTTTGAAACAGAAAAAGGAAGGCACGCACCGGCGGCTGGTCACGCTGAAACTGCCCTTTGGCGAAACGTCGGTGATGTTTGACGAGAGTGTCTACGCTCAGGGCAAGCTGATCGGCCGAGTCACCTCGGGCGGGTTCTCTTATTATTGCAACCACGACATTGCGATGGCACTAGTGCCGCAGAACATGACGGCGCCCGGTACGAAAATGCAGGTGCTGGTCCACAATGAAATGCGCGACGCCGTGGTCATTGACACATGTGCTGTCGATCCCGCAAACACTCGCGCCCGCGCATGAGTGCTAAAACATAGAGACTGGACTCGAACTGATGACCGAACAATCGACAAAAACGCTTTCTCTTGCTGAAGTTCGGGACTTGGCCAAATCAGTTCTTGTTTCTGCCGGAGTGGATTCACGCAGCAGTGATATTCTTGCTGATATCGTCACCCGGTCTGAACGGGACGGCCCGCGCAGCCACGGGTTGCGCATGTTGCCAGTCTATGTCCAAAGCTTCACGTCCGGCTATGCCAACGGGCACGCGACGCCCAAGACCGAAAAGGTTGCCCCGGGCGTTTTGCGCTGTGACGCCGACAACGGGTATTATCAGGTTGCAGCGGCTGAAGCCCGCGAGGATCTGATCGCGATGGCACGGGAAAACGGCATTGCCGCGTTCACTTGTACAAACTGTCACCATCTGGGTGCCTTACGGTTTGACACCGAACCCTTGGCCGAAGCAGGTTTGGTGGCTTTTGCCGTGATCAACTCATTGTCCATGGTGGTTCCGCAAGGTGGGGTTCGCCCGGTATTTGGCACCAATCCCATGTCATTTGCCTGCCCACGCGAAGGCGACGCGCCGGTGGTCTGGGATCAGGCCTCGTCCATGGTGGCCCTCATGGATATCCGCATGGCCGCTGCCGAGGGGCACGACCTGCCCCGCCCTGCCGGTCTTGACCCCCGGGGCGAGCCCTCCACCGACCCGAATGCCATCCTTGAAACCCGCAGCCTGTTGCCATTCGGAGAGCATAAGGGGGCCGCGATCGCCTTCATGGTTGAGGTGTTGGGCGCAGCACTGGCCGGTGGAACCCTGTCCGTGGACAACGAAGAGCGCGAGTCCTTCGATGCCCTGAACATCAAAGGTGGTGCGACCCTGATTGCAATTGATCCCAGCCGGTTCGGCAACGCGGCCTTCAACGAATATGTCGCCCGCATCTGCGCCGAGATTTCCGGCAACGGTTCCGCCCGGGTTCCGGGCGACGGTCGCCTTGCAAAACGGGCAGCCGCCGACGCCCATGGCATCGAAGTGAGCACCGAGGTTCTGGACGCACTCTGCTGAAACTGAAGTCACCGGCTATCGAATGGCCGGACAGCACCTACCCAGCTTGCCAACCGCGCCACTCAATGGCCGCCGAAATAGGCCTCGAGCAAGCGTTTGTCATTTCTCAATTCGTCAGCTGTACCCGACGTCTGCATCCGCCCGGACTCCAGCACATAGATGCGGCTGGCAAGCGACAGGGCAAAATTGGCATTCTGTTCCGTGATGACGACGGTCAGCCCGTAGTCCTTGTTCAGCTGACGGACAACTTCAGCAATCTCGTGACAGATTTTCGGGGCTAGGCCAATTGTGGGCTCATCGACAAGCAGCAGTTCCGGGCTGGTCATCAAGGCCCTGCCAAAGGACACCATCTGCCTTTCCCCGCCGGATTGAGTCGACGTCTCCTGGCCTTCCCGTTCTTGCAGGCGCGGGAAAAGACTGTGCACCATTTCAAGATTGCTTTCGATGTCGTCTCGTGCGGTGAAGGCCCCCACCATCAGATTGTCGCGCACTGACATATAAGGAAACAGGTTGAACCGCTCGGGCGCATAGCCAACCCCATGGCGCACGATTTCCGAAGGGCTTCGACCGGCAAGGCTGTGCCCTCGCAAGCGGATGTCGCCTTCGACTTTCACGAGGCCCATGATGCTGTCCAACAGGGTGGATTTACCTGCACCGTTCGGGCCGACCACGGCGACAATCTCACCGGGCTGCACCGTGATCGAAATATCTGTCAACGCCTGGGCCTTGCCGTAAAACGCAGACAGGTTCTCGATTTCCAGATAGGACATCAGACGCTCCCCAAGTACGAGGCCTGAACGGCCGTGTCGTTCATCACGTCGCTGAACGAGCCTTCGGCAATCATGGTGCCCCGCTCGATGGCGATGGCGCGGTCGATCAGCGGTTCCAGCGCTGGCAAGTCATGGCTGACGATCAGAAAGGTCATCCCGTCCCTGCGCATGGATTGTATGAGATCGGAAATCTGCGCGATTTCACCGACTGTCAGACCTGCAAACACCTCATCCAGCAACATGACACGCGGCGCCGTGGCCATGGTTCGGGCCATTTCGAGCTTGCGCAAATCACCCATAGCCAATTCGGACGGTGAACGGTTCAGATCCGTTTCCGTGAATCCGACACTCAGCGCAAGTTCCTTTTCCCGTTCCGTATCCGGACGCGAAACGATCATACGCCAGATGTCGTCCGGCATCAGGCCCACCCTGATATTTTCTGCAACACTCATGTCACCAAACGGACGCGGAATCTGATAGGTCCTGCTGACCCCAGCCCGAATACGTTGCGGCGTCGACAGCGCTGAGATTTCTTGCCCGAACAGCTCGATTGTACCGCTGTTCTGCCGCAACTCACCCATGATCTGGCTGAAAACCGTTGTCTTTCCCGCGCCATTCGGTCCGATCAGGCCCAGCGACTCTCCTTCTTGGAGGGAAAAGGACAGATCATTCGTGGCTACCAGCCCGCCAAACCGTTTGACAAGACCAGACACTTTCAATGCAACGGTCATGTCAGCCCCCCTTTCCGCAGCCGTTGAAAGCCGCGTTGAGCAAGTTCAACCAATCCCTTTGGCTGATACATGTAGAGAAGCAGTGCGATAGCACCGTAGACGAAATACCGTTCTGCTCCGGGAAGCACGGGACGCAGGTACTCCAGAAGGAACGTCATGAAGAACGCACCGATCATGGGGCCGATAATGGTCGATGTTCCGCCCAGCAATGCCGCAACTATGATGGTGAAGAGAAAGTTGATGTCGAACAGCGCCCGCGGTGCAAGCGAGCCAAGGTAGTGGACATAAAACGCCCCTCCCAGCCCGGCGACAAGAGCGCTGGTCAGGAACGCAAACGCCTTAAGCCGCGTGGTGCTGAGACCTGAACCACGAACGCTTTCTTCATTCATTCCGATTGCAGCCAAAGCGGTCCCTACCCGGGTTTTCATCAGCAGCCACATGCTGACTGCAACACTTAGCATTAGCGCCGTGGACAAATAATATCCGTTGGCCGCGCCACGTGTGAGAGTTTGAATTCCCGACATACCACGTGTG
Source organism: Ruegeria sp. YTSB088 (assembly GCF_059609825.1). NCBI lineage: Bacteria > Pseudomonadati > Pseudomonadota > Alphaproteobacteria > Rhodobacterales > Roseobacteraceae > Ruegeria > Ruegeria sp. YTSB088. The sequence continues at coordinate 139,649 of NZ_JBXWMM010000011.1, read as the reverse complement.
CCGCCGGTCAGATCCGGGCGGATCACCTGAACCAGCTGATAGAGCAGTTCCATGAAGGCCAGTGTGACCAGCGCGAAGTAGCTGCCGCGAATGCGCAGAGCGGGCAACAACACAATAAGACCCGCGATCATTGTGACCAACACGGCCAAAGGGATTGAGATTTCGACCGGCACGTCAAACCGTTTGGTCAGGATCGCAGTCGTATAAGCTCCGATACCGATCAGGAAAGGGTGGCCGAAACTCACGTACCCCGTCTTTCCCGACAGCACGTCCCAGCTGATGGCGAAGATGGCCAGATAGTTGGCAAAGATCATCGTGCGCAGCGTGCCGTTCGAGACCACCTGAGGCAGCAGCAACATGCCCGCGATCAGGCCGCCCCAGAGAACATAGTGAAACCAGCGCAGGCCCATATTATAACTCCTCGCGGCCAAACAGGCCCTGCGGCCGGGTCACCAGCACGCCAATAATCAGCAGCATGGTAAAGACGCCGCGCAGTTCCGGCGCCAGGGTGGCGACAACGATTACTTCGAGAAATCCGACGATATGGGCGACCACAAGCGTACCTATGATCGATCCGATACCCCCCACAATGACGACGGCCACCGAGATGATCAGAGGTGCGACCCACATTGACGGCGATAACTGCGTATAGCTGGCGAAGAACACGCCGCCCAGCGCGCCCAGTGCCCCCGAGATACCCCATGTGATCAGGTTGATCCGATCCGGATCGATCCCGGAAATCGCCGCCCCTTTGGCGTCCATCGACACCGCCTGCATCGCCCGCCCTGTATGGGTCAGACGTACAAAGGCATACAACCCCAACAAAATGGCCCAGCTGATCAGCGTCGCGATCAGGATATTATAAGTGACGGATGCCCCGGCCACGTTGATCACGCCCGGTACAATCGGAAGCAGGATCTTGCTGCTGTCACCAAAGACAAGAACGATCCCCGCCTGAATCACGACCGCAAGGATCAGCGTCGAAATTTCGACCGCCACGTGATCCCCTTTGAGCGTCTTGACGATAAGGCGATATTTCAGAACCCCCATCAGAACGCCCAGTAGGACGGCCACCACCACGCCCATCAGCTTTGGCATTCCCAAGGTCTGAGACACCCAGAAATACATGTATCCGCCGACCATCAGATAGGCACCGTAGGCCAGGTTCAGGACACGCCCGATGCTGAAGATCAGCGTGAAACCCATTGCGATAAGCGCGTAGAGACCGCTGAGCAAAAGCCCCTGGATCAGTATTTGCAACATGTAAGGATCCCTGGCTGCGGGTGCGCGCCCTCGCGCACCCGTTTCAAGCTAAGCGAACGGACAGGTTACTGCTTGACCCAGCTTGGCAAAGTGAATTCACCCGTCGCGTATTTCTCGGGGTAGACAACGGCGGCGGTGCCGTCCTCGTACCACTGGACCACAACCATTGACGGTGCGGCATCATCAAACGGCTCGGACAGATCAAAACGGATATTGTGCGGGTACGTCCGGCCGGTCACAGGCTCTACCTCGTCATCACCCCAGAAGGCGTAGCGCAGCCACAGCTGGCCATCCAGCTCAAGAACCAGATCCTGTTTCTTCATTGCATCGGCCCAGCCTTCGACATTGTCGAAACCACCGGCCTCCTCGGCTGCGGCCATGGCCTGTTTCAGCCCATGATAGGCATTGAACCCGTTGAAATGCGGCAGCAGCGGACGACTGTCATACTTGGCCTGATAGGTGTCGACAAATTCCTGGCTGGCCGGATCAAGCCGAAATCCAACCGAAGGAATTGGCGACAAGGTCGAGATACCGCCCCCGGCACCGCCCGTATCTTCCCAATACTCCATCCCTAGTGCAGCGACGTTCACACCCGTCATCGCCATCGGCACCTGAAGCTTCACATATTGCGATGACACAACCTGCGAATTCACCGACGAGACCTGATAGATGAAGTCCGCCCCGGTATCTTGCGCGCGGCTGAAGATCGGAGCGAAATCGACGGTGGCAACGTCATAGGTAATGATGTCCTTGACCTCGATGCCGGCAACCGGTGCAAGCGCTTCGGTGACAAGGCCGGTGATTGCCTCGCCAAAGGCAGTATCTTCCGCCAGAATGACAACGGAATCCCACCCCATCTTTTCCTTCAGAACATCCGCGCCAAAGTTGATGTACAACGTGGCTAGCGCCTCATCCGAGGCGATGTTCATGAAATAGGGCGCCATGCCCTCAGGGTCTTCGACAACCATGTCGATGATGCCGATATAGGATGTCCAGGTGTCCAGCGTTGGAATCCGGTACTCCTGCATTCGAGGCAGCCATCCCAGCGACACATCGTCAATCGAACCCGAGATGATGAAATCAACCTCTTCCGTTTCCGCAAGGTATTCATAGGCCCGGATGCCTTCGGTCGGATCCTGTCCGGTATCTGCCGAGACCAGGGTGATCTGTTCGCCCATCACGCCACCATTTGCGTTGAGCTCTTCAATCGCAATCTCGGCCCCGCGCAGGGTCGACAATCCTGTGTCCGAAGAAAGCGATCCAATGAATCCTACCTTGATTTCCGCTCCGGCCGCCGAGGCCATGAGCGCGATGCATGTTCCGCTGAGCAGCGCTGTCTTGATCATCACATTAGCTCCCTGTGTCTCATTATGCCTTTCTTGTATTCTGTATACAGTACACAAGAAGATGGTTCGATCAAATCCTTTCTTGAAGACTCATGTTCAGAATCCGCTGATTTCGCCGTTTTCACCGTGGATCACAGCATCCACGTCAATTTCCACCATCAGTCCGGGCTGGGTAAGCCCTGCCTGAACGGCTGTCAGAGCTGGATCAATCCCCTTGAAAACTTCGCCATGCGCCTGCGCGAACGCGCCTGCTTGGGACAGATCGGTCAGGTAGGCGCGCACCCGCCCCACATGTCGCAGTTCGGCGCCAACCTCTTTCAGCGCGTCCTCGATACGTGACAGGATATAAAGGGTCTGTGCGCCAACGTTTCCCGGAGCGTGGATGCGGCCCGTCGGCTCGATGGCCGTTGTTCCGGCAACCCAGACAAAGGGGCCGATGCGTTTGGCCCGAGAGTACGAGGCCACTTCTTCAAACCGTCCGCCGGATTTCCAAAAGCGCACGGTCACAGGCCCAGCCTCACCCGGATCGCCTCGGCCGCGTTTTTCAATGCCGCGTTTTCTTCGGCGGTTAGCCGCAGCTCCTCAACCTCTACCAATCCGCCTGCACCAAGATGGGCTGGCACTCCCAGCACGACACCGTCGATGCCGTATTCACCCCGCAACATGACCGACACCGGAACCGGGCCTGTCCGCGCACCCCGAATGTGATCAATCAATTCGATCGAAGCATGAGCCGGAGCTATCGTTGCAGAACCTGATTTCCGGAGCGCGACCACCTGACCACCCCCGGTGATCGCATCCTGAACGCAGGCTTCGATCTGTTCGCGGGACAGAAATACATCCAGCGGACGCCCCTTGATCTTCGCACGGCTGGGGATCGGGGCCATTTCATCCCCATGGCTGCCAAGTGTGAACGCTTCGACGTCCACAGGTGTGACACCTGCGGCCATCGCCAGCGCGTTGCGAAACCGGCTGCTGTCCAGCGTTCCTGCCATACCCAAAACCCGTTCGCGGGGAAAACCTGAAGCGCGCAGCATCTCGACCGTCATTTCGTCCAGCGGGTTGGTCACCACGATCACGATTGCATCAGGCGCGGCTGACCGGATGGCTTCGGCTGACTGACGGATCACGCGGGTGTTCACATCGATCAGATCTGCACGTGTCATGCCCGGACGGCGGGCTCGTCCGGCAGTGACGACAACCACGTCCGCCTCGGCCACCAGATCCATCGCTTCGCCACCGACACATCGGGCCCGCGCACCGGTGATCCCGGACGTATGATTGAGGTCCAGCGCAGTCGAAGCCGCCAATCCCGGAGTAATGTCAATCAGCGCGACTTCATCAGCTATGTCCGCCATCGCCGCCAGATGCGCGATATTGCCGCCAACACCCCCCGCCCCGATCAAGGCAAGCTTGCCCAGCCTGCGGGCTTTGCGCGGCGCACGCGAAGGCGCAACCCATTTGGGTGAACGACGGTACAGCACCCGGCGCATTGAAACAGCACCATCCGTACGCGGCGGTTTCGGTCGCTCCAGCGGGCCGTCCACCAATGAGATACCAACACGCTCGGCGGTTTCACGCGCGAGAGCCGTCACGATGTCACCCGGCAAAACCTCGAATACGATCCTGCCCCGGCGGCGCGCATCTTCGACCGCATCCGAGCCTATGACGCGTGGGGTTGCCATCAGCCGCCCTGCCCGTCCACCGCCTCGACTGCACGCGTCGCGGCCTCGACGGCGGTTTCGACCGAGTTTTCAGACCCCGAGATGAACAAGCGACCAAACCGCCCCACCGCGCGCACCTCGACGATGTCAATCTCGGCGGCTTTCTCGGCCTCATTTGCGGCGATCGAGATGTAGGCCGCGGGCGCGCATTCCACGATCCCCAACGTCTGCCCCGGCACGATCAACGCACCCTTGCGCCATTTGTTCAAAAGCTGCGCCTGATAGGGTTCGACACTGGTAATGATCTGTGTGGAACTGATCGCAGGCTTTAAACGGTCTGTCATGGAAGCCCCAAGTTCGGCCAGCATCGCGTCCCGTGCAGCGGACACTTCGGCGTTTGAAGGCGAGCGGAGGATGAAGAATCCGAACTCGCGCTCTACCATCTGCGTCGTCGCCTCGACCGAGGACGCCTTGAGTGCCCTGTCGATCAGCGAGAATACGCCATTGCCCGGCGCGAACTCTCCGATCAGCACGGTGTCACCGGACAAAGGCACTGACCCTTGCACCGTCGCACCGTTATAGGCGGCGAATTTCGGTTGCAGGTTGTCGATCTGCATCAGCGCCCGGATCGTGATCTCGCTCATGCGCCATACTCCTCGTAAATGTCGCGCCAGGGTCTGCTTTCGTAAGCGACCCGCTTGATGTTGATGAGATGCAGGGCGGTGACGTTGTCCGAGGTGATCGACCCCGACCACGTGCCGGTACCCAGCATGAAGGAAGGTTCAAGGTCGGTGGAATACCCCATTCCGCCCATTATCCCCGGCGTGTTCACCAGCACCCGGCCCGTGGGCACGGTGGAAAAACGAGCGACCACCTCGGGATCGTCGGAATGGATGACCGAGGAATGCCCCCAACCTTCGAATTTGGCAATGGATTGCGCCAGTTCGATGCCGTGATCGGTGGACTTCGCCTCGTAAAAGGCCAGCACAGGGTTCAGCTTTTCGGCCGAAAGCGGGCGTCGCCACCCCACTTCGGTTTCTTCCGACACCAGACAGCGCGTGCGCGGCGGTATAGAGAACCCGGCAGCATCGGCCAGCGCCTGAGGGCTTTGGCCGACGCGTTCGGGATCCATTGCCTGCACTCCTTTGAAGATGACCCGTGCCAGCCGATCAGCCTCGGCCGGGGTACAGAAGTAAGCGCCTTTGAGTTTCAGTTCGTGGCGCAGATCGCGAGCAATTTCAGGATCGGCGACCACTGCCTGTTCACTGACACAGGCCGTGCCGTAGTCGAAGCTTTTTGACGTCACGATCATCTCGGCAACTTCGGACAAATCGCGGGCCTTGGATTTGTGCACGTAACACGGCACGTTCCCCGCCCCTACTGCGAGCGTCGGCTTACCGCTGGAATAGGCGGCCTTGACCATAGCCGGGCCACCAGTCGCCATGACGACAGAAGTGCGGCGATGCTTCATCAACTCGGCGGTGCCTTGAATGGTCACGGCGTCCAGGCATTGTATCAACCCCTTGGGCGCGCCCATCTGTTCGGCAACGCGTGCCATGATGCGGACGGTTTCCTTCCCGCATTCCACGCCGCGCGGATGCGGGGCACAGACAACGGCATTTCCCGCCTTCACCGCAGACAGAACCTTGTAGATGATCGTGGATGTTGGATTTGTCACCGGGATAAGCGCCGCGACCACACCCATCGGCTCTCCGAAAGCTGCGATCTTTGTCGCGTCGTCCCGCCACAACAGGCCCAGCGTCGTAACATCCCGCAGGTAATCGGCGACCGACAATGCGTTGAACAGATTCTTGACCCGCTTGTCCGGTACATTGCCGTACCCGGTTTCCTCGACCGCCAATTGCCCCAACCGTTCGGCTTCAGGTTCGATCGCCCGAGCCATGGCGTCGACGATGGCATCCACCTGTGCCGGGTCAGTGCCGAGAAAGGCGCGATATGCTTCGAAAGCCGTTTCAGCAGCGCGCCGTGCGGCGGCGATGGATTTCAGATCAGCGTCCATCACGAGGCTCCGGTGGCAATGGTGTCAAAGATGCGGCGGGCCTGATCGACATCGCCTGCGGAAATTCCGATGGTCTCCAGCCTGCGCCCGGACGCGGCCACGTCAGCACCCAGAAGACGGTCTGTCATACAGATCAGGCTTTCCGTCAAAGGTGCGGTCAAACCTGCGAGCTTTGCGGCTGAAACGAGGGGCACCAATGACCCCAATACGCCGTCGCGCATCAACTGGCGCGCGGCCTGCCGATCCGGGACCGGACGCGCACCCGATCCACGCTCGGCTCCGGCAAAGGTCGTGATCCAGTCATCGGTCTCGGGCAGGTTTCGAACGCCAAAGGCCTGTGCGACCTGTCGCCTTTCGTCAGCCAATCCATGGATCACCTCACGCTGATCCGGTCCTATGAGTGCGGCAAATGTCCGATTGCCTTCCAGCGGCACCCCGCCCATCGGCAAATCCGGTCCACCAGACCCCAGCCCTGCGCCACCAAGGATCAATGCCGGTATCTCGACCGCTGCGGAAAGATCGGCGAAGCCTGACGCCAGAACCGAATCCAGCGGCAGGATGTTTGAAAGGAAGGGTCGCAGCGCCTCAAGAACGTCCGTGCGTCCACGCGGCAGTGTTGCCGCAGCCATCGGCGCCGCCTGCGTCAGGGTCAGCCCTGCACCTTCAGCCTGATACCAGTACGGCAGGCCCTGTACTTCGACCAGAGTTACGTCCGCGGTACAGCCTCCTATTCGCAGCATCCAGACCGCTTCAACCGCGCCCAGAGAACGACCCGGCGCCAGAACCAGCACCTGACCATCGTGCAGATGATCGGCCAGCACCATGGAATAGGTGCGCTGTTTATGGATCGGTCCGGTCAGAAAGATCGCCTGTGCGCCCCGCACTGCTGCATCCAACTCTGCCGTGGTGCGGATTGAAGGCCCGTCGCGATTCACCTGATACGTGCCCACAGGCCCTTCGCCGCTAATGCCAATGCCCGAGGATTGGGCAAGCAGTGACAGTTCCGCCCCATAGGCCGAAAACAGCGTAACCTCAGCCCCTTCCGCCAGACACAGCGCTGCCAGAAGACGGGCATCCGGGCCGCCACCCAATACTGCAATGCGCTCAAACCTTTGGGCAACGGGTGCATCCCGTGTCGCGCCACGTGTCACCGCGCGCGTGAAATCCTCGAAACCGGCTGACATGGTAACTCCTCAAAGGGGTTGATCAGGCCGACGACCCGGCACCCAGCCCGTCGATGATTGCCTCAAGCTCGTCATGCGGTCGTGCGATCACGTGAACCGAGACGACCTCGCCCACCTTGTTGGCCGCTGTTGCGCCGGCATCGGTGGCGGCCTTGACCGCGCCGACTTCTCCGCGCACGAGGGTCGTCACCAGCCCGCCGCCAGCCTTGGTCTGACCCACGATGGCAACACTGGCTGCCTTGACCATCGCATCCGCGGCTTCAATCGCGCCGACCAGGCCACGTGTTTCGATCATGCCCAGGGCCATCTGCCCTGCCACTGGTTTCGCCATTTTTTGTTCCTCCCAAAATTGATGTTTCGCGTATCGTGATTCAGGTCGTCGAGACGCGGTCGATCACCGCGATTATGGCCATGTCCACGGGGGCCGTGGACAACCCGGCCGCCATACGGGCCGCAGACCCGCTGACAACCAAAACCATGTCCCCAACCCCAGCGCCGCAGGTATCAACCGCAACCCGTGCGGGATCGATCAAGCTGCCCTTGCTGTCTACCAGATCCGTCACCAGCAGCTTTGTTCCGACCAGCCTGGCATCCTTGGCAGTTGCCGTGACAGTTCCAGCGACCTTGCCCAAGTGCATCAGAACGCCCTCAGGTAGCGGTCCAGTTCGACCTGTGTGACCTGTTGATTGAAGAATTCCAGCTCTCGCTCCGCCTGTTGCAGCACAAGCTCCCACAGCATTTCGTCCATGACACCCCGCAGCCATTCTGATCCGCGCGCCAGTTTGATGGCGGTTGGCAAATCGGTGGGAATTGGATCTCCGATCCCTTCCTCATACCCGTTGCCTGTCGTCGGCTCAGAGGGGGACAGCCCCTGCTCGATCCCGTCAAGCCCGGCGGCAATCTCGGCCGCAAGCAACAGATACGGGTTGGCGTCTGCACCAGCGTCGCGCTTTTCCACCCGCACGGCGCTGTCCGAGCCTTCGATAACCCGGATACCAACTGTCCGGTTGTCATAGCCCCAGCTCGTGTTGATCGGGCAGAATGTATAGGGCTGGCGACGGCGATATCCGTTGACCGTGCCGCTGCCGCAAATCGCCGTCTCGCACATGCGCTGTTGCAGACCTGCGATAAAGGATTTGCCGATGTCATTGATCTTGCCATTGTCGGCAAAGACGTTTTTGCCGTCCTTCCACAGCGAGTAATGCGTATGAAACCCGTTGCCCGATTGATCAAAAAACGGCTTGGGCATGAACGTCGCCAGATAGTCGTGCGCGATGCCCAACTGGCGGATCAGAGATTTGAACAGTACGACACGATCCGCAGCTGCCAGGGCTTCACCATAACGAATATTGACCTCGATCTGGCCGGCTGCATATTCCGGGTTGGACTGTTCGATGGGAATGCCACATTCATTGATCTGCTGACGGATCGGGCCAACGATATGTTCCATCCGGGCGACGCGGCCCAGGCCGTAGACCTGGATGCCCGTGTCGCGCGGTTGGCCGGTTTCCGGGTCCAGAAGGTAGAATTCCAGTTCCGTGCCGACATTCACCTCGAACCCCATATCGCGGGCCCGGTCCACCTGCCGCACCAAAGCCTGACGCGGATCGATCGGCACCGGTTTGTGATCCATGCCCTCAGCGCGGCCAAAACAGACGGCCACGCCCGGCTCCCACGGGACGGCGACAGGCTTTGTCATCGGAAAGACATGCATGTCGGGATAACCGTTGTCGAAATTGACGTAAGGCGTATCCCAGACGTCGCAGGTCATATCGATCGCCAGCAGCGCAATCGACAGAGCATTGCCGCTTTTGCAGACATGATCCCAATGGCTGGCCGGAATGCGCTTGCCACGCATGATGCCGTTGAGATCCCCGACACCAAGAATGACGGTATGCGTGCCCTCGGGCAGATCAAACCCCGAACTCATTTGCGCGTGCTCCCTGTTTTTAGCTTTATAATTGCTGTATTCTGTATACAGTATTCACAAAGCCAGTCAGGAAACAAGGAAAATCTGCGCCATGTCCAAAAGCTCGGTTATCGTTGTCGGAGGCGGCATAGTTGGCGTCATGACGGCGCTTACACTGCAACGGCGCGGCGAGACCGTGACACTGATCGACAGGTGGGAACCGGGACATTCCCGTGCATCTTCAACAGATTACAACAGAGTGATCCGTGCCATATCCGGGCGGGACGAGTTCTATACGCGGTGGGCGCGCGAAAGCCGCCTGCGATGGCTGGAACTGCAGGCCGAAAGCGGCCAGAACCTGATGTACGAATGCGGCGCGTTGATTCTGGCGACTGCGGGACATTGCGATTGGGAAGACGCAACCGCACAGACTTTCGACCGGGTCGGGGTGCCCTACTACAAATTCGGTCAGCAGGATATCGAATCGCGGTTCCCTCAGTTCAAGGTCACCGACATCGAATATGCGTTGTTCGAACCCGAAGCAGGAATGCTGATGGCCCATCGATGCGTTCTGACCGGTTTGGATCTGTTCCGAAAGGCAGGAGGCAAAGTACGGCGCGGTCGCGTCACCACGGATGGGTCGGAACGTCCGATGCTTGACGACAAACCGCTTGAGGCCGATCTGATCATCATGGCGACCGGCCCATGGATGGCCGACATGTTTCCCAGAACGATCAAGCCGATCTCGACCGTAGTTGGCGTCAATGTCCTCTACACCTCGACACCCGACGGGTCGGAAGATTTCGACATGAGCCGAATGCCCTGCTGGATCGATCACGGGCAAGGGTCCTTTGGCCTGCCGTCGTCCGAAGGATCCGGCGTAAAGGCCGCGGTTGTCATCCCGGACAAGATCGATCTGGACAATGATGAACGGCTGATCCGCCAGGAAACGCTGGGCCGCACACGCAGCTATATCCGTCACCGGCTGCCGGGGCTGGAGGGGCAACGGGTTGTGGATTCCAAGTTCAACCAGATCATTCTGACCCCGGATACACATTTCATTGCCGACTGGCACCCCGAGCATGAAAACGTGCTGTTCGCTGGCGGATGCTCTGGCCATTTGTTCAAGCACGCCCCTGTGTTTGCAGAATTCGCGGCGGGTGTCGGGTTGAAGGATTTTGGGACCGCGGATCGGTTCAAGATCGCAGGTCGAAGAAAACTGAGCCCGAAGGAAAGCCCCAGCGGACGCTAACCATCCAAGAGGGCGCGATAAATTCCAGCATTTGGGCACTTGCCCTGGGGAAGACGCGCGCCCGCTCGGATTGCGTCACGGCAGGTTTCGGCCTGAAGGCAATGCCCGCATTTTTCCGCCAGCTCCAACCCCAGTTCCGAGTGCGCGTTCAGATCTGCCTCGGTCAGTCCGAATTGCCCGGCCATGGCAAGTATACGCTCTCGTGCCTGTGGCGCGCCCGATCGCAACATAGCCAGATCCGCGCGGGACAACCCAAGGTCCGAAAGCTCCCTGTCACTCAGGCTTTCATCCCGAGGTGTACTGACAATCCGCGCTATTTTCTGAAAGAAATCTGTGTATCCCGACATCTCGCGGCCTCCTCCACCACGTTATGGATACAGTATACACATTGTTTCAAAGCCGGAATTGATCAGGATCAAGCGGGCTGTTAGATCTCACGGCCCACCGCTGGCATTGCGAAACAATTCAACCGCCTGCAAGGCGGCCAGATCCCTCGATACATGCACCGTTTCAAGCGAGGCCAGCCCCTCGTCCGCCTCGCGCGCGGCAAGAAACACGTCGCGCCCGCGCACAAATAATTCACGCAGATGGCTTGCCCGGTATTCGGGATGGAATTGCACAGAACGGGCCGGGAAATTATAATCCAAGGCCCCTACCGGGCAGTGATCCGCCGACCCCGTCACCTGCGCCGAAGGCGGAACACACGTGACCTGATCCTGATGCCAGACAAAGGCGTCAACGCTGGCTCCGCCATAGTCAAAGCCTCGTGCACCGACGACATTGCCGACCTTGGCCTTCTCGGCCTTGCCCCCATAGACATCCGCCATGATCTGATGGCCAAAGCAGATGCCGAAGACCGGCTTGGCATGGTCCCGGCACATTTCCAGGAAATCGCGAAGGGGCCGCATCCATTCCGTGTCATCATAGACACCGAATTCGGACCCTCCGACAACAACCCCATCAAAATCCCTGAACTGTGGCAATGGCACGCCATCGACCACATCCACCGTGGAAAATTGGGCTTCGGGCAGATGCGGTTCAAGCCATGCGCGGATCTGATGAGCCGTCCGCGGCAGACCCTCAAGCAGTGGCAAGGGATGGAGGGTCAGTTCAAGAAGCGCAATCCTCACCAGTCGAAGGCCCGGTCGATGCCCGCCATCTTGACGCCGGTAAAGGCCGAGGCCTGAAAACTGAGCGCGCGCAGATCTTCGGTTTCCAGATTGTGTACCGAGGATTTGCCGCAGGCCTTGGCAAGCGCCGTGATCTCCATTGTCATCGCGGTCAGATACCGGGCCACGCGCTCTGCACCTGCATGCGGGTTCATACGCGCTTCAAGGTCAGGGTCCTGCGTCGCGATCCCAACCGGGCAGCGGCCCGTATGGCAGTGATGGCACGCCCCCGGCGATGTGCCCAACGCCTTATAATCGTCCAGATATCTCGGAGTGTTGCACCCCAGCGCGACCATCGCGGCGTTCCCGATCATGACCGCGTCCGCCCCAAGTGCCAGACATTTGGCCGCGTCCACACCTGATCGAATACCCCCCGCGGCGACAAGCGAGACCTTGCCGCTCATCCCACACTCATCCAGCGCTTCGCGTGCTGCGCGAATGGCACTCATGGTCGGAATGCCAGTGTGATTCAGCAGCAACTCGGGCGAAGCACCGGTGCCGCCTTCGGCCCCGTCAACCACAACCACATCGGCACCGGCCTTTGCGGCCACGGCCACGTCGAACCGGGGCCGTGTCGCCCCCATCTTGATGAAGATCGGCACCTGATAGTTCGTGGCGATCCGCAGTTCCTCAATCTTGACCGCCAGATCGTCTGCCCCTAGAAAATCCGGATGCCGGATGGTGGATCGCTGATCGACCCCTTCCGGCAAAGTGCGCATCTCGCTGACGCGCGGGCTGACTTTCATACCCAGCAGCAAACCGCCGGTGCCCGGTTTGGCCCCCTGCCCCACAACAATCTCCAAGGCATCGGCCCGGCGCAGGTGATCCAGATCGACTCCATAGCGGGCGGGCGACATCTGGTAGAGCAGGCGCTGGGAGGCTTCGCGCTCCTCTTCCAGCATGCCGCCTTCGCCGGTGCAGGTCATGGTACCCACCTTCGAGGCCCCATAACCAAGCGACGCTTTGGCCGAGGCCGAGAGCGCGCCGAAAGACATCGATGCGATATAGATCGGGATTTTCAGTTCCAGTGGCCGTTCCACCAATCCGCGCCCGCCACCTAGAACTGTCGTCGTATCGCAGCTCTCGCGGTACCCTTCCAGCGGCAGGCGGGTCATTGTCGCCGGGACAAATGTCAAATCGTCGAATGTCGGCAACTGCTTGTTGAACGTATTGTAGCCACGCACCTGATACCGCCCAAGCTGCGCCAGTGCGTGAACTTCCGATATCGCTTCGGGTGTCCAGCGGGTCGATCCCCCCTCATCATAGGACGAAGGCACACCGGCCGGCCGACCTTCGACCGCACCCGTATCGCGGAACCTTATTTCTTCCTCGGACGCGACTTCGAACGGATACTCATAGGGTTTACTCAGATCATGAGCCATGCGCTTGCGTCCCTGCTTTCAAAATACCAAAGACGCTGGCCAGAGACCATTTTGCGCCAGTTACGAGAGCTGTCGACCAGCCCCAGAGGATCAAGGATCGCATCGACCTCGGCCACCTCTTCAGCAGTGGGTTCGATCACGTCGACGTCCACGCCCAGACTGTCAACTTCGCCTGCGACCCAAACCTCGCCTTCCCACAGCGCGTCTGCACAGGATTCACCTGCACCGCCCAGCGCAATGATCCGTCCAGCATGCGCCATGAAACCGGATTGATAGCCGATCCTGCCTTCGACCACGATGTTGCCGCCCTTCATGGCGACGCCCACCCGTGGCCCCGCATCACCTTTGACATGAATGGTGCCGCCAATCATCGCCGCTCCACAGGACATGCCCGCATAGCCGCCGACAGTGATGTGACCCTTGGCCATCCCCTCACCCACGGCCCACCCGCAATTGCGTTCGATGGAGATGTTGGCGCCAGTATTCAAACCGCCGCAATAATATCCCACTGAGCCTTCGAAGGTGATGTCCACATTGTCCGGTAGACCCACGCCCAGATTGTGCCGCGACAGCGTATCGACAACCCGGATCGGCTGTCCTGATGCGCAGGCGGCCATGATATCCCGGTTCACCTCACGAATATGCCGCTTGCCGACTTCGATGACGATTTCATCCATCTGTCTTGCTACCTCGCTCATGCTGCCAGGCTCCGGTTGCCGACACCCCAGATGCCGGTCAGCGAAGGGCCATCATAGTTGATCACGTCGCATTCCTCGGCCATCACGCGACGAACAGCCTGTTCCTCGGTCGCGGCGGCCAGATCCCCATTGCGATTGACCACAACCAGCGGCTTCATCGCGAACCGATCCTTGGCAAAGCCGATCCCGTCCGGCGTTGCAATCATGTACGTAAATACCCCGTCGATAGAGGTAATCGACTTCTTCAGCGCCTGCTCCATCGTCAGGCCAGCTTTCATCTGGTCGCTGACCCAGACCGCAATCAACTCGCTGTCATTCTCGGTCAAAAAGCGATAGCCCTTCCGGCTCAGCTTATCGCGCCATGTAAAATAGTCGGTGATCTGGCCGTTATGCACGATCGCCACATCCGAAAACGGCCGCGCCCAGAACGGGTGCGAAGCGTTGGGCAGGACCGAGCTTTCCGTCGCAAGCCGCGCATGACCCAGACCGTGAGTTCCGATCATGTCACGCACGCCATGTTTTTCGGCAACCGCTTCGGCCCCGCCGATATCCTTGATGATCTCAAGGCTACGGCCACAGGACTGCACTTCGAACCGGTCCGTCAGTTCATCTGCATCCCGCACCCAGGCCTGCAGATCAGCCGGGTCCGAGATTTCCGCCCGGAAGCAATAATGCCGGTTCTCATCAGCTACAATCTTCGGGTCAGACAGAAAGCCAGAGCCGTGATCTTTCAAAACCGCCTCAAACGCTTCCAGGTCAGCATCCTGCCGGGATTTATCAAAACCCATCCCCCGCAAAACGTATCCGGTGTCTCGTGGTAGCCCATAAACTGCAAACCCGGTGCTATCTGCGCCACGGTGTTCCTGCGCATCCATCAGGTCCACCAGATCCGCCCCGACCTGCCCGGGTGCGGTTAGAATCCTTCCAGCGATACCACACATGAAGTGCTCCCTGTTCAATTGCGTCTGTATACTGTATACAGTACACGAGCAATAGCAAGCCCATTCGCCTTGGCACCAGATGCTTTTTTGAATACAGAATTCACAAAACACGGAAAGAGAGGCTCCGAGTGGCTCTGAAACAGATAAAGACACAGCGCAGACGGCTGGCGGACGAGGTTTATGATCAACTGGTCGAAGCCATAATGAGCCGCGAAATATCCACAGAAGATCGATTGGTTCAGGAGAAGCTGGCAGCAGAGCTGAATATCAGCCGCACCCCGGTTCGCGAGGCTCTGATGCGGCTGGAAACCGAAGGGGTTCTGGAAGTCGCCGCAAGCGGTGGATTCCGGCTGGCACGCATGGATCAAACCGAAGTCCGGCAACTGTACCAGGCCCGCGCTGCTATCGAAGGTCAGGCTGCGCGGATTCTCGCGGCCCATGCGGAACCCACGGTTCTGGACGGTCTGCGCGAATTGATTCGGCGCGAAGAAAACCTGACCAACCCTACGACACGCGACTACTTCATTGCCAACCGACGCATTCACCGCGCCTTTATGGTCGAAGCGGGAAACAAGTTCCTGCTGGACATGTTCGACATGATCTGGGGCAAGGCCATGGCCTTTCACCTGTTTTCCGCAATTGAAAATGTCGACATCTCAAAATCTCTCGGTGATCATCAGGCGCTTGTCGACGCGATTGAAACCGGAGACGTGACAGAAGCACTGGAAACCTTCACTGCTCATATTCAGGCCGGGTTCGATTTGCAGATCGAGGGGCTGAAAGAAGCGGACAACGGGTGATGCACAAAACCGTTGGCAAGATTGACCGTGCCGGTTCGCCTGCCTGACACCAGCTCATGGTCGCTGACAGTACCATTGGGACAACTGTGCGTTGCTCTGCTTGCTCCATGACAAAATGCTCGTTTTCGTATATTATTGAAATCTCTCATCACAAAGACCCTCCGATTCCATCGGAGTTGATATTTGAACGACACGTTTTTTCTCAGGCGGTCCCAAGTCGACTATTCGACCACCTCAGATTCTGGAGAGAGAAATGAGTGCTGACGAAAACGACAATCGCAAAGAACACGATTACACCGAAAGCGAAAAGACAGATCCGGAATGCAGGTCTGTCGATGACAGGCTGACCGCGATCGAGCAACGTCTCGACCAGTTGATGCGCGTCATGGAATCCGGCCCGGAAGACAGACTGGAAACCGTCGAACACCGCGTAGACGCGCTTTTGACATCCATCGAATCCTTGGGCGAACTGGGGGATCATTATTCTGGCTTCAATCCTACCTCCACCGGTCCTGCCTTCGGCTTCGTCGACGCCGGCAGCGTTGGCGGTCCGACGCGCCGAACGTTCAGTTGGGCGAAGAATTGTTGCGCAAATTGGTGCAGTATCCGTGCAAGCAGCAAAGGATGCCATCCGAACGCCTGCTGAATGATGAATCCCGTTTGGCGGGGAAACTGTCATAGTCAATGTCTATTTCATCGACGAGGATTGATGCGGCCATACGGTCTATTGCAGGGTCGCTCGTTGTGGCTCCGATCAGAACTGATGCAATCGGGCTGGGAAGCGCTGTCGCAGGAGAGGCGCTGGCATTGCTGGCGGCAGACAGGTTTCTGGATGACGATCGGGTGCGATACGCTGCGTCACGTCGCCTTTCGACCATCTGGGCTCGCGACCGAGAACTGCGCGGAGCCCCTGTTTCACTGTTCGATGGCCGAGCCGGTCTTGGGTTGCTCGCCTGTCATACCTTGGACGCCAATCCGAACGATCCTGAAGCGCAACTGGCGCTCGACCGTGCCCTGCGTTCGGTTTCGCAACGCCTTCTCGAAGCTCCGTGGATGGGACATTTCGATCACGTTTCGGGGCTTGCAGGCATATCCGTATTTCTTTGCGAACCGAAATCCCAAACGGCCCGTCTTGGGGGAAAGACGCTGTGTTTGCGTTTGGCAAAGGAGCTTTGGAGGCACTCGGCCCGAACAGAGCGGGGATTGGCGTGGACAGAACCCTTTTCCTCTCCGGAAGACGAGGCCGGTTCCCAGAAGACAAAGCGTTACCTTGTCAATATGGGATTGGCTCACGGTTCACCTGGTGCCGTTCTGGCTCTGGCCCGTTTGGGTCGGCGGCACGCGTTCACGCCACGACACATCGAAGACCTCAAAGACGCGGTCCTGTTTCTTCTTTCGCATCGGGGCGCGTTTTCGGACAGCGGTCTGTCATCCTGTTTCCCCTGCATGTCAGCGCTCAGCCACGCGTGGGAAGTACCGTCACGTTTTGCGTGGTGTTACGGCGATCTTGGGATCATCTATACCGCACTCGCGGCGGCGGCGCTGGTTGGGATGGAAGACGAAATACGCGACATCACATCGCGGGTTCTGACATCCTGCATTGCCAGGCCTCTCAGCGAGACGGGCATCAATGACGGAGCGCTATGTCATGGCGATGCCGGAATTGTGGTGATGGCCCTCGCTATTCGGTCTCTCAATCCCGAAGCAGACGTCGATTCCCTGATCGAAAAGCACGCCGAACGGCTTCTGAACCTCGTGGAACGCGAATTGAGCCCGGACGGGCTTCCCGCGATCGGCGCAGGCTGGAAGACGTTTCAATCGACGGACCTTCTGACCGGCTCGAGTGGCGTTTTGTTGGCACTGCTTGCCTTAAGCGACGCAGGTTATCTCAGCTACCTGAAGTTCATGGGGCTGGATGTCGAGGAGCCTAACCATTGTCATTCTCAACCGAAACTGCCCAGCTCTCGTCCCTTTCTCGGAATTCGTGTTTGTTTGCGTTCACCGCAGCATGATCTTAGCGGAGTAACTAAAAGCACCGGAAAAAAGGATCTGGAAAAGCGTGCTTCAGAGTTACTTCACGATCAGGCCTTTGCCTTGTCGTTATTCATTGCGCGACCCGGTTTCTTCTCGATGGTCATGCGCGAATTCGAAAAAGACGAACGCCTCTCACCTGCAGTTCTCGGCACCTTGTTTCGGTTTATTTACAGAATGTGTTTTCGCCCAACGCCGTTCGGTGCATTCGCAGCAGTGGGCGCGGCAATACCTGTTGCAGGCAAGGACATCGTCACCGTGGCAGACCACCATCTGGACATAGATCTGGACTGTGGATTTTTGGCACATATTGCCGCCGGAACCGCCGAGACGCAAAGCACGAGGGTGCGATGCAATCCATCGGCCTGGTGGGAACAGGACGTTCTGCACTGGATAACCAACGGTGATCTCGACGGGCCCTGGAACCACGAACAGATCATTGCAGCGGCGGATTCCGATCTGGCAGAGTTCATCTTTGACGTCGATTCTGTCACGGTTTCCGATCTGGAAACGGCCCTCAAGGATCGCCCTTTCAAATCTGCTGTGACGATCTCGGATCTCTGTCGGTCCGAGGCTCTGATACCACAGAGAGATCCAATACTTCTGGGACATAACGCAACCGCCAGAACGCTGAAGCGGCTGGAAAGGGATATGACCGCCCCACAAAAGAGAGGCTTGGCGGAGATCGGGACTGCTCTTGATGCCGCACGTGAAAACACTTCAATGATCGCGTTAAAGCAACTGGGGCGAACAGCGGGCTCTCTTGCGCCGGGTTGGACGGGTGATTTTCTTCATGTCGATGCGCATTGCGTCGGCACGTTGGAAACACCACTGCGCGCGGAGCAAGCGCTGGCCAGCGCATGGAACATATTGGAAAATATTGGCTTTCGCGTGCCGAAGCCGAACCGTTTTCTGGAATTTGAACGGCGGTTCCTCGACCGGTACGGCGACCGCGCTGTATTGCTCGGCCAGGCCGTGGACGCCGAAAGCGGGCTTGCATATCTCGGCATGCCGCTGCGATTGGATTTCGTTACAGGTACGGGATCGTCAAGTGATGCCCCCAGGCACAAACATCAGGATTTTCCGCTGGAAACCGATTGGGAGGCGCGCGAATGGGGGCTTTCCGCGCAGGATATCGAGATCCTGCATGCCCACAACACAGGTCAGGCCCCTCTCGCCATCCAGGATGGCGTTCTTTTGGGCAAGGTAGGGCGCAGTTCCGGGCACAAGCCAGTCTGGACAGCTTATCCCGAGGGAATTTTTCCGGGCGGGCCAAAGGCGATTTTCGGCCGTTTCTCAAGACGAAATCAGTTGATCGCAGACGCGTTGATGCAACACAGCCCCACGCGTGAAAAGGATTCGACAATTGTCGAAGCAGACATCCTGTGTGCCACCGACCCCCGGTCATCCAACATCCTGCGACGCGCCAGCCTTTCCCGGTATGTAATCGAAATTCTGGGCGACAGCGGTTTGCCGCCGGAAAGGAGGATACCGCTTCACGATCTGTGGATCCGTCACGATGGCAGTCGGTTCCGACTGTTCTGGGGCAGCCAAAGCGTCGAGGTCAGTCCACAGCTGCATGCTGCCCACCAAAGCCCTCCCGGGGCTCCGGCGGTCTATCTTCTGCTCATCGACATCGCGATGCACATGAGGCAACCGACGGTGATCTGGTCATGGCAATCGCAAAGCAATCGAAACCGGTTGCCCAGGGTCTCAGCTGGAAATGTGATCCTTGCTCCGGAGCGGTGGCGGCTTTGTGTTCCGACAGAGGTGATCAGATCGGGCAAAGAGGAAAGCTGGCTGGAAACAACGCGGCAAAAACTGGAGCTGCCGCGATACATAGTCCCCACAGATGAGGCCAGTGACATGGCCACGCCATGGGATCTGGACAACCCCTTTTCCACTGCGAACCTGATCAAGACGTTGAAAAAAAGGCCGCTTTCGATCTGCGAGTACCTTCCAACGCCAGAGGATTGGTGGATCGACTCACCGCATGGTCGATTGGCCTCTGAACTGGTTTTTGCCCCTGCAAAGCCAGTTGATACACCCTATGTCGAATACGATGCCAACCCGGCCGCATGGCAACCGCTGGGGCACGGCGCTGACGAGGCCGGATCATGGTTGTATCTGCGGCTTTTCGGGGATGCCATGAAGCTGGAACAGTTCCTGAAACTGCAATCTAACAGGTTGGCGCTGTGGCAGAAACGCAACCTTATCGAGAATTGGTTCTTCGTTAGATACGCAGACCCAGAGCTTGAACTGCGCCTCCGCCTCAAGTTCCCAAGCGACCATGACAGAGTTCTGAGGAACCGGGTGCTTGTTCACTTGCAGAAAACAGCCGGAAGATTGGTAGACAGGTTTCTTGTTGATGAGTACCTGCCTGAAATGGCGCGATACGGCGGAGAACTGGGGCTCGGCGCCTGCGAGAGAATATTCGGCGCCGACTCGATCGCTGCGCTTCACGTGCTCAACGATCCAGAGATCAGTCGATCCCGGCGATGGATGGCATCAGTCGCTAGTATCGATGCCCTGTTTGAAGATCTCGAACTCCCAACAGGGGTTCGGCTGGCGATCTCAGAGCGGTGCTCGGAAAACTACGGCGGCGGCCCGGCGTCGTGCCGAACGGCACGTCGGGCCACGGGTAAGGAATGGAAGAGTGCCTGCGTTGTGCTGAATGAACTGGGTGTGGGAAAGGGCATTCATTCGCGACCATCTCGCTGGAATGCACGTGCAGCCAGGTTTCATCCGGATCTCAGATGCCTCCAACGAGAAGAACAGGATGGCCGGCTGGGAAGCAGTTTGGCCGACATTCTGGGAAGCCTCGCTCATATGTCCGTCAACCGGATCCTCCACTGGGGAACTGCCGCAGAAGAGGCGGTTATCCACGAAGCGCTTTGTCGACATTATCGAACCAAATTGAACCACGGCTGGATATCGTCCTAGGCGGCATGCTCATGGCAGCAGAATGGAACCTGAACCGTCCTTCCGAAGCATGCGCTGCCTACAAATACCACCTGCCCCCGAATGAAGCACCCGGCGCACGGGTCAAGGAAACGTGGATCACTGCGCTTTTGACTGGCAGCGGGACACCTCGGAACCTGGATCACACCTTCACAGCACGCGGCGTTTTGGGACCTGTCGGCTTACCGCATAACCTGCGAGCGCCGAAAGCGATTTTGCCACGCCGCCCTGTGGCAAGAAGCTTAGTGCCTCTATTGCCTGATCGCGGTATTTTTCAGGTAATTGCTGCCTCTTGATATGGCGCGTGGTCTGGGAAATCTCTGCCAAAAACCGCGCGGGGTCGCGGTGACTGATGAAAGCACGGGCTGCCGCGCCCCCTTTTTGCCCCTGGGCCGCCTTGAGAAAGGGCACGCTGAATAGGCCGCTGGAAAGGTCTGACGCAAATGGTGTGCTGCCCGAAGGGCGGTTCAGGGCAAGTTCATCCTCGGTCAACAGGTAAGCCAGACCAAGGTTCCCGCTATAGTCGCGGAGGGCGTTCAAAAGATCGTTTTTTTCTGCAAGCATCGCGCCGAGTTCGCAGGGCAGCCTGAAGAATGCAGCCATACACTGCCGCATTTGCGCGATGCGCACTTCGACCGTCAGATCCGGTTGCCATGCGGTACGAAGCTCGGACACTCGGCCTTCACACGCCGAGGCCATGGCACTCAGTATTGCTGGAACCAGATCCGGGCAGTCCCGTGCGCCGACTTCGTGTGCTTTCGCCAACAAGTAGTCGCCTGTGAGTATCCCAAGCTTGTCGCCCCAGTTGGCTGTGGCGTCGGCTGTTACAGCGGCAGCCTCGATTCCTCGTATGCCGCTTTGGGCAAGAAATCCAAGATACGCAAGCTCCAGTGCCGTGGCCGCGGCCCGACGTCTTTTTGCCTCAACATCACCCAGATAGGACGTCAGCAAAAGCAACAGCGAAGGTCGGAACGCAACCATGTCAGCCCGCTTGCCCGCGAAGGACATGCGCGTCAGAAACGGCCAATCGGTGCGCACGATGCGATTGAGGCGCGCACCGACATCACGCAGGTCGTCACCCAGCGGCATCTCAGGCACACGCACAAGTGGCGATACGTCGTCCAACATGGCGCTTTCCACATCATTGCCTGTGCCTTCAGGTACCAAGACGGCACGGCGCAGCATGTTGTGGACCGGCTTTTCGCTTTCGAACGTATCGTCCAGCACGCGCCAAATGAATTCGTATCGGCGGCTTGCGCGGTTCCCGAGCGTGAAGTACCCGGCAAAGCGATCACCCAGCAGAAGCGCATAATCATCCGCCGCCACCCAGGGGCCTGCCCCTGTGCGGAGGCACCGATCAGTGGTTTGAGCCGCAAGCGCACCGGATTCCAGCGCAAAGCTGATTCCTTCGCCTGTAAACGGGCTGATAAGACCTGCGGCGTCACCAACCAGCAACAGACCCGAATTGGCGGCACGTTCTGGTGCGAAATCGAACCTCAGCGGTGCCCCCAAGGTCGTGCCGGACAACTGAATGCCCGAGTACTCTGGATAATCCTTTCGGAGCACGTCCAGAAATTGATCGAAAAGTGTCCTGACATTGGTGTCAAACGCCCGACAGAACAGTCCGACACCGACATTTGCAGTTCCCTTCCCCGTTGGGAACGCCCAGCCATAGGACGGCAACAGGTACCGGTCCGTAACATCAGTCAACGGCAGCATTATTTCGAGCAGTGGCGGAGTGTCACCGCAGCCGTCGACATAGCCGCGAAGTGCCGTGCCATAGCCCTGTTCGGGTGTTTCCCGCAATCCCGCAGCTTTCGCCAATCGAGACGCGGCCCCGTCTGCGGCGATGACGATGTACCCGGTCAGAACCGCTGTCGTGCCATCCTGCATGCGCGCGCTGACGCCTGTGACAGTCCCGCTTTCATCCGTTACCAGATCGTCGGCGCGGCATTTCGGCATGAAAGCCACACCTTCCGCCCGGGCCTGACGCAAAAGACAGTCATCCAGTATCAAACGAGGCACAACCAGCCCGTAGTCGTCTTCGCCCTCGTATCGAAAATCCCGGTGGCCTCTGTTGCGCATATGGACGCGCACACCTTCGACCTCCTGTTGATCGGTAAGCGCGGACAGAATGCCGAGGCGTTTCAACTGAGAGATGCCGGACCGGGTGATGCCGTCTCCA
Source organism: Ruegeria sp. YTSB088 (assembly GCF_059609825.1). Classification (NCBI taxonomy): domain Bacteria; kingdom Pseudomonadati; phylum Pseudomonadota; class Alphaproteobacteria; order Rhodobacterales; family Roseobacteraceae; genus Ruegeria; species Ruegeria sp. YTSB088. The sequence goes on along the minus strand of NZ_JBXWMM010000011.1, from coordinate 116,844 downwards.
CAGCTTTTGTCCCGAGGGAAATCCTCACGGTCGATCAGAATGACCTTTCGACCTCTTCGCGCCAGTTCGATGGCGGCGGCGCTGCCGCCGGGCCCCGCACCGACAATGATGGCGTCCCATGTCTCGGCCGCGGCCTCCGAAGGTGTCGCAAGCGGCAGATCGTCCGCAAGAGGGCCGTGACCGTCCATGTCAGGCCCTCCTTTCGACAGAGAGCCGGGCGAGGTTTGCCAGCGAGTCGCGCAGCACATGATCTTCAAGCCCCGAGATGACCTGTACGGCTGCCTCGGATTTGTCCCGCGCCAGCTTTTCGGTAGCTTCGACCGCGCCCGAATTGCGAATGATCTCGACAGCACGCGAAATGTCCGCATCTTGCATGTCGGCCAGCCTCAACCTGGCCCGCAATTCATCGGCGGCCTGACCGTTCTGGCCCAGGCACAGGAGCACCGGCATCGTATAGGCACCTTCGCGCAGATCAGAGGTGGACCCTTTCCCAAGCTCCGCGCTGCTTGCAATGTAGTCCAGAACATCGTCACGAAGCTGAAACGCAAGGCCGAGGCACTTTGAATACGTGATCAGTGAATCTCGATCCTGATCACTTACGTCAGCCAGCATCGCCCCCAGCGATGCTGCGAGGACAAACAGTTCGGCCGTCTTGCCCTCAAGCATTTCAAGATGCTCTTCAATGGTCCAATCCGCGTTGTAGGCGTTTTCTGCTTCGCGCAACTGCCCAAGACACAGCGCGGCACAGTGTTTACCGGCCAGCTCAGAGGCTTTGGAGCTGACGGAATCCAACAAGGTGATTGCACGGGCCAGAATAAACGTTCCGGCGAAGCTGGCGATGGGCGAAGACCAGCGACGATTCACGCTTTCCGCTCCACGCCGAAGTTCGGCCCGGTCCATGACGTCGTCATGATAGAGCGACGCCACATGGATCATTTCAACGGCCGCCGCCGCCTGAACTGCGCGTTTGCGTCCTTCTTTGTCGGTGAGGCTTCGCGCTGTAAGCAGCAGAAGAATTGGTCGCAACCGTTTTCCGCCGGCCCCGATAAGCCAGTGTGCAATCTCTTCGAACCCCAGCTGGTCCGAGGCGACGGCATCCAACATTGATGCTTCAACTTGGGGTATCGTGGCCCGGACCTGTTCGTCTTGCAACCAGTCAGACATCCGCAATCTTGCGGAACTGCGCCAGCGTCTTCTGCAAACGCTTCGACCTGAGCGCCGCTTCGGAGTTCCTGATGAAACTGTCGTAGCCCTCGTGCAATGCTGCGGACTCGGCGCGAACAACAATCTCACCACGGTGGAAGGCGTCCATTACGGTCATCCGGCCTTCGGAAATAGCTACAAGAGCTTCCGGTGAGATCGCGCCGACGCCCCGGCCCTTCCCTTTGCGCTTTTGGTTCGGGTTGATATGAACTTCGCCGCTCATGACCGAGACCTCGACCGACCCCATACCAAAAACACCGACCGTTGCACTGGCCCCCTCGTACTGCTTGACCAGTTCAGCATATTCCTTCTTGGCGTCCGCCTTGAAACCCGCCAAAGCATCTTCGGCCAGTTTTTCAACTGCCTTTGCACCCTCTTCCGGCTGCATCCGCTGTTCATAGTCTGCCACGTTCGTATCCTCCGTTCCAAATTTTCCAAATCAGACCGAGCCGACAGCTGCTCGAGCGTCCACACGCCCGGCACCTTGCTGCGTGGTCGGCGCGCCAATGTCGACGGCGGTAGCCATGAGTACTGCCTTGATGTCAGCTGGCAGCAGTGTCGGGTTTTGTTGCAGCATCAGTGCCGCGACCCCGGCGATATGAGGACACGCCATGGAGGTGCCGCTGGCTTCTAGATGAAGCGGATCGATTACAGTCGCGCCGCCATTCATGTCATTGCCGGTCGCCGATCGCGACGCAACGATATCCACGCCAGGGGCGGTGACATCCGGTTTGTCGCGCCCATCCGGCGTTGGTCCGGGACTGGAGAAGACGGCCATGTTGTCACTGTCATCGCTTGCGCCGACGGTAATCACGGTCCGCGCAATACCCGGACAGCGAATGCGCGTGTCATAGGTGCCGCAACTGTCATTGCCCTCGTTGCCTGCGGCCACCACGAAGGTCACGCCGGCTGTCGAAGCCGCGTCCGCGGCGACACATAAAACGCATGTCCCGTCTGGATCGACCCAATTCCCGTTTCTATGGGTGAAGCCCCAGGAGTTTGAAAGTACATCCATTCCGTCCGCGACGGCCTGCTGGATTGCCGACACGCAGTTGGGGGCGTTCCCACTGCCGAATTGGTTCAAAAGCTTGTAATCGTGAATGACCGCCCCTGTAGCGACGCCCCGGAAGGTCGCGCCATTGCTGGCAACAACGCCCGCGCAATGGGTCCCGTGCCCGTTCAGGTCGCCCAACCCCTCGCCGGTAAAATCCTGTTGTGTGCCGAAGTTCGCAGCAAGCTCAGGGTGTGTCTGGTCCACGCCGGTGTCCAGAACTGCGACGTCCACTTCGGCACCGGTGATCCCGCTGGCTTCAACGGCATCGGCATTGATAAGCGGACGGCTGTTATCCAGATCAATCAGGATTTGATTCTTGCAATGAGCCACCTTCAGAACATCGGCGCGCCCGGCAATGTCAGTCAGGCGCTGGTCATCGGCCCAGACCACCAGGCTGTGGTTCAGCCAAAAGGTCTGCTCGACCTCGATTTCACGCTCGCCAAAGCTCTTGGCAATCTGTCCCACCACGTCTTCGCCATGGCGGCGGTGTTGCATGATCAAACGACGACGCTGACGCCTGTCGAACGCGCGTGGTGCGCGATCAGGTGATGTCCTGCCGCTGCGCAGCAAGACCAGCACACGATGCCGGGGAAGCTGGGCCGTTTCTGTATGGCCAAGCAAAGCGTTCAGGTGCGCTTCCTTTCTGTTGGCCAAGAGGTCGCGCAGAACAATGCTGTCCATTTTGGAGATGGACTCGCTGCCAAACTCAGCACGAAGCTTCTCGATTTCGCGACGTTCCGCTCTCTCGAAGCGATCAACGTGATCCTGGCTTAACTTGGACATTTTGTGCTCCTTTGGATCATGGTCTAATTGGGTTTTCAGGAATGGCCTGACGCTCGGTGGAATGGGTGATCATCACAACAGAGGTATCATTGGCGATTGTCGCAATGGCTCCGGGCGACAGCTCAACTGCGATACTGTCAACAAGCCAGAGTTCCCTGACCCCGGTGCCGCCCAGGTTTTCAAGCGTATCAACCAGAGACTGTGTGCGCCGGCGGAAGTAATCTTCGCGCGCCTTTGTTTCAGCACGCCGGAAAACAGGCGCATCGCGACCCGCTTCAGGAGCCAGACGCAAGATGACTTGTACCGCATCCTGATCATCACTGTCTGTTACGGCTTGCGCCAATTTGGATTGAAGCTGAGTGTCCAGCTTACCCCACGCCGCCTCGGACAATCCAAACGGACGGTTGCTGTTGGTTCCGGTCACGGTGTTATCCTCCTCGATCGCCGCCACGCTGAACATAGCCGGGGCGACGGCGCGGTCGAAACGCGGGTTCACGATGATGCCGGGCCCCGGTACAGGCTCTGCCGAAGGCGTGCTGCGGGGTTGTTCCGGCCGGAAGCACAGCTCGATCAACGCTCCTTCCTGCGCCCGCATGACGAGGGTCACTATCCCGCTCGCCTGAACCTCTATGACCTGTACACCCTGCTGCTGCGTTCCTGTCTGCGTCATCAGGACGTTGCCGTCCGCATCAAGTGCAATAATCGTTATCGGCTTTCCGCCACCAAAGCTCACCTTGAAGCGGGCCCAGTCAGCGACGACCGGCAGATGGGCAAAGACACCGGCGATGGAAAGCAACAGTTTGGGTGTGCCTTGCGGCTGAAAACCGCCAATGATCTGAAGAATGCCGCCCTTGGCTGGCAAGAACCGTACACCGCCGACATTCAAAACAGGATGGCGGGAAGGCACTTTCTGGCCGCGAAAATCAATGCAACGTTCACGCGGGGGAATTTCCGGATCGGGTTTAGGCTGGTCCGGGCAATGCGGTTGAATCGCGATGAACGCACAATCATCAATGTATCCAAGCACATCGTTGCGCGGATCATCTCCGCTGAATTCCAGAAATACCGTTACGGCTTCGGCTTCCGCCGTCACACGACCCCGCAATTGCCGCCAGGCACCGTCCAGGTCACCGGTCCACCATTCCACCCAGGGCGCTCGCGGATCGTCACCACCGCGCGGGTCCAACCCAAGAGCATAGCCGCCAGCTCTGCGGGCTTCTGTTGTGAACGAACATGAGAACTCATAGCCCCACCCCGGGTTTGTGCCCAGTGATTGCCAGATACCGACGCGAAGGCCGCGTTGCGCGATGACCCGTTGGGACCTGTCACCGGTCCGGACGATGCAACCTTCGCAGTCAAAGGCATCGGCAGGGATCGGGGCCAATATCGGAACGGGATTGCCCTTACCAGCGTGGAAGGCAGCCAAATCGGTCAGCCATGCATAAGGAGTCCAGAAACGGCCAACATTGCCCGCTGGCAGAGAACGGAACCCGTCTTCAAAGCCGGGGTTCAACAAATGCACGACGCGGACGGTCAGCTCGTCCTGACCAAAGTCGCCGTCGTCATCCATGACCGTACAGATGGCCCGGAAATCACCACACCTGTTATAGACATGCGTGGCGGTCGCTGTGCCTTCGGCCGCTGGCGGTTCGTTCGTTTCCTCGATCAAGGCCGTGCGGGGTTCACTGCAATCGCCGAAATCCCACTTGGCTGTATGCGTGTCGCACCAGCCAGGATCCCGGAAATCAGCGACAAGCGTGATCGGTGTGCAGACATATGCAAAGAGATCCGGGCCAGCTTCGACCTCGGGCGGAACATTGGTGACGGTGACACGCAAGGTGTCAATGGCCTCGCCACCATTGACGTCGCGAATGCGCACCGTGACAGTGTATTCACCATTGTCGCACCAGGCATGGGTCACGGTCGAGGTACCTGTCGCCTCGGGAGGTGTGTTTGTTTCAGAAATCACACCAGGTTTGGGCGCGTGGTGATCACCGAAATACCACATGGATTCGTGCGTGTCGGGGTATTCGACATCTCTGAACCGTGCAATCAGCGCGACCTCTTCGCCTTCTTGCACCGTCAGATCAGGTCCGGCATCCACTGTCGGCGGCACGTTTTCGACGGTAACAAGCGAGAAACTGCGACTGCGCGCGCCGCCCGGTTGGTTGATCGTCAGCGCGTGTTTCGCGGTGTAGACACCACTTGCCGCATAGACATGCTGGATCGAAGGCAAAACTGCGGCCGGAGTTCCGTCACCCGGCAACCATTCGTAGCCTGCGTCAGGGTGTTCATTCACAGCCGAGAGCGACATGGAGGACGCCGCAGCACCCGACCGTGCCCCACCCGAATCCGCCGGGACGACATCCGTGGCCTCACAACTGCTTATAACAGTGAAATCTCCGGCGATTTCAAGGCCGTCCGTATCAATGACGATCGGGTCCGAAAAAACCGCCTCGACCCTTCCGATCCTGGCAAGGTTTTCCGGCCAGCCGGTGATGCCCGTAACCGTATTCGTAACTTCATCAGACAGGATTTCGCTGCCCATGCTTTCGGCAATACCGCGAACGACAAGTGCCACGATCACAACAACCAGTGCGCCCAGAATTCCGAAAGCTCCGAACGACAAAATCGCGGCGATTGCCGTCAGCACCCAAAGCAGCACGGACTCTTCGGGATCGACATCGCTGTCGATTTCAAAGTGATCCATTTGCTGCCCGCCGTCTGGGCCCAGCGAACCGTTCGGCTGCCAGCGCAAACCGACGTCGTTGAAAAAGTCGGCGTCCACATCAATGCTGCCCAGGATAGCGTCTACAACAGTCACTTTGCCCGATATTCTGATCGCCCCCGCCCTGAGGCTCACGTCCAGATCAGTCAGCCGGACTTCGCGCCCGTCAGGCGTAAACGTCTTCGGAAGGTCATCATCCGACAACTCGGCTTCAATGCGAGCAGCTTCAATCGACGCTTCGACCTGGGCCGCGCTGATGGCAATTGCAAAATCCCTGTCAGCCGGAATGAAATTGGCAAGCCCGCCTACGTCACCGCCACCATCATCGTTCAAGGCGATGGCCAGAAACTCGTTTGTCACTCCGACGGTGATGCTGTCGACCTGAAACTCTTCGTCCGTTGCCTCCGGGCCCCAGATGTAAACGAAGTCGCGTGCTTCCAGATCCCGGTGAAAGAAGTCGCCGATGAATTCTTCGATTTCGTCTACGGTCGGGGCAGCAATGGAAACCTCGCCTAGGCCACTGGCCAGTTCCTGTCCGCGCGACACCAGTTCGCTGGAAATCTGGGCGTCGAGGTCAATCGCGACCAACGGGATTGCCGCAAGCTGATCGCGGTTATCGATATAGTTGTCACCCTCTGGCCCATACTCCGGACCGGCCGGATTGATCGCGTCCACGGTGACGATGGCCGCATTCAAATCTGTGCGGAACTCTGAACCAACCCGGCTGAAAGGTGCCGTGATGTTGATCCGCGTTTCGACCCCCATTGGATCCTGCGGATTGAAAAAGAGCTGTACCGCCGGGCCGACAACAATGTTGAACATCCGCAGATAGACCGGCAGCGAAATTGTTATGTCACCGCCGGACACGGTGGTTTCAATATCGTGCGCCGCGACCGAGTCGTCGTTGAATATTTCGGCATGGACATCCGTCGTCAACGCTCCCAAGGCGAATGGCAGCGCGGTCTCATCGATAACATGGGGGATGGATGGGAAGGCCGGGTCAATCGGCCCACCCGGACCACCGTTCTCATAGGCTTTGTCCACGAATTCGGTTGCATACAAATCGATGTTGGCGGCAATAGGGTCGCCGCTGGTCAGAGTGGCTGACACCTGATTGCGGGGCAGACCGTCCAACAGCCATCCCACATCCTGTCGCCCGGGAATCAGACCAATTGGCGCAGCCGCAGCAAGATCAGCCGTCATCGCCAGCATTTGCGCGGAAGGAACCGGCGGGTTTTCAACCTCGATCTCGATCAAAACACCAAGTTGGATTTCGGCTCCGGTGATGTCCGGACGCAGGCTTGCGTCCAACTGGTCTTCGGGAATCTGAACAGACCCGTCAGCTACGACGAAACCACCAAAGGTTTCACCCGCGGGAACATCCATGAATTCGGGAATGCGGCCTTCATCGCCGGGGTCATCGTCGCATTCTGCAGACTTCCACGCCCCCCGTATGACCTTTCGCAGGACCTCTTCCGAGGCTTCAACGACGACTTCATATCCTCTTGTATTTGCCATCCTGACGTCCTCGGTCTATCGGCGCGACGGAATCGCGCCCGGGTGTCTTCAAGCAGTGCCGGTGACAACGGCGCGGGGCGTGATATTGACAAGCCTGCGTTTTCCGGATCGCACGGCATGATAGAGCGACGCGGGCGCGAAGCGCGGTACCGTTGCATCAAGTTGCCTGTAGGCAAGCAATGGAGAGATGATTTTGTGAGCCTTGTTCAATGTTTCCAGCGGGTCGGGAATTTTCGCGGATCCGATCAGGCTTGGATCCAGCCCGGCGACTGTGTTGCCCTTGGCTTTCACTGAAAACTGACGGGCGATTTCCGATGCCTTGACCCTCGCAATCTTCACTTTGGAAGTGGAAGAACGCACTCTTCGTTTCGGCATGGACAAGGGGGACAGGTCAGGGCGTTTTGAATTATCCTCGCCCAGTTTCAACTCATCGAAAAGCACCGCTGCTAGGTCGTGTTCCTGCCCGGGGTCAAATTCATGCCCGGCCGCGACGAAAATTTTTTTGCGCAAGCTTTTGCGTTCAACGATCTGTTTCTTGGAAAACCGCGCCCTGTCCTCCAGCTCAAGCCGACCTGAAAGATCCAGATCGAACCCAAGTTCCTCAAGCGCCAACAGCGGGTTAATTAGCGCAGCGCGAGCAAGCTCTGGGGTAACATTCAAACGCGCAGCAATATCGTGCACTGCTGCCTGAACGTCCTGAAACGTAGCCATAGCAGCCTTCCAATTACGAAAAATCGTAACTCATGAACGATTGGTACTCATAAATGGATAATTTGGGAGTCTGCCGTCACGTTATATTTTTCCAGCGATTCCGTCAATGATCCGGAAGCGCCACAAGGCTGCACTGAACCGATATCGACAGCTGAAGAAAGGGTTCTGATCTGGTGCAAACACTGCTTCATTTGGCAAAATAACCAAAGAGGATTCTCTCGAAAATACCTCGGCTGGCTTGAGCTTTTAGGATTGAGTTTTCCAGACAGCGAATTGAATCTAGACACGATTCCACCAAACCCAAATGTGTATGCCATACCGGTTACAACTCTCTTGCTGCCCGAAAGAAGGAAGGTTTATCCGACACGACAGCGATGGCCGACAGGAAGATCTTCGGACATTTATCCCAGCAGGTTGCGGCGTGGCGCCAGCCCTGCCGGCGTCCGAACAAGAACCCGATGCGTACAGCGTTTGTCGCGGCGCTTGTCGTATCGGACGGGTTTATCGCGCGATGTTCAGCCAGGGATGCCGGCCTTTCTTCGGTCGATAACGGCACTGCGGAACCAGCCCGCGTCGTGGAGGCAGGCAGCGTGGTGGCCAATCTTGGTGTTCGACACAATGTACAAGCAGCCAACGGCTCAGCGTCCTCAATCCATCCACAACACCTCGCGTCCCTCTTCCCCCGGACCACATCACCTGCCATAATGGGAAAAACTCAAAAACAAGAGCAGCACATATGCCCGACGATCTGTTGACGCCAGAAGCGACCACAACTTATGACGCCTCCTCAATTGAGGTGCTCGAAGGTCTGGAACCGGTCCGCAAACGCCCCGGCATGTATATTGGCGGCACCGATGAACGTGCGCTGCATCATATGGTCGCCGAGATTCTCGACAACTCGATGGACGAGGCCGTCGCGGGCCATGCCAACCGGATCGAGGTTGAGCTGCATGCTGACTATGCCCTGACCGTTCGCGACAACGGGCGTGGCATTCCGATTGACCCGCACCCCAAGTTTCCTGACAAATCGGCACTTGAGGTGATCCTGTGTACCCTGCACGCGGGCGGCAAGTTCTCGGGCAAGGCCTATCAGACCTCGGGCGGCCTGCACGGCGTGGGCGCGTCCGTAGTGAACGCTCTGTCAGATTCGATGGTCGTTCAGGTTGCCCGCGACAAGACGCTGTATGAACAACGTTTCTCGCGCGGCGTTCCCCTTGGTCCTGTCGAAAAGATCGGCGCGGCCCCAAACCGACGCGGGACCACGGTGACGTTTCATGCCGATCCCGACATCTTTGGCCATCACAAGTTCAAACCCGCCCGCCTGTTCAAATCCATCCGCTCCAAGGCCTACCTGTTCTCAGGCGTAGAAATCCGCTGGAAATCCGCCATCGATGACGGTGAAACCCCGACAGAGGCCAGTTTTCACTTTCCCGGCGGCCTGTCCGATTACCTCAAGGAGACGATGAACGGCTCCTCCACCTATGCTGACCAACCCTTTGCGGGCACCGTGGATTTTCAGGAAAAGTTCAACACCCCCGGCAAGGTCGAATGGGCGATCAACTGGACGCCCTCGCGCGACGGGTTCATCCAGTCCTATTGTAACACCGTCCCCACCCCCGAAGGTGGCACCCATGTGGCCGGGTTCTGGGCTGCTGTTCTCAAGGGCATCAAGGCGTACGGAGAGTTGATCAACAACAAAAAGGCCGCGCAAATCACCCGCGAGGACCTGATCACCGGCGGCTGCGCGCTGGTCTCGTGCTTTATCTCGGAACCGGAATTCGTCGGCCAAACCAAGGACCGCCTCGCCACGGTCGAGGCGCAGCGATTGGTGGAAAACTCGGTCCGCGACCATTTCGACAACTGGCTGGCCGCGGACAATAAATCTGCAGGCGCGATTCTGGACTTCCTTATCCTGAGGTCCGAGGAACGCCTGCGCAGACGGGCCGAGAAGGAAACACAACGCAAGTCCGCCACTAAGAAACTTCGTCTCCCCGGCAAGCTGGTGGACTGTTCTAGTTCAACACGGGACGGCACGGAATTATTCATCGTCGAGGGCGATTCTGCGGGCGGCTCTGCCAAAATGGGCCGGAATCGCAAAACGCAGGCCCTGCTGCCCCTGCGCGGCAAGATCCTGAACGTGCTGGGCGCGGCCAGTTCGAAACTGGGCACCAATGCCGAGATCAACGACCTGACGCAGGCGCTGGGTGTGGGGCTTGGCACCAAGTTCAACGTCGATGACCTGCGCTATGACAAGATCATCATCATGACCGACGCGGATGTGGACGGGGCGCATATCGCGGCGCTGCTGATGACGTTCTTCTTCACCCAGATGCGCCCGATGATCGACGCGGGCCACCTGTACCTGGCCTGCCCGCCTTTGTACCGCCTGACCCAAGGCGCCAAACGCGTTTACTGTCTGGACGAGGCAGAGCGGGATGAGTGGCTTGAGAAAGGTCTGGGCGGCAAGGGCAAGATCGACGTGTCCCGCTTCAAGGGTCTGGGCGAGATGGACGCCAAGGACCTGAAAGAGACCACGATGGACCCCGCGTCCCGGAAATTGATCCGGGTCACCATCGATGAGGACGAACCCGGCGAAACCGGCGATCTGGTCGAGCGCCTGATGGGCAAAAAGCCCGAACTGCGGTTCCAGTATATTCAGGAGAACGCGCGGTTTGTGGAGGAGTTGGATGTTTAGAGGATTTAATTTATGAGAAAAATGGAAGATTCTTTAGCCGAGTTTATTTCTAAATATGAAGCAACGGATCCACTTCTACCTCTCACCCATATCACCAATATGTATGGCATGAGGAGTATTATAGGTGGCATGACATTGGATCCACAGGATTGCGAAGTATTCTCAGAAAACATTCTCTATTTGTTTTATGGCCGCCCAGCATACAGAGCTTCAAAATATAACGCAACAAATCTCAGGTGGAACGTGCCAATTGCATTTATCCTTAAGCCAGAAAAGGTACGGAGTATTTCAAGAATCTTTCCTTTTGACAGTGGCGCATTCAAAAAGGGTTTCTTCGAAGAGTATTTTTCACCAGAATCCGATGTACGCGACTTCGACCTAGGGTCTAACTTAAATGCAGCGGCAAAATTTGTGTCAGCTTTATACCAAGACAACCCTTCTTATTATCGTGGAAGCTCTCCTGTCGAACTTGAAATTGCGAACTGGGATTTCGAACTACAAGGGCTGCAGTACCTTTCGAAAATGCCGGGCGAACAAGGTTGGCGCCAAAGTGGGCCAGATGAGCGTGCCAGCGCGATTGAAATTCAAGTTAATAAACCAATAACAATCAGGGACAGCGTTTTAGCGTTAATAGTCCCAGAATCCCTTCTTGGTGATAGTACTTTTTTAGCCGCCACTAGAAGGTGGGGGTTAACTGATGAACAAATACTAGACTACCTGGATGTAAATGGTCATGCACCTGATTCTTGGACCGGTAGATTTTATGAAAAAGTTCACGAGCTGTATAAGAATAATAGCTATCTATGATTCTTGGGTGCCATAATGTCAGATGTTTATTATCGTGTAGTCGGCGTTTTCACAAACTTTATACGGCCACCATATTTTGTTGAACCTATCTTCAGAAGGAGCAACCTCCATTCTTGGGAAGAAGACAGGCTTTTTGTAGCCAACATCTCCGAAAGCAGCGTCATTTCTAAATTTATTCCGCTGCCTGCCCATTTAGTTTCACTGGTCGTGAAGTTCACAAACTATCACCGCTTATCGAAGAAAGGGGATATTTGCCCTACAATCATTATGTTAGATTCACAAGAAATCATCGCCGATAAATCTTTTTTTAATGCTTGTCTTCGAGCAGTAAAGGTCTTTGACAAACGTCAAAATCAAAAAACGAATGATTTCTTCTATTTGAGTCTTTCACAAACTGTCAACGACACCGATTTAGAGCAATTCTTTGCTGAAAGAGCATTCGAGTCAATTGTGTACATTCGGCCCAATTTTGCACGAAGTTGGTTGACCAACCGAGTGCTATCGGCGGGTATCAAAGAAAAAATTGCTCAAAAGTTCTCCCGTGGACCTTTCCTGCCTAGCTTTAACAATGAAAATGAAAGCGGTTTTACGATCGTGCGAATCGGCGTCTCTGAAGCTTGCAATTTTACTCATCAACTGCCTTTAATGTTCATTGAAGAGAGCCGCTACCTTGTTTTTGAGGAAGTTGCTGTTGAAAGGATTGGAAACAACCAGTTAACTGGATTAAACTATCTCATCACCCCTCCGTATAATGTAAATAGTCTACCAACAAACCTCAGCGGGGTATTCGGATACCATTGGTACAATCCTTCCGACTACGAGAAGCGTTCTTGGACCAATCTAACCGGGTTTACCTATGGTTCTATCGAGAATGTTACAGAGTTCTGCTTAAGCTATTTGGGGACGTACCCCGAACAAGAATAACCTAGCCTCCGGGAAAGCACCGTTTGGGCTTGCATCATGAGTGATGTCGAACCCTTTCCTTAGTTCATCAATTGCATGCCCATTCGTCCCTTTCAAGCGCGCTCAAAGCTCATCACCCTGTACAACGATGAGAAAATGCAAACCCCACACGTGCCCTCAAAAAACCAAAATGTGCTGCAATTCAAGCCCCTTCGGTTTACAAATCAAACCAAGACCCGGCTTCCCCGTGACAAGCTGGCTTGGATTTAACGATTAAGGATTTGCAATGGCCCGCCTTTATGACAGTCGAAAACGTGTTCTTGTAACGGGTGGGGCCGGGTTTCTGGGCTCGCATCTGTGCGACCGACTTTTGGATCAGGGGCACGAGGTTTTGTGCGTCGACAACCTGTTCACCGGCACCAAACGCAACATCGATCATCTGCACAATAACCCGCGGTTCGAGTTCCTGCGCCACGATGTGACCTTCCCGCTGTTTGTGGAAGTGGACGAGATCTATAATCTCGCCTGCCCGGCCTCGCCCGTGCATTATCAGCACGACCCGGTGCAGACGACCAAGACCAGCGTGCATGGCGCGATCAACATGTTGGGTCTGGCGAAGCGGCTGAAATGCAAGATCTTTCAGGCCTCGACCTCCGAAGTTTACGGCGACCCGACCATCCATCCGCAGACCGAAGACTATTGGGGTAACGTCAACCCGGTTGGTCCGCGTTCGTGCTACGACGAAGGCAAACGCTGCGCCGAGACGCTGTTCTTCGATTACCACCGGCAGATGGGGCTTGAGATCAAGGTGGCCCGGATTTTCAACACCTACGGGCCCAGAATGCACCCCGCCGATGGGCGCGTCGTGTCGAACTTCATCATGCAGGCCCTGACCGGCGAGCCGATCACGATCTTTGGCGACGGCACGCAAACCCGGTCATTCTGTTACGTGGATGATCTGATCGAAGGGTTCATCCGCCTGATGGAGACCGGCCCAGACGTCACCGGACCGGTTAATCTGGGCAATCCCAACGAATTCTCGATGAACGAACTGGCCCGCGAAGTGCTGGCCCTTGTGGGGGCCGAAACCCCCGTCAGTTTCAAGCAATTGCCAGAGGATGACCCGAAACAGCGTCAGCCCGATATTACTCTGGCGCGGACCCTTCTGGGCTGGGAACCCAGAGTGCAGCTGAAAGAAGGGTTGAACGCAACCATCCGGTATTTCCGCGAGCTTCAGGCCGAAGTCGAGACCTAGGGTCAACGCCCGGTTTTGGAACCGGGCACGACCAAAGCCCCTGACCGGCCCCGGCGCTTGAAGAACCTTCGCAAGGCGTCGCCTTATTCGAAATCTGCCTGATCTAGCAGCGTATAGGTGAACTTGTTGCCAAACGCGTCGCGCCCGGCTTCGCATTTTAGCAGAAACTCGGCAAAGTGACGCTGATCCGCGAATACCTGACACCCGGCGGAATAGATCGTATTCGCAGTGTCATCATCACCGTTGTTTGGCCCCTTGTGCAGATTTATGCCAAACATCCCGCTTTGAGGATTTTCAAGGTTCAGGTTCCCGTCCTTGTTGTTGTCCCGAAACACGGTAACGTTTCCGAGCCTTTGACACAGCGCCTTGTGGCCTCCGGGCCGGCCTCTTTTATGAATATCGATCTTGTAGCAGGACCGATATTGCCCCGTTGCCAGAATGGCCGTCCCATCCGGGTTTATCGGGTTCTTCAGGTAGTGATCGCTTGGATCGGCGGTCATCGGGTAATAGGCAATATCCCAAACGCCAAGAAACCGGTGGAACACCGTCATGACATCATCGAATTTCTTGGGTGAAACCGGGTGGGCGCGAATGCCCACTATGTTCAGGTTCCAATCGACAGTAGGGGTATCGAAAACCAAATAATCCTTTTGGGACATGACATCCATAATCGCTTCCACAGAGGGTCTGAACATCTCTCAATTCTCCTAAAACAATGCGGTCATGTTACCACAGAAACGACCGATCGTAAAAAACCTCCCCACGGCGTTGCCACTGTGCTTGTCGGATTTTCGTTGCCTAACCCGTTGATCCCGTTCAAACTTGCGGCAACAAAAACAATGATTGAGGTCCGGGCGTCCAAAACCTTTTGATCGACAACAGATTTGCAGGACGGGAGGACGACATGAAAACACTGACTTTTGGGCTGGCCTTAGCCATGCTCGCGACCCAGACGCTGGCGCAACAGACGCTCAGCTTGGCTTCTCCGATCCCGGACGGGGCGGAAACGCGATTTTGCTATTACAAAGGGCTGGCTTATTCCCCGGATTCCTTCATCGTGATCTTTGGCGACAATACCGTCACAGAAACGATCAACACGCGTGAAGAACGCTTGCTGCGATGTGTGAGCAACGACAAGGGCAACATGCACTGGAAACCACAAAGCACGTTTCAGGTCGGCCGCTAAGCCAGAGATATCACCGCCATCCAGTGCTTTTCAGCCGGATCAGACAGCCATTCCTATCAGGGCGATGCCAACAGCCATGAGTACCGCGGCACCCAGCCGTCGCGCCCAATTGCCTTCCTTGAGGAATATGAACCCGATCAGTGCTGCGAAGATGACCGACGTCTCGCGCAGCGCCGAAACCGCGCCCAATGGTGCGAAGTTCTTGGCATACAGCACCAGACCATAGGCCGTCATAGATACCAGCCCGCCAAGAATACCTGTCATCCATATTTTGGATGGAAGGTCTTTTAGGGCCGCTCGTTTCCGAACGCCTACAAAACCGGCTATGAACAGGTGCAGAAATGCCCCCCACGCCCAATAGCTTAGCGTATTGCCCGATAGTCGAACCCCGATCCCGTCTACGACCGAATAGATCGAAATGCAGAACCCGGTGCCCAGCGCAAACTGCAGTGTGCTGCGCCCAACGCCCGAGCGCAGCGCTTTCCAGCTACTCAACTGAATGCCAACGGCAATCAGGGCGATCCCACCCCAGGCTTGAAAAGGCAGCACTTCTCCGACCAAGAGCATGGCCCAGAGCGAGACCAGCGCCGGGACAATACCGCGGGCGATGGGATAGACCACACTCAGATCACCATGCTGATAGGCTTTACCCAGCATGAAGTAATAGCCGAAATGCACAACGGTCGAGAGCAGGATGTAGACAAAGCTCTCTGGGCTTGGCAGCGGCAGCAACATCACCATGACCGCCGCAGGCAGGACTTGACCCAAAGCGACCAAACCCAGCATTGTGGTTCGATCCGCCGCTGTCTTGACTATGGCATTCCAAACGGCATGCAACAACGCGGCCGACAAAATGATAGGGATGACGAACAGGGTCACTCCAAAACCTTTCCCGCAGAGAGTTTGCGCAAAAAGGGTCTGTGGCCCTGTTTACTTGGCGCGATGTCTCCAATGGGTGGATTGTTGTCAAGCCTGTTTCAGATCACATGACTGTTTATCCAGGATTCAATTTTTGTGACAGGTTGCTCCCATCCCGGCTCCATGAACAGAAAATGCGCATGGTCTTCAACCAAAAGAAAAGTTCCGCGTTGTCCATACTGATCAGCTAGGGCCCGGCAGGTGTTGGGGTTAACGGCGCGATCTTCCGCACCAGAGACCACGAGTACCGGACAATCTATCTTGTCGAAGTCGACTTTAATCGCGTGGTGGTCATCAAACATCCAAAAGAACATCTCGAACATAACGCGCCCGCTTTCCGGCCCCAGTTGATCAAACACAACATGCTGCTGCGTTTCAGGCATTTTGTTGAGAGCAAACGGAGCCATCAGGTCGAACTCGACCCGCATGGGCTGTTTCCAAAACGCGCCTCCCTCCATCAATGCTCGTGGCACGGCGCGCTCGTCGTCGGTTTCAGGCAACGTTCCCCAAGGTGCATTCGGATTGACAAGAACAATGGCGCTGGCCAATCCCCGTGCGGC
This sequence comes from Ruegeria sp. YTSB088, assembly GCF_059609825.1. NCBI lineage: Bacteria > Pseudomonadati > Pseudomonadota > Alphaproteobacteria > Rhodobacterales > Roseobacteraceae > Ruegeria > Ruegeria sp. YTSB088. The sequence goes on along the minus strand of NZ_JBXWMM010000011.1, from coordinate 100,523 downwards.
CACCTGCTGCGCGACTACACCCGCAATGGCATGTCCCAGTATGACCGGCTTGGTGTCCAATCCCTGCACAAAAGCCGCAATGTCATCGGTGTAGTCGATGACGCTGGCGTTCGTCAGTTCCGGGTCGGGATCGCTCTTGGGATCACCACCGTGGTGGCGCAGAGCCGGGACATGTACCGTCCAACCCCGATCACGAAAGAAGGAAGCGTAATTCTGCATGCACCATGGTCCAGCAAAAGCCCCGTGGATCAGTACAATTTCATTTGGCATGGACAATCTCCCTCAACGCAAGACCGAGTATGGGCATGTGGCAAGATGTTACAACTGCCCGTGATCCCTGTTGCAGGACGGTTCACAGGTCCTAAGATCGGGCCCATGAGTTTTGTGACCGACAATCAATTGCTCCTGCTGATCCTGTTCTTTGTCATAGGCACAATCGGCACCGCGTTTCTGTTTCGCAAACCGGCGGGGCACCGGGCGTGGAAACTGGCTGATCTGGTATGGGTTGTGCTGGGTGGCATCGGGGCACTTGTTGCTGTTTTGGCCGGGCTTTACACGTCGGACAGTTCGCGACTGGACCGACAAATCGACGTGGCCTATGCCGCGACGCTGGCATTTGACAGAGATGCTGCCCGGTTCCGTCTGCGGTTCTGTGATCCGGCCTTTGACCCGGACACCGCTGTTTTATGTGAAAAAGTTGAATTCCTTTCAGCCTCAACAGCCAGCAATTCGGAACTGCCTCTGTTCATCGCAGTTACGAATGAGGTGGCGCCCTTGCAGGGGCTTCACTTCCTCGTTGGGGGTCAGTCCAAGGACGAAATGGACGAAATACGTGACATGGCCGCCAAGGCCGATGCATTTGACATCGACCAGTTCCTTGTCTTCACTTCACTGGACGAAAGCACGCAGACCGCCATAGACAACATGCGTCGCAAGGTTCCCGCAATTGCGGGCGACTACCTGATACTTGCGCAAAGTTATGACGACCTGATCGCGCAGGTCGGGAAGCTGAAAGAAGAATGGGAATACCTACAGGACAATGCCCATATTCTTGTCCTGCAGATTGTGGCCCTATGCCTTGTCAGTTTTGCGGCACCTTTTCGGCTCGGGAAATCCGTGGTCGAGCTGCGCACCACGTTCAGCGTCGATAAGCCTGCGCCAGAACCTGCGGATCAGCCCCCAGAAAATAACGCAGAAGAGTCCACAGGTTCCGAGCGCCGCGTCGAAACCAGCCCACCTGCTCATACCGCTCCGCACTCGTAGAGGCGCGGGTCTCCAAAATCGTAATCCGTGGCAGCGCGCGCACCAAAGTCACATCTTCCATCAACGGCTGGTCCGGAAACCCGCCTGCCGTTTGATACTCGTGACGTGGAACCAGCAATCCCTGATCTCCGTAGGGCAAACCCAGCACCCTGCTGCGCAGATTGGCCCAGCCAGCCACCCACGCTGGAGCGACACCGTGCGCGCGGAACGCCAGCCGAAAAGCTGCCGGTTTGCCCGAAGGCAGGTGGGTGCTCACGGTCTCGCTCCATCCCTGTTGCAGCACAGTGTCCGCATGAAGGATCAGCAGCCAATCCCCTTTGGCCTCTGCGCACCCTCGGCGTAGCTGACCACCTCGTGATGGCGGGCCGGTCACAACCTTTGCGCCGGCCTCTTCTGCAATATCCAGCGTATGATCGGTTGAGAATGCGTCGCTGACGATCAACTCCCGGATCAATCCGCCATGCAGCCCTTCCATCAGGGCCTCGAGGCAGGCCGGCAATGCGTCAGCGGCATCAAAGGTCGGAATCACAACGGAAATGGGTGCAGGCACGTTTGATAACCTCTGGTCTTGGCATCGGAACTTCCTATATCACGAGGCCTGAGGAAATGACGAGGACCAAGCCATGCCCACCCGCCGCATACTGCGCCTGACCGGCTCGGATACCGATAGCTTCTTGCAGGACCTGATTACCAACGACATTCAGGGGCTGGGCAACGGGCTGGTCTACGCCGCTCTGCTTACACCGCAGGGAAAGTACCTGGCGGATTTCTTCCTGAAACGAGATGGCGATGGCGTTCTTCTGGATGTGGCCGAGCACCTTGCGGATGATCTGATCAAACGTCTGACGATGTACAAACTGCGTGCAGATGTGGTGATCGAGGGAGCTGATCTGAACCTGCAACGCGGCACCGGGGCCGCGTCGAAAAACGCCCTGCCCGATCCCCGCCACCCGAACATGGGCTGGCGAACCTATTCCACCGAACCAGAGGGCGATGACGGATCCGACTGGGATGCGCTGCGCGTCCGGCACTGCATTCCCGAGTCAGGCATTGAGCTGACTCCGGACAGTTATATCCTGGAATCAGGGTTCGAAGCACTGAATGGCGTGGATTTCAAAAAGGGCTGCTACGTCGGACAGGAAGTGACTGCGCGTATGAAGCACAAAACCGAATTGCGCAAAGGTCTGCGACGCGTCGTCGTTCAGGGCTCTGCTCCAGTAGGGACCGAAATCACGGCAAATGGCAAACCTGTCGGAACTTTGTACACACAGTCAGGCGGGTACGGGATTGCATATCTGCGATTTGATCGCGCAAGCGGAGAGATGCAGGCCGGTGACGCCACCGTTCGCCTGGAAGACTAAACCAACCTTGTTGCCTAAACGGCACGTCCGGCACAGCAGCTTGTATCGTAAAGTTTGAACCTGTCGTCCAGCGCTGCCACAGTATAGGCAAACGGGGCAAACCGGATACCTGCATGTTTCGACTTTACTCCGCGATCTGGCGCGCCAGTGCCGGGCGGCAAATCATACTTATCCTGCTGTCCATTGCCATTGCGGGCCTTGCCGCCGTGCCGCTGGAGTTTCAGCGCGACATCGTCAACCACCTGACGTCCGATGATGTCGGGGTTGAGAAACTGATCCAGTTGGGCATTGGCATGATGGCGGTCATCCTGCTGAGCCTGGCATTGAAATGGGTGCTGGGGTTTCGCGCAGGAACCTTGGGCGAAGACATGATACGCCTGATCCGCCAGCGCTTGCTTTGGCGCTCGACTGACCTGAAGGAAACCGGCGAAGACCTTCGCAAAGGCACCATGACCACGGCCATCTCGGCTGAGGCTGAAGAATTGGGAAAATTCGCGGGCGGTGCTTTCTCGGATCCGGTTGTTCAGATCGGAACGCTGATCAGCGTCATCGGCTACATCTCATCCACGCAACCAGGTCTGGGGCTGATTGCGCTTTCAATGATCGTTCCGCAGATCATCATCGTACTGGCCTCGCAGCGCAAAGTGAACACTTTCGTGGCGGAACGCGTTCGCATTCTGCGCGGTGCCACGGACCGGCTTACGACTGAGGATATCGAAGCCGTCGAGCGCGACATCAACACCATGTTCGATGACATTTACGACACGCGGCGGCGGATGTTCCTGTGGAAACTATCGGCAAAGTTCCTGCTGAGCGTGATAAACGGGGCCGGCACCATCGGCATACTGATGCTGGGTGGCTACTTGGTCCTGCAAGGGAAAACGGATGTCGGCACCGTGGTGGCTGCCACCAGTGGGCTCAGCCGCATTCAGGGGCCCACTGCCTTTCTGATCGCATTCTATCGCCAGGTCAGTGCCAATCGTATCAAGTACGAACTGATGCTGGAATTGTTTGGCCCGGATCCAACCCGCTATCGCCATCGACCCAACGCATAAGAAAAGACCGCGCGGCGGGTGCCTGCGCGGTCTGATGCGAAACGTGACGAAACGTCACGCGCGTTCGGAATATTCCATAGTTTCAGTGTTCACGACGATCATTTCGTCCTGACCGACGAAGGGTGGAACCATGACTTTCACGCCATTGTCCAGCACCGCGGGCTTGAACGAGTTCGCCGCAGTTTGACCTTTTACCACCGGCTCGGTCTCGACGATTTTGCAAGTCACTTTCTGCGGCAGCGTCGCGTTCAGCGCCTCGCTTTCGTAGAACTCGACAACAATGGTCATGCCATCTTGCAGAAACGGGCGGCGTTCTCCCAGCAATTCTGCAGGTAATTCAATCTGTTCGTAGGTTTCAGAATCCATGAACACCAGCATCCCGTCGGATTCGTACAGGAACTGCTGATCCTTTTGCTCCAGACGCACGCGTTCGACCTTGTCCGCAGAGCGGAAGCGTTCGTTCAGCTTCGAGCCATTGCGCAGGTTGCGCAGTTCCACCTGTGCAAAAGCCCCGCCCTTGCCCGGCTTTACATGGTCAACCTTGACCGCTGCCCAAAGGCCGTCGTTATGCTCAAGCACATTGCCGGGGCGAATTTCGTTCCCATTTATCTTGGGCATTACATAAATCCTTCACAAACGGTTGATGCATCAGTTGCGGTCCCTATATCTGGCGGGACCACACCTGACAAGACAACGACACCTAGTGCTGCACTTGCAGCAAGCCATGCAAGTGACGCAACGCAACTATGCATTTTAGCTGTATCCGAATCGCACCTAATCGGTCATAAGGACCCTCACGCCGAAAATGCAAGAGCAAGAACAACAAGGAAAACGAGATGAGAGATTTCGTTGACGGCACTGCCTTTAACAATGAGCAAGGCAATCGTGCGCGCAAACTTTTCGCGGCCGTTGTGTTGGCTGCACTTGATGATGCTATCGCCGATGACAAGAAATACGGCAATGGCCCCGAACAAATCGCCCGCTGGGCGCGTTCGCGCGATGGGCGCGAAGTGCTATCCTGCGCAGGAATTGACCCGAACGAACGGGTTGTCAGCGGATTGATGGAATTCGTTGGGCGCGGTGTCCGCACGTCGGTTGCCCTGTCGCGTGAAGAGAGCGAACGCCGCAACGCTGCACAGCAGGCCGAAGCTGCCTGAACCAGGGCGGATTTGGATTGAACAAACGCGCTCTGCCTATCAGAGCGCGTTTTTCTATGCCTGATCGTCAGGCGTGAAGCTGTTGGATCAAAAGAACAACAGCCATTGCCGCACCACCCAGAATTCAGCCGCCAGCATAGTCGCGAACAGGGCTTTGCCCCAAACCGGCAATCCACGCTGCCACAGCAAAACATATGCAGCCAGACAGACAAAGGCTGACACCGGCACCACCCACAAGGCATGATGGTCGCTGTCCCAATAGCTGACAGGGCTGTGGAACACCCAGTCGCTGACAGGCCAGAGCTGTGGCCGTCCGTCGCCCGCATGAAGCAGAAAATCTGTCGCAAGATGCAACAGACCCGCCGCTGCACCGACAGCCAGAACATGCCAACCTCTCCAGACTGCCAGCAGGAATGCCAACCCCCAGAGGATAAAGGAATTGTCTATGGCGAATACGGTCTGCCAGGCCGGGGAAAAGTAGAGCTGCCCAAAGACCACCTGTTCGGGAATGCCCAGAACAAAAAGGGACACGCCCGCCATCACATACAAGGACATGTCCGGCATTAACGCTCCCAGGAGCGCAGCCCAAAGGATACGTCCTTGCGGCGGCCGGGCAAACGCGGCAGCCCCGATCAAAAGATGCGCTGGCGTGTTCATCCGGGGCTTTCCCTTTCGGCTCAAATCAGATCATCTGCGCCCTGACATATAGGAGACAAAACATGGTTCGCGCCATCATGATTCAAGGCACCGGCAGCAATGTCGGAAAATCAGTTCTGGTGGCCGGGCTGGCGCGCGCCTACACGCGTCGGGGGCTTCGGGTCGCGCCGTTCAAACCGCAAAACATGTCGAACAACGCTGCCGTCACCGAAAACGGGGGCGAAATTGGCCGCGCGCAGGCCCTTCAGGCCCGTGCGGCACGGCGGACACCCCACACGGACATGAACCCTATTCTGCTGAAACCTGAAACCGATACCGGCGCGCAGATCATCGTTCAGGGGCAGCGCGCTGGCACGATGAAGGCCGGAGATTACCGCAAGGACAAATCCAAGCTATTGGGAGCAGCGCTGGAAAGCTTTGACAGGCTCTGCGCCGACGCTGATCTGGTTCTGATCGAGGGCGCTGGCAGCCCGGCTGAGACCAACCTGCGCAAGGGTGACATCGCCAATATGGGGTTTGCCTGTGCCGCGGAGATACCAGTGGTTCTGGTCGGGGACATTCATCGGGGCGGGGTGATTGCGCAGATCGTTGGCACTCAGGCCGTGCTGGACGAAGGAGACCGGGCGCAGATCAAGGGTTTTGCGGTCAATCGTTTCAAAGGGGATGTGTCCCTGTTTGACGAAGGGCGCGAAGACATCTCCGCACGCACCGGATGGCCTTGTCTGGGAGTCGTGCCATGGTTTCACGACGCATGGAAACTGCCCGCCGAGGACATGATGGACATCCGTTCCCATACCGGCGGCGTGAGCAAGGTCGTTGTGCCTCAGCTTGAGCGAATGGCGAATTTCGACGATCTCGATCCGTTGTCCGCCGAACCCGGCGTAAGTGTCGAGATCATCCCTGGCGGACGCCCCCTGCCCGGCGACGCCGATCTGGTTCTGCTGCCCGGAAGCAAATCCACAATCGGAGACCTGACCTATTTCCGGGCACAGGGCTGGGATATCGACCTCTATGCCCATGTTCGCCGGGGCGGACATGTCCTGGGGTTGTGCGGTGGCTATCAGATGCTGGGCAAAACCATTTCCGATCCCGATGGCGTGGATGGCCGGCCAGGCAAGATTGATGGATTGGGATTGTTGAACGTCGATACCGTCATGGGCGGCCAAAAACAGGTCATTCTGCGTTCGGCCCATGCCCTGCCCGACCTGGAACCGGTTAGCGGGTACGAAATCCACATGGGTCACACCGACGGCCCGGACCGTGCCCGCGCCTGGCTGGAAGTCGAAGGCAGACCAGAAGGTGCGGCCAGTAGTAATGGCCGGGTCAAAGGCAGCTATCTGCATGGCATTTTCTCGTCAGACGCATTTCGCGCCCGCTACTTGTCAACGCTGGGCGTGACGTCGGACATTGCTTACGAAGACGGTGTAGAGCAGGCGCTGAACGATCTGGCGGATCATCTGGAACGCCACATGAATCTTGACCTGCTGCTAAGTCTGGCTCAGCCACCGCAGCGTGGCTGAATCTTATCCCAGATCTTTCGCGCTCAGCGCGCGAGCGATTTCCCGTCGGACCATCTTGCGCACGTTTCGCGTGATCCGCTCACCCATTACACCTTGCAGCTCCTGACGTACAACTTCCGTGATCAGGTCGCGCAATGTCTCTTCATCCAAGTCCATTGTCGCGACGTCTTCTGCCACATCAGCAGCAGGATCGGCCTCAACCGGTTGTGCGGATCGGATGAACTCAACGTGTTGGGCCGTATCGGCCTCAGGCCGCGGATCGCTTGCATCTTCTTCGTCAGTCAGAACGATGGACCTTGCGGCGGCAAACTCTTCTTCGACATTCCACGGCAGGGATTGAGTCGGTGTGCCCGAATAAGCATCACCGCTGTCGCCATCCGGCTCCCATTGATCCTCGGTTTGCGCGATTGCCGCTTCCAGTGCTTCGATTTTGGCGCTCAGACTGATCGCAGGGTCATCAGATGAGCCGGATTTTGCAGCTTTTGCCTCCACCTCGTCATCCGAAGTGTTGGCCGGATCCCCTGCCCTGACAATGTCGCAGGTGCGCAGCAGCATCGGCTTGGCCGAGTCGGCAACATCAGGGGTCGGCTTGGCTGATATGACCTCGGGCTGAGCGGGTTTGCTGATGCGGAGCGCGTCCGTCAACACCAGACGCCCCGGCTTACGCGTTGCACCCTGTTGATCCGGGGCGGGTTTACCACGACTATCTTCACTGACCAGACGTTTGACCGAAGACAGAACGTCTTCGATCCCTGCTTTCACGACATTATCAGACATTGTTCTCTACCGCTCTATCGTTGGATCGAGTGTAGCCAAACAATCCGAGCCCTACAACAAATAGTATTGCCGGTTAGTCCCGACGCAACGCTTTGAGGACTCGATCCAGATCCTTGCTCTGTTTGCTGACACGCGCGGGGGCTTTTTTGACCAGATTGTAGTACAAAGTCGGATCATAGATCTGAACCGCCAACCCCAGACGTTCTGCCGTCAAAAGACCTTGCGCCTGCAATAGCTGATATGCTGCGCGGGATCGTTCCGTGCGCGATGCCACTTCTGCCAACTGCGCGTCCAGCAAATCCTGCTGAGCATTCAACACATCCAACGTAGTACGGGCGCCCAAGGTCGCTTCTTCCCGGATGCCGTCAAATGCGACTTGCGAGGCGCGAACCCGTTCCGTAGATGCCCTGAGGCTGGCACTGGCCGCCTGAAAAGCCGCATACCGGTCCGTTACACCCTGCGTGATGTTCTTCTGTACATTGAGTAGGTTCGCACGAGACGCATCCCGGTTTGCCATAGCGCGCCGCACATTGGCGGCCAACCGGCCACCGGCGTAAATCGGCTGTGTAAAGTCCAGCGAAACGGTTGCGTCATTTACATAGTCGTTGTTGTCATAGCTTTCCCGCACGCCCGCATCGGCGTTCAAGCTGACATTCGGCCCAAGGTTGGCCCGCTGTTGCTGCACAATCAAATCAAAGGCCCGGACCTGATGCTGCGCCGACAGAATCGCCGGGTGGTTGCGTTGCGCGAGACTAATCGCCTCTGCCTCGCTCCGCGGCAGATTGGGCAGACTTGGTTGACCAGCCGTCCGCCCTGGCGCCTTGCCAACCGCGTTGACATATTCAGCTTGCGCAATGCTCAATTCACCACGTGCAACCGCAAGATCTGCCTGCGAGCTTGCCAACTGCGCCTCGGAAAGCGCAACGTCCGTGCGCGTCACTTCGCCGACTTCGAAGCGATCATTCGATGCGCGAAGTTCTTCCGCCGAAACATCCACGTTGTTCTGGCGAATTGCGACTGTCTCTTCCTGTAGCAGCACGCCCAGATACGCGTTCGCAGCGCGGATAAGGACCTGTTGTTCAATGTCGATCAGGGTTTGCCGTGTCGACAGAACCGTTTCCTGCGCCGATTGCTTGCCCAGAACCGAAGCACCGCCATCATACAGAAGCTGGGTCAGTCCCAGCCCGGTGAAAAACCGGGACGGCTCGGTCGTCGTGACCACATTGCTGGTCCTTGACCGGGTATAGTCCTGGCTGACCTGTACGGTCCAGTTGATGATCGGTCGCAATGCAGCAAGTGCGATCGCCACGTCTTCATCTGCCGCTCGCAGCAGCGCCCGGTTCTGTTCCAACAAGCCACTTGTGTTATATGCGCCGATGAAGGCGTCTGTTATGTTGTCAGCCCACACCGGACGCCCTGGCATAACGCTGATGGCAAGTCCTGCGGTCACTGCGAATGCCCTGACCAGCTTGCCTGTCGCTGAACCACGCATACCGAAATCCTCTCAAAACGAAATTACACTGCCCTGAAGGCAGTTTGCGGTCTTCTTTTCAACTATTCAAGGCGCCATAAAAATCTATCGGCGAACTATAGCGAAAATGCACACTCCGCCGAAAAACTCTCTAGTATCGGTGCACTGGCGTTGAAGGTATCCCGCCAGCTGACGCGGCCACCGGCCTTTCGACCGATCCGCACAGTCCCAACACTGCCTTCGACAAACAGGCAAGCGATCCGGCCGTGTTCCTTGAGCTGATCCAGCAGGGCCTCGGGAACCCATTCGACACCGCCCTGCACCATAATTGCATCGTAAGGACCATGCTCAGCCGCGCCCTGTTCCAACGGACCGACGTGGATGATGGCGTTGTCCACATCCGCCTCAGCCAGTAGGCTTTGCGCCTCGGACGCCAGCGAGTCGTCGCTTTCCACACCCACAACCAATTGGGCCATACGCGCGGCAACCGCCGTGGAATACCCCGTCGCCGGAGCGATATCGAGAACCATCTCATCGTTTGAAATGTTAAGCGCGTCCAGCATTTTAGCCAACGTTCTCGGCTCTAGCATACAGCGCCCATTACCCAGATCGATTACGCCGTCGACATAAGCAGCCTCACGCTGCGCATCAGGTACGAAGTTTTCGCGCGGGACATTCAGCATCGCCTCAATGATCGGGAACTTTGTAACATCCGAAGGTCGGATTTGCGTGTCAACCATAGTGCGGCGCCGGGCTGCGAAATCTGTCATTGGATCTCTCGTGTCATTCCCAAAGTTACCCGGCTTGTGCCACATCCTGAAGCGGCCAGCAACGGCCCTGTTGACGCAACTCGCCTGCGCCTGCGCGTTTGCCGTCGCGGGCTTTGGTAAATTTTGAATCCATACGTCAAAATTGCGCGCAATCCTCTGGACGCCCCTTCGGAAAGCTGCTAAAACCCCACGCACACCACGGCAAGTATTTGATTTTACTTGAAAAGGCGAGTTGGCGGAGTGGTGACGCAGCGGATTGCAAATCCGTGTACACCGGTTCGATTCCGGTACTCGCCTCCAAATATACGACATTAAGATATTGTTTTTTAACAATTTATGCCTTATCTTGATCTCACAAATTTCCACCTACCCATCCAAAAATGTAGCTTGTTACGAGGTCAGTTCAATAGGATCAGACAATTCCGAGTATGCGAATTCCTGAGCCTTTTCAGCTGGATATTATGATATTTGGATAAGTGCTTCCCAAAATGCACGCATCGGTGCAAAGCAACTTCCACCTTCACGCAGGCATTTGGGATCAACCGCGCAACTTTTGGTTGTTACCGCTTGCCGAATTGATGTACGAATTTGGCGACTTCCGGTTTACCCGCCCGTCGCCCGACTTTACGGGTTCACTCCAAAACGACAAACAGTATTCGTTTCATTTTGCGACGATTCTACAACCAACAACTGAGTATAATATTGCAGTTTATAAAGAACGGCCCCGACCTGCCAGCTGACCTACTCGAAGCACATGAAGAAGGCGAAGTAGTTTTCTTTTGTGGCGCTGGAATCTCGTACCCAGCAGGGTTGCCTATGTTTGGGGGCCTAGTTTCCAAGATTTATAAAACTCTTGGCGAGCGGGCATCGGACATCGAGAAATCCGCGCTGCGCGCATATCAGTATGATACAGTTTTAGCGCTGCTAGAAAGACGAATTGTCGGAGGGCGAAGAGCGGTTCGCGAAGCGTTGGCGAGCTCGCTGAAACCAGTCTACGAAAAAAGAGGAGCGTTGAAAACGCATCGCGCACTTTTGACACTTGGAAAAACCAGATCTGGTCCAACTCGATTAGTAACAACCAATTTTGATCGTGTTTTCGAGAAAGTTAAAAAAGAAGACAGTTTGAATTTCGATAGGTATTCGGCACCTTTGCTCCCGGTGCCGAAAAATCGTTGGAACGGCTTGGTTTACCTTCATGGGCTTCTTACTGAATGCAATTCAGAAAACGAGCTGAACAAACTCGTTGTATCCAGTGGTGATTTCGGACTGGCGTATCTAACTGAACGTTGGGCCTCTAGGTTTGTCAGTGAGCTGTTTCGGGGATACACGGTCTGTTTCGTGGGCTACAGCATAAACGATCCGATCCTTCGGTACATGATGGATGCTTTGGCAGCAGACAAATTAATGGGAGAAGACACCAAACCTGCATTTGCTTTTGGAAGCTATTCTAAAGGCCAAGAGAGCAAAACAGCTCAAGAGTGGGAAGCCAAGAACGTGGTTCCTGTTTTATACAAAGAAACACCGAGCCACGCATACCTTCACAGAACACTTTCTGCTTGGGCAGCGAACTACCGAGATGGAGTCACTGGCAAACAAACCGTTGTAAGCCAATACGCAAACCTGAAACCGGCTGAAACCACCAGGCAGGATGACTTTGTTGGCCGCTTGATTTGGGCACTTAGCGATAAATCCGGGCTTCCTGCAAAACTCTTTGCAGAACTTGATCCTGTACCATCACTTGAGTGGCTAGAACCGTTTTCAAAAAGTTCTTTTAGTGCTCAGGACCTAATCCGCTTTGGAATATTTTCCAAGTATCCCGCAGATTCCAAAATCGAATTCAGCTTATTGAACCGACCGACACCCTATGAGCTTTCGGAATGGATGCAGCCAGTTTCTCTCCCAGAGAACCAAAATAGATTTGACGAAGTCATGAAGCATTTAGCGAGGTGGTTAGCTAAACATGTGGCCAACCCCGAGCTATTTCTTTGGGTGTGTGCTCAAGGGGGTTTTATCCACCCTGTCTTTAAGGGCGCAATTTCAGATAGCATCGAGACTTTACCTTCAGGATCACCCATGAAGGCTCTTTGGAGTTTGCTGATCGCAGGGCACGTAACCAAAGACCGCTGGGTCACACATCTCTATTCTCTAAAGAAAAAACTCACTGACGCCGGCTTCACTCCAATATTTAGGCAAGAGCTAAAAAGGGCGCTTTCCCCTGTTGTAGAATTCAGTCGTCCGTACAATTTGATGGAGCAAGACAGCAGGGACACAAGCGCCAGCAAGAAGGAAAGCTCTATTTCTGACATTGTGCGATGGGAGTTGGAACTCCGCGCCAGCGCTCCCCATCATGCAATCAAATCTTTAAATAAGCTCGAGAATTGGCAAACCGTTCTGATAAATTCGCTCCCAGACTTCACGATGTTGTTACGAGACACGATGGAGCTCATGGAAACACTCGGGGGAGCCAGTCGAAAACATGATCTATCATATATTCATCAACCATCCATCTCACCGCATGAGCAGAACAAAGACTACAACGAATGGACAGTTTTGATCGATTTACTCAGGGATTCATGGTTGGCAGTCGCACGCACTGATGAGAAAACAGCGCTTTCAGAAGTGCGGCGCTGGATTACAATTCCTTATCCAGTTTTTCGCAGACTCACATTCTTTGCAGTTTCTGAAAGGCCACAAGACTTTGATATCGATGAGGTTTTGGACTGGTTGACATCCGATAACACCTATTGGCTTTGGACAATCTACACTCAGCGTGAAAGCCTTCAACTAGTGCAAAAAATCGCTACTTTGCTAAACGATGCTCAAAGAGACAGGTTTTTTGACGCCTTAGTCGTCGGGCCCCCAGATGATTTTTTTAAAGAAGGTCTTTCTCCTAAAAGACTAAGTGCTGCTAAGGACCGAATGAGGTGGCTGCGCTTATCAAAATGTCGAGCGGCAGGTGCTAAACTAACTGAGCAAGCAAGATTACTTTTAAATGACCTGCAAGCTACCTATCCAGACTGGCAGTTGAGCGGTGATGGCCGAGACGAATTTCCAGTATGGTCGTCCACCGGTGACGAATATATTGTCGTTAGAACGGCTCCCAGAGGCATACAGGAACTACAGATCTGGTTGACGGAGTTTTCTGACCCCGATGACCTTCTGGAAACCGACGATTGGCAGCAGTTGTGTGAGAAGGATGAAAATCTCGCCCTTGAGGCACTATCTGCGCTTGCTAATCAAAACGTATGGCCAATTGGTCGCTGGCGACAAGCGTTGCAAGTGTGGGCCAACAATCAAGTGCTCTCAAATTCCGTTTGGCACGCAGTTTCAAGCAACCTTCTAAAAATGCCGGTCAACGATTTTAAAAACGTTAGTCATACCGTTGCTTGGTGGATCAAAAGTTTTTCCAAGGTGATCGACAACAACACCGATCGTATGTTTCAACTTATCGACAAAGTTCTTATGGCACACAAGAACGACAAAATTGAATACAACGAGGACGTTGTATTTCGTGCCATAAATCACCCGGTGGGATTGGCAGTTGAAGCTGCGTTGGCATGGTGGTTCGCTCAAGCGTTGGAGGATGACCAAGGTTTGGACAAAAAAATCCAACCCGTTTTAGATCAAGTATGCAAGCCCAGTTTCAATGGTCTATACTACGGCAGAGTGGTGCTCGCCAGTTCAGTGATCACTCTTTTTCGTATAGACTCAAAATGGACTTCGGCCCACCTTTTGCCACATTTTGATTGGGGTCAGAAACCACAATTGGCCGCCGGAATTTGGACGAGTTTTCTATTCTCCCCAAGACTGTATTGGCCACTACTAGACGCCTTAAAGGAGAGTTTCCTTTCATTACCGAACCATTGGGAGGGTATGGAAGAGAATATCAAGCGAAATTATGTTTCCTTTGTTACCTATGCCGCAATGGAACCCAATGGATCATATACCTCCGCCGATTTTCGAAAAGTATTTTCTGGTTTGAAACCGGAAAACTTGTCTGATGTCGCAAACACATTGTTTAAGGCTCAACAGGGGGCGGCAGAACAAAGTAAGAGCTATCTCGAAAATCGGGTTGGGCCTTTCTTTAAAACATATTGGCCAAAAGACGCTGCAAACAAAACGAAAGAAATCTCCAAGTCCTTCATTAATCTTTGCGCGGTTTCTGGAGATGCGTTGCCCAGCGCATTGAGCCTATTGTCAGATTGGATTGAACCGGTAAACGATACTAATCTTGCGGTCCACCTACTGTTAGACTCTGAAACCCCGAGGCAGCATCCGTTATTAGTGCTCGAACTTCTGGATCGCTCGATTGATTTACAGGATCCTTGGCCTTCAAATGAGTTACGAAACCTATTGAATCGACTTCAGCAAAGCGAACCATCCCTACAACAAGACAGTAGGTATTTGGCAATCAGCCGTTATTTGGAGCAGAAGGGGCTCTAAGAATTGCAGGTAGTATTGCAAGAAGTTACTGGAAACACGGTGAATTGTTGGGACACATCCAACGCATGCATTCAAGATGTGGCATGTAAGTCGCAAATGCTTGTACGGAAATGTCAAAGACCGCGTCGCGGTTGACACCCGTCGCGCACCTAAGTTGTGTTGACCAATGCGAAATCAGGAGAAGTTGGTTGCCTCAAGCTGAAAGCAAGCATGTTTCAAGAATGGGACGCTACCTCCCATTTAATCCAAATCACGATCAAATTTACGAAGAATATCAGAAGAGCGATGATGCGCTGGACCTTCACACCCAAGCACTCGAATACATTCTTGATGTTGCCGAGAGATCTCAGATAATCGTTCTGACTGGCGATGCGGGGCACGGCAAAACCCATCTATGCAGGCGCCTGCTGGAAGAACACTTAGGATATAATCAGGACGAGGCTCGCCAATTGATCAACCATCGGTGCGATGGCGAAGTCATAATCGAGGGAAAAGACGGATCAGGCTCAAAGAAACCTTTAAGGGTGTACAAGGATTTCTCTGAACTGAGGCCGATCGTTGCCGCTCAAAAGGTCGAACAGGCAAAAGTGGAAACAAGTGTACTCACAGTGATCTGTGCTAACGAAGGCCGACTCCGCGCCGTATTGGAAGCCAAATCAGACGCTATTGGCTGCCGCGAGCTTTTGAGCGAATTCCATTCGTCATTTAAGAGCGGACTGGCTAGCAGTGACGGCAAAACGCATGTGGTCAACCTGAACTACCAGTCTGTAGCTTCAGAAGAGAATGAGACACTTGTTAGACAAGCTCTTAAAAGTTGGCTCGATCGCCGAAGGTGGACAGCTTGCAATACTTGTGACAGCAGAGCGGGCTGCCCGATATACAGGAATTTTGAACTTTTTTCCGAGTCCAAAGATGCGGTGGCACAGTCAAGAATTCAACGGCTGGAAGGCTTGCTCGCAGTTTCTGAAAGGCTTGGCGCAGTCATAACTATACGCGAGATGCTCATGATAGTGTCGTTCGCTATAACTGGTGGCTTGTTGTGCACAGACGTTCATCAACGCCTGAGGTCAAGAAAACGGGGCTGGCAGCACCGTTATGCTTTCTACAATCTGCTCTTTTTGAGTCCTCCAAGCCTGAAGCCTGAACAGATCAACAGAATTCCTGCTCTATCCAGACTCAAGAAACTGGACCCGGGCATGCGGGCCAACCGTTCTTTGGACGAAAAATTAATCAACGAACTTGGTGTGTTTCCAACAGACGAATTGGATCTGTGTTTTCAGACTCAGGCAGCATCATCTGGGTATTTAGATGCTGCTGATGGTATTGATGATATTGTTGGAAATCCTCGAAACAAAAAGGAGCGCAGAAAGGAAGCAGAGAATTCTGTGGAAGTAGTGCGATCTTTGCGCCGACGTGCGTACTTCGACGGCATTTCAAAAGAAGCGAATTTGATGAACGCACTTGGCTTTGAATACGGCGAGGACTTTGAAAAAATCATGAAGGGACAGGCTAACGGAGCCGACATGTCCCGGATCAAATCTCGAATAGTGGCTGGATTGCACACTATTCAAGGCATTCAAATGCAAAAGAAACAAACCAACCTTCTTCTAGTGGACCCGGCTTTTGGAGCAGCAACCACGCATGCTGCAATTATCTCCCGCGAGATCCAACCGAAAAATATCAAACTCGTACCAATGATTGATCAGTGGAGCATCACCGAGGATATGCAACGGTACGCGATGTCAAACGCCGTTGACTGGATTGATCGGCACGTTTGTCTTCAAGTGCACTCGGAAGGCGGAGGTAGAAGAGACTTTTTTCTGGATCTGTTAGCTTTTGACATGATTTCCAGAGCAAGCGGAGGCTATGTACCGGAAAGCTTCTACGCTCACGACATAAGAAGAACTATGAACTTTCTGGCTCAGCTCAGCGAAGAATCGAGCCGAAAGAACGCTGAGATAAAATTTTTTCTAAAAGGCGAGCTTCAATCGGTCGCGATTGACGAGAATGTTATTCGAGTCGGGGGTGCAGGTTGATGAGTGAGCAGCAAGCCAAAGAACAAAAAACGGCAAAGGGACCTGATATTTCAGTTTCGATATTCGGCGGAATTCTTGATTATGATGGCGCCGGTCACTACCCTGGTATTGAGCTATTGAACCTTGTTTTTGGGTGCGAAGACCCTGTTTTGCTTCCAAACACACCTTCCGTAAAAATAAAACGGCGTGCACTCGACTTTGCAAGGAAACTTGTTTGGGACGAGTTCTTTAAGACCCACCCGGCTAGGCAACAAGTTATTCTAGATGAAGAGTCTGAAGACGCATTAGCCGGGTTGCTGGAGTGCCTTCAACTAAAGATTCCCAGCACAACAAAGCGTCCCGGATGGGACCGAGCGCACTTTTTTCCGTACACCAAATCTCTGATCCACTATGATGCGAGGGTCTCCAAATCCACTAAACCTTGGCATCATCGTGTCGGGATCGAGAGACGCTATTTTCGGGGTGGTGGAGCACTTGCATACAAAATACTTAGACATGATCCGGATAGTTCCAGGTTGACAAGGAACAGGCAGGGCTTCGCGAATTTATACTACACAACTGATGAAGGACCTCTCGATCGTCTGGTGGAGACCATGGCCGCCCATAGCCGCGCGGATGACGTTGCGATGGAGGATCAGGTCGAAGAGAAATCTAGAGTAATAAATGATGAGCTGGACGACCTGTATCGCGATGGCGTAGACAGTATCCTGCAACATCAGGATGTGTCTGCCGTCACTCGAATAAAGGCTCTTGTGAACTGGACGGCTATTTGGCTTTCCATAATGCAGTCTGTCCGCTCCGAAGTTTTTGTCGATCCAACCAACGCTCCTAGTCCGATAGTTTTCGATTGTGGAGCAGGAAACGCTCAGCTGCGCCGAGCGTCCCAACGATGCCTCAAGGAAAAACTCTCAGTTATTTCTGAAGCTGTGGAAATAGCGCGTGAAAAAGAATTTGGCGAATATTCGTCTCTAAGCAATTCGCAACGAAACAAGATCCGCAGTTTTTTCTGGGCAACCGCCGCAACGGCACAGTTGCTGAATTCATGGCGAGGTCGTCGTCATTTCAATCTCGGTCTTGATGCATTGGAAACCTTGGTCCTTGCCGGAGTGCCTATGGGAACTCAGAGGACCCTGGACGATTTTATTCACGGTTGGTTATTCGAGAAATGCCACATGCTAGTGGCGCGTCAAGCGGCGAGCGAGTCGGGTCTGCTGGAAACTTTCGACGCCAGTATTTTCGAAGACAATGAAGCAAAACTGACTGAGTTGCTGTCCGCAGCCGGACTGCTGACCGAGTACTCAGATGCGACGCGCATGGTTGGGGTAGAAGTTTAATGTCTCATGAAAACTTGGCCTATTTGGCCCACAAAGCACTGGCTGAGACGGCTTTTGTAATAACTACAAGAGAGTTTCCAGAAGACACCGGAGACAATCACCCGGTTTTCAGGCTCAGCAACTTGTTTCAGCCTGAAATTGAGAACTTCCTCCAAATTTGGACTGAGCGAGTCGCAGGTACACGACTGGAAAATGCTCAGGTCGTAATATCGCACGATGGAGAAGGTAAGTACCCGCCCAAGTTCATTGCCAGCCCGGATTGTTCGATCACGTACTATCGCAACAATATAGAACATGGCCTGCTCTACATTGAAACAGCACCAGTTAGCGACGAACAGGGACTACGGAACATTTTCACGCTTCGGGACGTAAACTTCCTCGACGGTCAGTTTGATAGTGAGGATGATGGTTTTTCGGTTGCCGAGGAAATAGTTCATTCTGCATGGCGGCAGGTTTCTGGGCGCGACAGTCAGGCTCCGGGTTTGGTCGTTGACCTCATAACTCAGGTTCTGAAAAGCCTGCGAGACAATAGGCGTTCAATTCCTGTGCGTCCGTACGTTCGATTCTGCACCCGAATAGCATTGGAGCGCAGCGATCCGGACAAGTCATTTGACGTTGACGAAACAAAGGCCGTGATTGGACGGGCACTTGTCGAGCTTAACATGTTTCCAGATGAGAATTGGGCGACAAATTCAACGGACGCGAAAATATCCCGCCGACTTTTTTTAAACTGGCAACATGCGGACCTCGTCAGTGCGAGTGGCGTGGACTTGGATGGAGATACCTTGGCCATTCAAGCAAAAGATGTTGTCTTTAGAGATGTCGAGGGCAATGAGCTGACCGCTGAGGAACAGGTAGCCTGGCGGGAAAAATGCTCAGATTACTGCATTGCTCAAAGTGCAGAAATAAGACTGACCCTGCCATACGCGATCTTCGAGCAGCTGTTCGCCAAGGACACTACTGGCATGAAGCTTGGCGAGCGTACTGAAAACGAGCTCACTGACAATCATGGTGATCGAATTCCTGAATGGGAGGAGCTTTCGGTAAAGGCAGGACTGGATAAAAAGGACCAGTTTGACGCACAGAAGTTTCTGGATGCAGAGCCGGAAAACCCCGAGAAACCTGCACTGCGGGACTTGGTAACAGCCGCAACCCGGAAAATGATAGAAAAGGCGGCCAGTCCGGCGACGCAGTCTATCGCAAATCCCCTCATAAAAATTGCGGAGTTCTTAAATAGTTTTCCAGAACGTCAAACTTTGGAAGTTGGTGACAAACGACCTAAATTGCTAATTTCACTCGGAAAAGTACCCGCAAGCGCCGAGTCAACCTTGGGACTTATGGCTTTCATCTATGGTCCATCTCTTCAGTCTCTTTCTGAGGCGACAAAGCTGGGAACTGAGGGGTACGAACTCGAAGTAGATGACCGTCTCGTCACGCAAGTTCCTCCGCCTCAACTTAGGAAGGACTCTGAAGACGGCGAAGACGAAGACAGTGATGAACTACAAGAAGTGCCATGGGAACCTGTACCGCTGGTGTTTGAAGTGCTGGCCCCTAGCTCAGGCGATACTGGAAAGTTTGATTCAGTTGAAAAGGAAACAGGTTTTCAATGGTTCCCTCCCGAGATTGAAATGCTCGCCCTGTTTCGCCTCATGGCTACAGCCGATGATGCTCCAGATGTTCATTCCCGATTGGAAGCCCCTAGCCATCAGTCTTTTACTGATTGGCGAGCCACATTAGTCGGCCGTACTGTTGGGCTGCAAACGGCTCAGGCCAACGGCTATCCGGCAAGTGTAGCTACTGACCCAATCGTCATGGAACTCAAAGACGTTCAGGAAATGTTCAGAACTCGCTGCAGGAAGGAAGGTTTGTCGCAGGAACTTCTGTTTGAAGTCTTTGATAGATGGCTTGCCGTAGGTGAACGTTTCAGAAAAGAGCTTGTTCCCGCGGGTACGACAGACGGTCGAACGGAGATTTTTTTACATTCCGACACCATCTCAACCAATGATGGACACGGACTCCTTATGCTTCCTTCACATCCCTTGCGCCTTAGATGGATCGCCAAATACCTTGAGCGATCCGAGCAACTGGCGTCCCGGGCTCTTTCAGATAAGCTTAAACTGAACGTTGAGAATGGAGAGCTGTATCTCGATTGGATTTCAAAACTTACGCCTCATCAGCAACCCGCACTGGCAATCGGGAAAAACCAAGAAACGCTGTTTGCAAGCTCTGAACAGGGCTGGGCCGAATTCTTTTCTCCACTTGATCGGAGTACGGGCCGGGAAGTAGGAATTGATGCACAAAGCATTATGGAGATTGCCAATCAGATATCTCAATACTTGTCTGCACATCCTCACAAAAGCGAAGGTTTGTCACTACTAGTCGTATTGCCGAAAGGCGCCGCACTGCCTGCAAAGCTCCTAACTCTATTTAGAAAAGGGGATTGGAAGGATCTTCCTGTCGACGTAAATGTCGTTGCGCCCGCGGCCAATTGGTCCGAAATTATAAAGGAATTTGAAAAGCTTCCAGTTGAAGATCGGATGAGCAACAAGGACGCTTTGCTGCCCCCCTTGCAATTGCGACTGCACAATCTGGCGGATTCTGAAGGGCTGCCCGGCGTACTTGGCGAACTTGATTGCGACATTGGTATTATCCCTCATTTCGTCGCGGACGATCCGCAGATGCAGGATGACACTTCAACCAGCATGGTTTCCATTGGCTCGTTTGATGTCCTTCTCGATCCTCCGACGGTCCTGGAAGGTGGCAGTAAGGGCGAAGCCATAACAGTTTCAAAACTGCCCGCAGCGTCTGATCAGGCGTTAGAAACATGGTCAACAATCGTTGTTCGCCACCGCAGGACAAGACCGGTGGCTGCTGAAATGCCGGCCAATACAGACCAGATTAAGCTCTTGATTGACTTCCGAAAGGAAGCTGAGCTTTTCGAGCTCCTGCACAAACTGAGCCACTGGGTCATTACGATCGAGCGGCATATTTCACGCGAACAGATTGAAAACCTCGAATCCAGCCCTGAAATCCTGACGGTAAAGGAAAATGTCGGATCTTCTGGGCTTTATACGCTGGTCGTATCGTCCAATTCCGGCAAAGAGTACTCGATCCAACGGATTGAAAGAAAGCTAACTCATGTGCTCGGGGAAGGGGCTTTGAGCAATAGGAAGCTTTCAGAGCAGATTTATAATGAAGCCCGATCACTCGCTCCTGGTCTGGCCCTTCAGGCAATGGGAATATCACGAATAACAGAAGAAATGCTCGGTCTTGTGATTGCAAAACATGTAGCTGCATCGAAGTTTCCCATTACTGAAGAGAACAGCGCTAGCATATGGATTTCATTGGATGACCACGCCGAATGGTTCGGTGGTGTTCAAGGCACTCGAGCAGATCTTTGCCGATTGTCGCTATCCGTTTGCGGAAGCTCTCTATTTGTGGACGTCCTGATTGTGGAGGGGAAATTCCGCCAATCCTATGACGCGCATGGCGAGGCACAGGTTCGAAGGACGCTAAGACTCTTCCAGGATCTACTGGTGAACACCGACCAAGGCCGTTCTGAAGATGAGCCACTTGGGAATGTTGATTGTGATCTCTGGCGTTCCAAGCTTCTGGATGCAGCTGACTCAGCAGGGCCTGAAGCTAAAGAATTCTCGGGAGAAATACGATTACAGGCTACAGGCACGTCACTGATCCTGCCAACAGAGATTCGGGAACGTATAAGGACCGGCAACTATGAACTCAGATCGCTTCAGGGGCTCTTTTCGATTTGCAACTACGTCAAAGAGGGTGAATCCGAAGTCGAGCGGTTCCAAGAGGAAAATTACTCCTTCGAAGTCGTAAAGACATTTCGAAATGCGATCGGTGAGCTTGTTCAGGGATCGCTCGACCCAATTCCATCTCCTGGGAAGGCGGTTCCTATCCCGCCAGAAAGTCACCTACCCACAAACCCTGCCCCAGAGCCTGTTGCGTTACCTGATACTCCCCGCGCCCCGGCGCCGTCCGCCCAGCCAAAACCAGAGAAGAAGAAGCGACTTTCGCCCGAAGAACTGTCGGCTCGATATCAGTCAATTATCGACAAGCTCGCGGAGTTTGGCGTTTCAGTTAAACCTTCTACAGATCCGTATTTGCGATTTACCGAAGGTCCGGCAACAGTATTGTACAGGGTCACACCGGGAGCCGGGGTCACGCCCAACTCAATTTCTCAGAAAGCAGACTCCCTTAAACTTGCACTCAGACTAAAAGAAGAACAGGAGATTCGCTTTAGTATCGACGAGGGATATGTCACGATCGATGTTCCAAAATCAGACGAGGACAGATACTTTGTGAATGCCCAAGAGCTTTGGCTGGAATGGGCTCGGCGGGAACAGGCGCTTGCCTGCCCACTTGGCATTGACAGAGCGGGAAACCCTGTCGAAATCAATTTTTCTTCTTCGAATTCTCCCCACCTGCTGATTGGGGGTACAACAGGAAGCGGTAAA
Source organism: Ruegeria sp. YTSB088 (assembly GCF_059609825.1). Lineage (NCBI taxonomy): Bacteria > Pseudomonadati > Pseudomonadota > Alphaproteobacteria > Rhodobacterales > Roseobacteraceae > Ruegeria > Ruegeria sp. YTSB088. The sequence continues at coordinate 78,198 of NZ_JBXWMM010000011.1, read as the reverse complement.
TCGGAGGCCCTTAATACCATACTTTTTGGTCTGGTTCACAAGTACAGTGCAGATGAGCTCAAACTCCTGCTGATTGATCCCAAAGGCACGGAACTCGAAGCATTTGAGAACGCCGATCATCTTGAAGGGATGATTGGTATGGACGACGAAGATGCCTGCGAATTGCTTGAAAAAGCCGTTGAAGAAATGCAGTCACGTTACAAGCTTCTCAAATCTGAGCGCACACGTTCGATTGCCGAGTTTAACAGCAAAGTTTCTCCGGACCGGAGAATTCCATGGTGGCTAATAGTCCTAGATGAGTACGCTGACCTTACATCAGATCCGGAGTCAAAAAAGAAGATTGAAGCCAGCTTGAAACGCCTTGCACAAAAAGCAAGAGCAGCGGGGATTCACGTTATCATTGCCACCCAAAAGCCAAGTGGCGAAGTCATAAGCACAAATCTCAGATCAAATCTGCCTGCTCAACTTGCGTTGAGGGTCAAAAGTGGAACAGAGAGTCGAGTCGTAATGGACGAACTGGGAGCGGAAACGCTCAATGGCAAGGGTGACGCTTTCCTCAAATCGGAAGGAAAGCTCACTCGAGTTCAGTGTGCAATAGTTTCCAATTAGTTCCGCATTCCGTCAAACTTGCACTTTTACGGTAGTAGTTCCGCAAGCGCTTCTGCGATTTGCTTCGCCAGGAAAGGCGGTACTGCGTTGCCGACCTGAGTATACTGTTGGGTTCTGTTGCCGAGGAACAGGTAATTGTCAGGAAAAGTTTGCAATCGTGCAGCCTCTCGCACAGTAAGGCTTCTGCACTGTTTTGGATCGGGATGGATGTAATAGTGCCCGTCCTTGGCTATGTGACTTGTTATTGTCTTTGACGGTTCGTCCCAGTTTTGAACCCGAAACCGATCGGCGAATTTACCAGTCTTCCAGCTGCGATGGTTCGGAGCCAGTTCATCAGGGAAATCCGGAGCTTTTGGAGCCCGCCCAAACACGTCTGAGAATACTGAGCAGAAAAGGTAACGCGCGAGATCACTCTTCATGTGGCCTCGTGTCTCGTGCTGCGAAAGCAGAGGCATCCTGGGATCAGTAAGGAATTCCATGAGCGAACCATGCCTATCCCTGCTCTCGATTGCCAGCTCGTATTCTCCACTCTTCCTCGACAGCGGATTGTTCTTTCTTTGGTGAAACTTTGCTACGGTTCCGACTGTCTTTTTCCACTTTTTTCTTTCAGCCGCGGATCCAATCTGAAGCTGCAATGAAGAAAGAAACTCTGCAGCCTCGAGAACCGTGTTCTGCCAGTCCTCTGCTGAGTCTTTTCGACTCAAACCACTTCTGACTTCCGGCAGTCCCTTGAGTACCGTGCTGACAGAAGTCGGGCATTCAAAGTTCAGCACAGATTCGTAGTCTGTATCGTCCAGCCTGTCTGCAATGTCGGCCCTCAGACCTACGACAAAGACACGATGTCGTGCCTGCGGGATCGCGTGCTGCTCAGCCCGAACAATAAAATCATGCGGGTCCGGACCAAGAGTTGAAGCGGTTTTGCCGTTTCTGTTTGGGACCAAAGCCAGCAACCGATAACCGCCTTCCTCACTGCCAACACTCTGCAGGTCACTAAGAATGCGCTTGAAGATACCTGTACCAGAAACCTTGGAAGACAGGATGCCCTTAACATTTTCCATAACAAATGCAGCCGGGCGAAGGCGATCCAGGATATCAATGTATTCCCGGTAAAGGTAATGTCTGCCGTCGTCTTCTGCATTGTATTCTGAATTACCCGCGTTTCGAGCTCTGCCAACCAGTGAGTATGCCTGACAGGGAGGACCGCCAATCAGAACAGTTCGCCCTCTGGCCGACTTTTTGATCCTGTCTATAGCAGGATTTATTAGGCTTGCGGCCTCCGGCGTTCCGAGGGTTGCGTGCAGAGCTTCCTTCTTAGCCTTCCTCCACTCACCCGGATATTTTTCAAAAAGTTCGTCCTGAGATATCGTTCCAGCCACGAACTGGTAATATTCGTCAGGCAACGTGCCAGGCGGGAACTGGCGAGTGAACGAGCGCAGGCTCAAGGTCTTGTGCGCGGCTTCCTCCATTTCGACAGAAAGCGCCACGTCGAACACGCGCTTTCCTTTTGCCAGGACCGATGAAAATCCTTCGGCCAGACCGCCAGGCCCTGCGAAGAGATCAACTACTTTGTAAGCTCGCGCCATACCTGTTTTTTATCCTGACGATTGGAATTACACTTCTTACCAGGATGGTTGGAAATGACCAGGGATAAGATCGATGGCTGACATCAAAAGTTCCGCCGACCGTTCCAGAAACATGTCGCGGATTCGCAGCAAAAACACCGTTCCCGAGATGATCGTTCGAAAAGAACTTTTTGCACGTGGCTTTCGGTATTGGCTGCACGGAAGCCGCGCCATGGGATCGCCGGATCTTGTCTTTGTCAGTCGCAAGGCTGTGGTGTACGTACATGGCTGCTTTTGGCACCAGCATCCCGGCTGCAAAAACGCTGCAAGGGTAAAAGATGATGCGGACAGTAAATGGGCAAAAAAGCTAAGCGGCAACCGGGAAAGAGATCAAAAAAATTTGGAACGTGCCCTTTCAAACGGCTTCAGCGTCGCAACTGTCTGGGAATGCTCACTTGAACCTCGAAAGCGGCACAGCGAACAAAGGGCCATCACGCTCAACAGGCTCTGCAACTGGCTGAAGGACGACCGGCGATCACAGGTTGTGGATTTGTAGCAACTGTTCAATACCTGCCTGGCCGGGAAAAATGATCTGATCGAAAGGCTGACGAGCGGTTTTCCATGGAACCAGAAGTTTCCAAGATGTCAGCCGTGAAGTCAGCGGATTAAGTCATTGAATTGGAGTCGATTTCTCGGGCACGCCGAAACAACTTCTTTAACTCCGGCTGACGCTTGCAAGCAGCATTTGCGGAACATATCTGTCTGCAAAAAACTGCGCAGTCGCGGAAAAAAAATCTGTGAATGCGGATAGAGACGGGTCTGCGAGTATCCGGCTGGAGACTTTGAAACCACCCCCTCCAAGGTGCGCTCGCCAAGAAGCTAAGCAGTAGATGAAGTAGATGTATTCGCGTGAACTTGCTTAGAAAGCAAGCCGGACATGATCCGCTCTTACCCAACTTTTTAAAACAGTTTTATTTCAATAACTTAGCCGGCCGCGGAATACCAACACAATATCGATCTACCTCCTCTACCTCGTCTACTGCCAGGTCCTCTTGGTGAAAGAACCTGGCTTCGTCTACTGCTCAATCGTTCCCAGGTTTAAGCAACCCGAACAAATCTGGTAGCGCCTTTATCCGGTCCGGAAGTGAACTGGCCGTCTCGCTGGTACCCAAGAGACCTCAGTATACCCGCCACCCTTTTTGTTTCGCGCTGCCCCATATTCTCACTGCGAAACCCGAGCGCTTCCGCCAGAATGGGTTTGCAGGCCACAAATTCCCGTCCTTCGCAGTACCGGGAAACTTCTACTACCCAGGGATCATCCTCGCCGCGCTCGGACTGCTCCAGAGAGGCCAGTTTGGAAATCTCCGCCGACAGCCACCATGCTTCGCCGGATTGGTATGCGTTTACCGCTTCCGCCCAAAGCTGGTCACGATCTCTTCGAACGCCCTCGACATCTATTGACCCGGTTCGCACGGGCCAAAACCGACGGTTCCCCGTTGAATCTCGCAAATAGTCATCTCGATTGGTTGTGCCGGCAAAAACACATCGGCGAGGTTCAACAATATCCTTACGGCCGTATGACGGGCGGTACTGCTCTATCTGTCTCGAGATAAACGCTTTGATTGCCTCGAAACTGGCCCGGTTCAGTGTTGCCAGTTCGGCCAACTCAATTATCCACTTTCCACGCAGGAACTGCTTTGAGTCCTTGGATGAAATGTCAGGCAGAGAATCTCCAAAGAACTTTGGTCCTGCCAGCTCACGCAGAACTGAGCTTTTTCCGCTGCCCTGATCGCCTTCCAGCACGATGCAGCCGTCTGCCTTGCAGCCTGGCGAGAACACGCGAGCCACCGCCGAAATCATCCAGCACCGTCCAACTGCCACATTGTACGTGCTCTCCTCCGCGCCAAGATAGTTCATTAGCCACGATGAAAGCCTGGGACGGCGATCCCATTCTAAACTCGCCAGCCAGTCTCTTAGCGGATCAACAGTATTTGCACCGGCAGCCGCCTGAATGGCATCCGCGACAGTGTTGCGCGTCGCATCCGGAAAACCATTTCGGTTGAACCAGACCTGAGCCTGAACAATATCGGTGTCCCTGATTTCACGGATTTCGAAATCTTGGATTTCGTCGGTCCCGGGCACAGGGCGGTACAGCATGTCGCATTGAAGAAAGGCATCGTGGCGCAGGCAGCCCTGCCAGTCCGAATGGTTTTCCAACATTGCAATCGCCGTGGCGGGGCACCAGACAGGCAACCCCTTGTCATTGCGGACGACCGGAATGTCCGCATGACGGAACTTGAGGCCTCCGCCGGATTGCTGAGGTGTTACTGATGTCAAACTGCTGGAAGCCGGCGGCGTGGCACGACCGGTAGCCGCGTTTCCTGTGCTTGGATCCCATTCGACTCGCCGGGCCTTCTCCGCGGCCTCCAGAATTCGATTTCGCTTATCACCTTGCATTGACGTGTCCCTCCGTCTTTGCAGTCTCCCAGCGTTCAAGCGCGTCGAGCCGCCAGCGGGTACAGCCGGGCGTTAGTTCCACGGGCTTGGGAAAACTTGGATCGGATTTGGCCCACCGCCACGGTGTTCCTCTTGAAACGCCATATCTTTTCGCCACCTGGCGATCTGAAAGATACATGATTGAACTCCATCGAATTGATGGATCCAAATTGGCACGCAGCGGTTTTGCAGTCGGCACCCGTTCGCCGTGTCAATTCTCAAGAAGGGGGGAAGTGTGGTCCAGCTCCAGCCACGAGTCATATGCCTTCGTCGGAGACGTATCGATCCCCAGAATACCAAAAAGCACTGCAAGGAACCTTGCCAGCGCGTGAGTTTCCTTGATGCCTTTGGCCGGCAAGTCCTGTCTGTTTCGCGCCGCCCAAAGAGGCGCTGCCAGAGCCACTACATGAAGTCTGTCCACATTGATCACGCTGAGCGTTCGGCGCGTTCGCTCAGAAACCTCAATGTCTTTTCGCGCTGCAGCAACGAGCGTCCGCAGCTCTGAAGCATGCGCCAAAAGGTCCATAAAGAGGCGAACATGTCGCTCTTCACTCCTTTGCATGAAATCCAGAATCCCCTCGTCACTGTAGTCAGCTCCGAGGCCAAGGCGTGAATCCAGCCTTTTTCGCGCTGAGATACTCAAACTGTCGTAAACTCTTTTGTCGAGATGAGACAAACCGAGAATGAAACGGTCGAGCGCTTCCAGATCTTTTTTTCGGTCATATAACGTAAAGGGTTTCCAGCGCAGGAAGCTCAGGAAGTTGTTCACCATTTTTTCGAGGTTCGCACCCTCAACATCCAAATGAGCCTTAAAGGCTTCCACGAGCTGTTGTTCAACTTCAGGCACGTCACTTCCTCGGTCTGACCTTTTTGCGCGCTAAATCCTTCGAGCAAAGAAACGATCCCCACGCGCACATCATCTCTCGGCGTTTTTCGACCTGGTCGGATCGATCATAGGCCTGCTGAACCTTGCTTCCGACTTTGTGGGCCAGCGCAATTTCGGCCATGTCACCATCGAACCGGGTCCGCTCGGCAACCCATGTTCGAAAGGTTGAACGCAGTCCATGCGGTACCGCAGGTTTGTCGCTTTGAGCGTCGAAGTATCCCCGGTTCCCAGATTTCAGATCTGCCGCGTGGATTTTTCGCATGACAGCTGCCAGAGCAGCATCTGAATATGCACCTCCTCGCGGGGCCCAGAACACCAGCGGATTGCCCTGCTCGCGCGGCAGCTCGTCAAGCAGGGAAATAAGACTATCAGTGAGCGGAACCCTGTGTGGCCGCCCGGACGGTGGTATTTTTGAAGACTGGCGCCCGGGTTGAATAACCCAAAGACCGCGCTCGAGATCGAACTCGTCCCAGGTCGCAAAACGAACCGCACCTGTACGGGATGCAGTTAAAGCCTGAAACTCCAGTGCCCTTGCGCTGGTTCCTTCACGGGCGCGCAAGGCCGCATACCATCGCGGTGCATCATCAAGCTGCAGCGCGGAGTAGTGCTGACCGCCGGTCAGTTTCGTCGGCGCGGGTAAAATCATGTCAAGATTTCCGCGCCACCGGGCCGGATTCTCGCCGCCTCGGTGTCCCGCGACGGTGGTGTAGTCAAGAACGCGCTCAATCCGCTGACGTACCTTTGAAGCTGTTTCTGTTTTTGTCGTCCAGATTGGCCGGAGTGTCGCCAGCACATCCTGAAGAGTAATATCGGCCACGGCTATTTCGCCGAGCAGAGGAACTGCGTGCCGATCGAGCGAGGCGCGCCACTGTTTGCGGTGCAGGCCGCTGCGAAATTCGACCGCCTTCTCCTGGTCATACAGTTCAACCGCCTCTGCGAATGTAAGAAGCCTGCGCTGTGCGGCCTGTCGCTCGGCAATTGGGTCTGCGCCATGCCGGAGCATGTCCCTCGCTTCGCGAGCGTATTCACGGGCTTTAGCCAGCGGCACGTCCGGGTAAGGGCCAAGGCCGGCCTCCCGTCGCCGACCGTTATGCCTGTAGCGAAAGACCCAGGATCGCGCGCCGGTGCCGGTTACCTGCAATGCAAGCCCGGCCACGCCGCCCACTGCGTGTACGCCGGGCCGTGTCAGCCGTTTTACTTCGAGAGATCCGAGCTCTCTGGCACGTTTTGGCAATACTTGCGACCTCTGTTCGAACCGGGAATCGAACTCGACCCCTGGATTCCCACCCCATTCCTACCCGCCCAAACGGATGCAACACATGGCTATTTCATGCGACGGAATGGAACAAGCAAAATCGACCAGGCCTTTGAAATTAATACGAAATGAGACGGATCGCGACAGCGGTATTCAAGTGGTACTCGCCTCCAAGTTGTGTTCTGACGCTAACCCGTTGGAATGTAATGACCCCAAAAACCCTGACGATTGTCAGCAGGGCATGTTCACGGATTTTACGGGAACACCCATGCTGATACGCGATGCACTCGCACGATATAAGATCGACCATCTGGACCAACTCAAACATGGCGGTGAACGCCTGACGCAGTTGGAGCGGGCACTTGAATCAAACTCATGTTCTCACATGCACACGATCACCAATTCCGACCTGTCGGATGCACTCAGCCGGTGGAAAACCAGCACCCGAAGCCGGTACAGGGCAGCGGTGACGCATTTCTGGCGGTACGGGCGGGCCAATGATTGGACGACGCTGGCACCGACGATCCTGCCAGCCCGAGAAACACCACGCGAACAGACATTGACGCTGGACCAGCTACGCGCCTTGTATGAGGCCGTACAGTATCAGGGCAAGCCGTGGCGCCAGTTCCTGCAATTGCTCATCCTGACGGGCCAGAGACCCAGCGATCTGATGCAGTTCAACCCGGCTCTGGTGCGCGATCAGTGCATGGTGATCCCGCCTTCTAAGAACGGCACCAGCCACGTCATACCGTTGGCCGGTCGAGCTTTCGTTCTGGCCGCGATGCAGCCGAACCAGTTTCAGGATTTCAAGACAACCGCACACGTCAAACGACGCTGGTTCGTTGACGCATATATCCCCGTCAGGAAGTTCCAGATCAGGGACATACGAAGATCGTTCGCCACGCATCTGTGCGAACACGGCGCGGATGAAAACGAAGTAGACCGGATATTGAACCATCAGGCCGCAGCAACATCACGCGGGGTTGCACGAACCTACAACCGATCCCGACGCCTGAGACAGCACCGGGAAATCATGAACCTGTGGGAAGGGTTGTTGTTTAAGGGTGCATAGCGGCATTGACCCGACGCGGAACAAAATTAGAACATGCAGCATGAAAAAATGGCCGCGGACGACTCCTTATGACCTGAAATGCAAACTGGAATGTTTGCGCGAGTCTCGCAGCAAACCGTCGCTACAAGACGATTGGGTCGCTGTCTTTGAGTGGTTGATTCAGCACGGCATTGAACCACCAGACTACGCTTTGCCGACCGAACCGGAACTACGCGGGCCAGTCGGTCACAATTAGCTATACTTTTGGATAGTCCCCTATTCTTATGCCCGCTTATCGGTGTCGGTCATTTCGTGGTAGATACAAGTTGCATAGTCCTATGCGAACCCCTCCTGCGGCCACCATCCCAGTGCCGTTGGGATTAGCCAGCTTCGCAAAACTCACTCACAGGAACTGCGAAGCTGGTTCTTTTCTTGCCAACATAATCGTCGTCTTGGACCAAATTCGATCAGTCACATCATCCATTGCCTCTCAACTGGATGCATGCACCTACTGTGGCAGTTCACCGAAATAGCCGCTCAGGTAAGCTATTATTGCACCTATGACGCCGACCACAATCACAATTGAGATTAAAGCACCGCTGCCCCTTGAGTAGTAACCCATCGTCAGTAGCCCGACGACAAAGATGCCAACCAAAAAATAGAGTACAGTGTTGTCCATGACGAAACCCGTGCCGCAATGACGTTTAGTCACAATATGATAGAATTCCGCGTCATGTCTAATCAAGAAAAAGCCCCGCACTATGGCGGGGCGGTCACTCGTTACCCCCTCATCCCCCAAAAAAAACCGCGTTGTTCGGAGGGAAACCAAGTGAACAACGCGGGCAGACAGTTAGGGGTAAATTGTATACGGCGTTAATTGCACTTTGGATCAAAGTTCCCCGCGCCGCCCTAATCTGGGATGATAGGCAACGCGGGGACTTAGTCTGGTCATGGGACTGCCCAGACTAAATGGGGCAAGTTTGTTACGGGTCGTGTCGCTGGTTGGATCAAACTGTTGCAATTTGCGTTCACCTGCATTTGAGGGCGCTGTTCAACCAGCCAGTTCTAAGTTTTCCAACAGAACTTTTGCCAGCATTCCGTTTGTGTTGAACCGTCGGACCCATGCATACCGCCCGCTTAAACGTTCGACGCGCTGAACCGCGTGCGGGACACCACGACCACAGGGTTTGGTGTTCGTCAAACGAGGTTTTTACCATTACTCAAACCGCCATTCTTGGAGAAATATTATGTCTCGAAGTGAGTGAAAAACGAAACTTCATGACAAGGCGAGAAGGATGAACTAGGAATCTAACAAAGAAAAAGTTCTGGACGTATTGTGGAACACATTGCCTTTACCTTTGAGATGGGGGTCGTTTGTACCCTTCTGGCTTTCACCGTTTTTTTGTTCGTCTCCGAGATCATCAGGATCGACCTTTCCGCCATATTGGTTCTGGTTCTCATAGGCTTGCTCAGCTACGCGCCCGGGCTGGGAAATCTGGCGGATGTAACCCTTCTGTTCGACGGCTTCGCATCCAATGCCGTCATCTCGATCATTGCGGTAATGATCGTCGGTGCTGGTCTGGACAAGACGGGGATCATGAACAAGGTTGCTGCCGTTATCCTCAAATATGGTGGCAAATCGGAAGGCAGGGTTGTTCCAATCATCTCAGGAACCGTTGGCGTCATTTCTTCGTTCATGCAGAATGTCGGCGCCGCTGCTCTGTTTCTTCCCGTTGTCAGCCGTATTTCTTCGCGGTCAGGTATACCGCTATCACGCCTGCTGATGCCGATGGGATTCTGCGCCATTTTGGGTGGCACAATGACGATGGTCGGGTCGTCTCCACTTATCCTGCTGAACGATCTGATCCTGACGGCAAATGACAGTTTGCCGGCCTCTCAGAAAATGGAGCCCTTCAGCCTGTTCTCGGTCACGCCGATCGGTGCAGTTCTGATCCTGACGGGAATTGGTTACTTTTTGCTGTTGGGACGCTGGGTTTTGCCCGTGGCTGAAGGGCCTGACAATACGGGCACCGGACAAGGGACACAGGAATACCTGCAAAGGGTCTATGGCCTCAAAGCCGACGTGTTCGAAGTCGTAGTGCCCGAGGACAGCCCCTTGGTCGGAGAGATTCTGGCCGACATCAACCACGAAAACCACCTGTACATCATTTCCACCTTCTATCGCGGCAAAACCTCGATGGTTCAGGTTTTGACAGCCGAAATTGCGGCCCCGTGTCGGCTGGCCATCGTCGGCCGCCGTTGGGAGGTCGAGACGTTCGCCAAGAAATACGGGCTTACCGTTCTTCCGGATTTGGACATTTTTGTCGAAGAGTTCGCCCCCACCAATGCAGGCGTGGCCGAGGTGGTCGTCACGCCAGACAGCAAGCTGATCGGCAAATGCCCCCGCGAGCTTTTGTTCCGCAAGACCTATGGCATGTCGCTGCTGGCCATTCACCGCGGCGAAGAGACGCTGAGCCATGTCGAGACCGAGGATCACGAATCCACTCAGATCGGGCTCGAAAAGTTTCAGGCCGGTGACATGCTCGTGGCGCATACCAGATGGGACAACCTGATGCGGATCAAGCGCGACCCGGACTTCGTCGTTGTGACAACGGACTTTCCCCAGGACGAACTGAGGCCGCAAAAAGTCGGCTGGGCCCTGGCATTTTTCGCCATTTCGCTGTCATTGATCCTGTTCACGGACGTCCGGCTTTCGCTCTGCCTTCTTACCGGAGCGGTAGGCATGATGTTGACCCGTGTGCTCAGCGTGGATGAGGCATACCGGGCGGTCGGGTGGAACACCGTATTCCTGCTCGCCTGCCTCATACCGTTGGGACAAGCCGTACAGAACACAGGCACGGCTGCGTGGATCGCCCAGCAGATCATGATAATTCTGGACGGCTGGCCGCTCTGGTCGCTGCAAACCGGAATCGCCGTTCTGGCGACTGCTTTTTCTCTGGTCATGTCAAATGTCGGGGCCACTGTCCTGCTGGTGCCTTTGGCGGTATCGATTGCGATAGCGGCTGGTGGGAATCCATCGGTTTTTGCACTGACCGTCGCCATTTCCACATCGAACAGCTTCATCATCCCAACCCATCAGGTAAACGCATTGATTATGGGTCCGGCAGGATACAAGGTGATGGATTTCGTGCGTTCCGGCGGGATCATGACTGTGCTGTTTCTGGTCGTCTCTCTGCTCATGATCAACGTCATTTATTAGCGCGAGAGGATCCGGGGTGTTCGGCGGTCTTTTCCCACCATCGTGACAGGTTCTGTCCAGGCACCCGCTCACCACAGTGGACGACCCTAGCAGAGATACCGTTCGTCGCCGGGCTCATCTCAGGCTGAACCCCGCACGACATGCCGCCCATCGACGCCCACAGGTCGCTTTCTACTCCTCCGCATCATTGTTACGCGCGACTCGCTTGACAAGCAGGCCAGCGGTGCCGCATGTCCCTTTCGTTGGTGTCGGTGACAGCCGATGAAAAGGGAATGCGTCAACGGTCATGCCGCCAAACGCAGCCGCCCCCGCGACCGTGAACGGAGAGGATGCCCAATGCCACTGGCCCAAAGGCCGGGAAGGCGGGACATCCGACAGAGGCCCTCCTCTGGCATCCGCAAGCCGGGAGACCTGCCAACAACCGAAGTTGAAACCGGGCGGGGTGTTCCGGTGTCGGGTCCGTGACCAATCGTGGCCCGCATGAAACCCCGTCCCCCGCGAAGAGGATTTGGGGGATGAGAGACATGACCGAGACCACACCAGTCGAGTTGCTGGTCTGTACCACCTGCCGTCGCGGCCTGCCTGTCGAAGATGACGCACAACGCCCGGGCGCTTTGTTGCACAAGGCCCTGGAACAGGCTGACCTGCCCGACGGTGTCACCCTGAAAGCCGTAGAATGCCTGTCAAACTGCGATCAAGGTTGTTCGATCGTATTGCGCGGCGGGCCGGGCCGCTGGACCTTCGTCTATGAAAACCTTAGCGAAACAGATCATGTCGACGTCATTGTCGACGGTGCGACCAAGTATCTGGCCACTGAAGATGGTTTGGTGAAATGGCGCGAACGCCCCGAACATTTCCGAAAAAACTGTGCCTCGCGCATTCCCCCGATTGGAGCCTGACATGTCGAACCTCGAAAAACTCCCCGTTACAGTGATCACCGGCTTTCTGGGCTCGGGCAAGACCACGTTGGTGCGTCACCTGATGCAGAACCCGCAGGGCAAGCGCCTTGCTGTCGTGGTCAACGAGTTCGGCGATGTAGGCGTCGATGGCGACATCCTGAAATCCTGCGCCATTCCCGATTGCCCGGCGGAAAACATCATGGAACTGGCCAATGGCTGCATCTGCTGCACTGTGGCAGATGATTTCATTCCCACCATCGAGGCCCTGATGGCTCTGGAACCGCGCCCGGATCACATCCTGATCGAAACCTCGGGACTGGCGCTTCCCAAACCATTGCTGAAGGCGTTTGACTGGCCCGACATCCGCTCGAAAATCACCGTGGACGGCGTGATCGCCCTGGCCGATGCCGAGGCTGTAGCCGCCGGTCGCTTCGCGCCCAATGTCGAAGCGGTGGATGCCCAGCGCATGGCCGATGACTCGATCGACCACGAAACGCCCCTGTCCGAGGTTTTCGAGGATCAGATCTCCTGCGCCGACATCATCCTGCTGACCAAGCCCGACCTCGCCGGCCCTGAAGGCGTGGTAAAAGCACGCGAGATCATCGCCGCCGAGGCGCCGCGTCCCCTGCCCGTGGTCGAAGTGGCCGAAGGTGCGGTGGACGTTCGCGTTGTGTTGGGTTTGGAAGCCGCCGCCGAGGATGACATGGACACCCGCCCTTCGCATCACGACGGCCACCATGATCACGAGCATGACGATTTCGAAAGCATCATCGTCGAGTTGCCCGAGCAAGCCGATCCGACCCAACTGGTGGCCAAAATCGAACGCCTCGCCAATGAGCTGAACATCCTGCGGGTCAAAGGGTATGCCGCCGTTCAGGGAAAGCCCATGCGTCTGTTGGTACAAGCCGTGGGTGCGCGGGTACGTCACCAGTATGACCGTCCGTGGGAACCCGGCGAAGAGCGCCGTTCGCGTCTGGTCGTCATCGCCGAGCATGACGACATCAAAGAGGCGGAAATCCGCGAAATCCTCGTGGGTGTGCGTGAGGCTGCCGAGTAAGACCCATGCACGTCGTCTTCCGCGAAAGCCACGGGCTCGAGGAAACCGAGACCCCGACCGATCTGGGCCAGAGCCCAGCAGAACTGGTGGTGCTGTCTTTCTCGGACAGCGATCTGGGTGCTTTCGCGGCGGGCTGGCATCGTGGTGGCGGACCGGATGGGCGAATGCCGACCCTGCGGCTGGCCAATCTGACAGCTTTGAAACACCCGCTGTCCGTTGACACCTATGTCGAGCAGACGCTCGAGGGCGCCAAGGGCATTCTGATCCGTCTGATCGGTGGCGTGCCCTACTGGTCCTACGGCCTGCAGCAGGTTCTGGCACTGGCGCAGGCCAAAGGCATCGCTCTGGCCGTCCTCCCAGCGGACGGGCGCGAGGATACGCGGTTGGATGACTATTCCACCTTGCCCGTCTCGACCCTGCGGCGGCTGGCGCATCTGTGCGATACCGGCGGCGAGGTCGCGGCACAGGCCGCACTGGCACAGATGGCTCTGGCGGCAGGGCTTTATGCCGGTCCGGTGATGGGCGCCAAGACCTTGCCCGAATGTGGCGCGTGGTGTCCGGATCGCGGCGTAATCCCGGTGGAAACCGCGTTCGAAGATAACGCTAAACGCATCCTCGTCACCTTCTACCGCGCTTACCTGACCTCGGCAGACACCGCCCCGATCGCCACCCTGATCCGCAGCCTGCGGGCCCGTGGATTCGAGGCGATGGGCCTGTTTGCCCCGTCGCTCAAGGCGCCTGTGGCCGCCGACTGGTTGCGGGAACAGGTTTTTGCGCTGAAACCATCGGCAATTGTCAATGCCACTGCCTTCTCGGGCAAAGGTGCGTCGGGAACATCGCCTCTGGACGCAGCAGATGTGCCTGTGTTTCAGGTCGCTCTCGCCACCTCGCGCCGCAAAGCGTGGGCCGAAGCAGAACGCGGGCTGTCCCCCGCCGATCTGGCCATGCATGTGGTACTGCCCGAGGTGGATGGGCGGATCTCGGCGGGAGTCGCGTCTTTCAAGGAACCCGGCAAACGCGATCCTCATCTGGAATACGCGCGCTTTGCACATCGGCCCGAACCGGACCGGATCGAAGCGATCATCGACCGTGTCTCGGGCTGGCTTGCACTGAACGACAAACCCAAGGCAGATCAGATTCCCGCGCTGGTCCTGTCCACTTATCCCGGCAAAGACTGGCAGATGGCCCATGCGGTTGGCCTTGACGCGCTGGCCTCGGCCCAAGCGATGCTGTCCGATCTTCGCGAAGAAGGCTATGACATCGCGACTGACGAGCCGATTGCCGACACTCTTCTGGACGCACGGATTTCGTGGGCGCTCGAGGATTATCTGGATGCGCTTGCGGATTTGCCCGAGACCCTGCGCACCGATCTGCACACCGCATGGGGGGCGCCCGAAGATGATCCGGACTGTGCCGATGGAGTCTTCCATTTCACCGCACTGCGACGCGGCAAGGCGCTGGTCGCGCTGCAACCCGAACGCGGCACGCCCGAGCTGCGTGATGACGACTATCATGACCTCTCGCGCACCCCGCGCCACAGCTATGTCGCCTTCTATTTGTGGCTGCGCAAAGGGTTGGGCGTGAACGCGCTGATCCACATCGGGGCACATGGAACGCTGGAATGGTTGCCCGGAAAATCGGTCGCTTTGTCTGCTCATTGCTGGCCCGAGGCACTGATCCGCGATCTGCCGGTGATTTATCCCTTTATCGTCAACGATCCCGGTGAAGCCGCGCAAGCCAAGCGCCGGATTGGAGCGGTCACGCTGGGCCACATCCCGCCCCCGATGAAGGAAAGTGGCACGCCGGATCGGATGGTCCGGCTTGAATCGCTGCTGGATGAGTTTTCGAACGCCGACGGGCTTGACCCCAAACGCCGTGACCGCTTGCAGGAAGATATCCGTGATGAAGCGCAGGCCATTGGCTTGGAAAGCGATCTCGGCCTTGATCAGGCAACCTGCACCGCCGAAGCGATCACACGTATCGACCGCTTTGTCTGTGACATCAAGGAAAGCCAGTTTGGCGACGGGCTGCACATCTTCGGGCGCGTGCCCGAGGTGACGGGCAATTTCGATCCGGCCCCGTCGGCCCACGCTGAACGCGACGCGCTGATCAAAGCGCTCGGGGGCAAACGGATCGATGCCGGGCCTTCGGGTTCACCCTATCGTGGTCGGTCAGATGTTCTGCCCACCGGGCGGAACCTTTACACCACTGACCCGCGGTCGGTTCCGACCCGTGCGGCCTATGCGCAGGGTGTGAAACTGGCCGAGGAACTGGTGCGACGCCATCTTCAGGAAGAAGGCGATTACCCAAAAGGGCTGATCGTCGATCTGTGGGGGTCAGCCACCATGCGCACGGCGGGCGAGGAATTTGCCATGGCCTTGCACCTGCTGGGCGTCAAACCCGTATGGGACAAAGGGTCCGAGCGGGTTTCCGGCATCGAGGTTCTGCCGATCACTGACCTGAGCCGCCCGCGCCTGGACGTGACCTTGCGGGTGTCGGGCCTGTTTCGGGATGTTTTCCCGACGCTGTCCGCTTTGTTTGGCCAAGCGGTTCGCGCATTGGCCGCGCGTGATGAGGCGGCGGACTGGAACCCCTATGCCGGGCAGGAGCCGGTGGCGCGGGTCTATGGACCTGCGCCCGGAAGCTATGGCGTCAACATGACCGAACTCTCCGAGGTGTATACCGACGAGGCCCGTGCACAGGCAGGTGAAGCGTGGCTTGAGGCCAGCTCTTTTGCATTGGAAGGCGAACACATATCGCAGGACAAGGACGGTATCACCCAACGCGTTGCAAATGCGGACAGCTTTGTCCACTTGCAGGACCTGACCGAAACCGATCTTCTTCTGGCCAACGATTATGCCACACACGAGGCGGGTTTTGCCGCCGCCAAGAAGATCGCCGGCGGAACCGCGCAGCTGTACCATCTGGACAACACAAATCCGGAAAATCCTCGTGCCCGCACCTTGCCTGAAGAAATCAGCCGTGTCGTCCATGCCCGCGCCGCCAATCCCGGCTGGATCGCCGGGATGCAACGCCATGGTTTCCGCGGAGCCGCTGAAATCGCAGCGACGCTGGATCATATGGCCTCATTCGCGCATTTGTCCGGCACGGTCGCACCACATCTATTTGACCTCTACCACGATGCCACGCTGGGCAACGCAGAGGTGGACGCGTTCCTGCAAGAGGCCAATCCCAAAGCTCGTCAGGCCATGCAGGACCGGTTCCGCGCGCTGCTGGAGGCCGGGCTTTGGAACACGCGCCGGAATTCCATCCGGGCCGATTTGGAGGAATTGAGATGAGTGCGCCAATTGTTCAGGGCTGGTGCCCCGGCGCCCATCGTCCGATGATGTCCGGTGACGGTCTGGTCGTCAGGGTCAGGCCCCGGCTGGCGCGTCTGGACGCCGATCAGGCTCTGGGACTGTGCGATCTGGCGGACCGCTTTGGCAACGGCTCGATCGATTTGACCAATCGCGCCAATCTGCAAATGCGGGGCGTCGACGAGGAAGACCACCAGTCTCTGCTCAAAGAGCTTGCCGCGCTGAACCTGCTGGATGCGGAACCCGGCATCGAAATACGCCGCAATATTCTGGTTACACCGCTCTATCAGGCGGGCGATTTGACCGCTCGGTTGACCCATGAACTGGTTGGCCGGCTTGCAGACCTGCCGGCGCTGCCTGCTAAGTTCGGCTTTGCAATCGACACAGGCCCCGAACGTCTGCTGGCGTCGGATTCGGCGGATATTCGTCTGGAAACCGTTGCAGACGGCCTGATCCTGCGCGCCGACGGGTGCGAAACCGGGCGGAGCGTGACCGAGACCGACGCCATTGGCCACGTGATCGCGCTGGCAATGTGGTTTTCCAAAACCTACACACCCGAGACACGCCGCATGGCGCGTGTCATCGACGCCCTGCCGCAGGAATGGCAAGGGTGTGCGCCCGGTTCTGTTGGCGCAAAGCTTCAACCCGGCCCCTGTGAACTGGGTGCTCTGTACGGCGCGGCTTTTGGGTCGCTGCCTGCGCGCAAGCTGTATGATCTGATCGAGGACAGCGGTGCTTGCGCCCTGCGCGTCACACCGTGGCGGCTGATCCTGCTGGAAGGCGGGGCGGCGATACCTGCCTCGGCGTTTGTCGAAGATGGAACCGATCCGTTGATGACCACCGACGCCTGCCCCGGCGCACCGTTCTGCCCGCAGGCACAGGCAGAGACGCGCGACATCGCCCGCGCATTGGCTTCGCGTGTTTCCGGACGTCTCCATGTTTCAGGCTGTAGCAAGGGATGCGCCCGCATGGGCCCCGCTGACATCACATTGGTAGGCGATAACGGACGATTTGATCTTGTCAAACAGGGCCGCGCGGGGGATGAGCCCTGCCAGCGCGGGCTTGACCCCCAAACACTCATGACCATGGACTTCACCTGATGCCCTATACATACGAAACCGATGGCGCAGCGATCTACAAGGAAAGCTTTGCCACCATCCGGTCCGAGGCTGATCTGGACCGGTTTGATGCCGATGAAGAGCAGGTTGCCGTTCGGATGATTCACGCCGCGGGTATGGTCGGGCTGGAAGAGTTCGTGCATTTCTCGCCCGGCTTCGTGCAAACGGCCCGTACTGCATTGGAAAACGGTGCACCGATCCTGTGTGATGCGCGCATGGTCAGCGAAGGCGTCACCCGCTTCCGCCTGCCCGCCGATAACGGGGTGATCTGCACCCTGCACGATGAACGCGTACGCCCGCTGGCCGCCGAGATGAGCAACACCCGTTCCGCCGCTGCGCTGGAGCTGTGGCGGCCGCATCTGGAGGGCGCGCTGGTCGCCATCGGCAATGCGCCCACCGCGCTTTTTCATTTGCTGAACATGCTGGAAGACCCGGATTGCCCGCGCCCTGCCGCGATCATCGGCTGCCCGGTAGGCTTTGTCGGTGCGGTGGAATCCAAGGATGCGCTTTGGGAAGCCCAACCGGTGCCGTCCTGCATTGTCAAAGGTCGTCTGGGCGGCAGCGCCATCACAGTGGCGGCCGTCAACGCCATCGCAAGCCGGGCAGAATGAAGATGGGCACCATATACGGTGTGGGCCTTGGCCCCGGCGACCCGGATTTGATGAGCGTCCGGGCGGATCGCCTGCTGCGCAATGCAAAACATGTGGCGTTCTTCCGCAAACCCGGTCGCAGCGGCCAGGCACGCAAGATCGTCAACGGGATGATCCCCGAAGGTGCGATCGAGTTCCCTATGGAGTATCCCGTGACCACCGAGATCCCGGTGACAGATCCGCGCTATAACGAATTGCTGGCTGCGTTCTACGAAGACTGCACCAAGCATCTCAAGGCCCTGTCCGAACAGGGTGAGGACGTGGTTGTTCTGTGCGAGGGTGATCCGTTCTTCTATGGCTCGTTCATGCATCTTTACAGTCGTCTGCGCGAAGACGCGCCGGTTGA
Organism: Ruegeria sp. YTSB088; assembly: GCF_059609825.1. Taxonomy (NCBI): domain Bacteria; kingdom Pseudomonadati; phylum Pseudomonadota; class Alphaproteobacteria; order Rhodobacterales; family Roseobacteraceae; genus Ruegeria; species Ruegeria sp. YTSB088. The sequence goes on along the minus strand of NZ_JBXWMM010000011.1, from coordinate 59,732 downwards.
AGTTGTACCCGCCATTACGGGCATGTCCGGAGCCTGGACTGCGACAGGAGACCCGATCACCTGGGGTGATGATGTTCTGACCGTGCTGGTTGGCACCCTGCCCGAAGACACGCTGGCTGAACGCATGGCTAAAACCGATGCATTGGTCGTGATGAAAATCGGGCGCAACATCGACAAGGTGAAACGCGCTCTGAAGACCGCTGGCCTGTATGACCGGGCATGGATCGTGGAATATGCGCAGATGCCAAACCAGACGGTGACTAAGCTGTCTGAAGCCGGCGAGAAGATCACCCCGTATTTCTCGATCATCGTCGTGCACGGTCAGGGGCGGCGACCATGAGCGGCTGGGTCAAGATTGCCGGTCTCGGGCCGGGTGACGAGGCGCTTGTTACGCCAGAAGTAACGGCCGCACTGGCCGAAGCCACCGATGTTGTGGGCTATATTCCTTATGTGGCGCGTATTTCCGAGCGCCCCGGCCTGACACTGCATGCCAGTGACAACCGGGTCGAAATAGACCGTTCGCGACACGCGCTGCAAATGGCCGCAGAAGACAAACGCGTGGTCGTTGTATCCTCGGGTGATCCCGGCGTGTTTGCCATGGCGGCGGCCGTTTTCGAAGCGCTGGAAAACGGCCCCGCAGAATGGCGCGACCTTCAGATCGATGTGCTGCCGGGGATCACGGCGATGTTGGCTGCATCCGCACGCGCGGGCGCCCCAATGGGGCATGATTTCTGCGCCATCAACCTCAGCGACAATCTCAAACCATGGTCATTGATCGAAAAACGCCTGCGTCTTGCTGCACAGGCGGATTTCTCGATGGCCTTTTACAATCCACGCTCGAAGTCCCGCCCGGAAGGCTTTGTAAAGACGCTGGAAGTCCTGCGCGACGAGTGTGAGCCCGAGCGTGTGATCCTGTTCGCCCACGCCGTATCGCGGACAGATGAAGAGATGCGTATTTCGACACTGGCCGAAGCCACGCCCGACATGGCTGATATGCAGACCGTGGTGATCGTGGGTTCATCCCGCACGCGTGTCATCGAGCGCGATGGAGCACCCATCATTTACACTCCTCGCTTCACCCCAGATGAGGATCAGGGATGAAACAGCCAGTCCAGAACCTGTCCGACCTGCGAAAATTCGGTCCGCTTCGGCAGAACCGGGCGATCGATCATCAGCACGGGCAGGCCCAGCGCCCGCGCCGCATCCAGCTTGGCGCGCGCCCCCGAGCCGCCTGCGTTCTTGGACACGACCAGCTGCGTCCCATGGTGCTGCATCAGCGCCCGGTCGTCAGCTTCGGCAAACGGCCCTCGGGCGGCGACCACCTCTGCGTTCGGCAAGGGCAAAGTGTCGGGCTCATCCACAAGGCGCAGCAGGTAACTGTGTTGAGGCTGGGTCGAAAAATCTTCAAGATGCATTCGGCCAACTGCAAGGAAGACACGCTGAGCATCGCCGGACAATGCGTCGACGGCGGCAGCGATATCGGGCACGTGATGCCAGATATCGCCGGGCTGCGACACCCAGGCCGCGCGGGTCAACGCTGCCAATGGCGTCCGCGTCGCGGCGCACGCCTCAATCGCGTTCCAGCTCATCCGGGCCGCAAATGGATGGGTCGCGTCCACGACATGGGTGATGGCATTGTCACTGACATAGGCGGCCAGACCTTCCGGACCGCCGAAACCGCCAACCCTTACCGGCAAGGGCTGCGGACGCGGGTTTTCGACCCGTCCAGCGTAGGAATACACAGCCGCAATCCCTTGTTCCGAAACAGCTTTGGCCAACGCATTGGCCTCGGTCGTTCCGCCAAGGATCAGGAGGTTTGTCATGTCTGAATCTCCGTGGCTGACCGTTCTTGGATTGGGCGAAGACGGGTTTGATGGCCTGTCGCCTGCCAGCCGTCAAGTGCTGGACCGGGCCGACGTGATCATGGGGCCGCCCCGTCACCTGTCGTTGCTGCCTGAAACAGGGACGGAACGAGTCGAATGGCCAGCGCCGTTCTCGGATGGGCTGCCGATCCTGAAAGGACTGCGTGGCCGGCAGACCGTTGTTCTGGCCTCGGGCGATCCGTTTTGGTTTGGCGCAGGTTCCGTCATTGCGCGCAATTTCGATGCCGGTGAATGGACCGCCCTGCCCGGCCAATCCACCTTTTCTCTCGCCGCTGCCCGGCTCGGCTGGCCTTTGGAAAACACTCTGACTTTCGGCTTGCATGCCGCCCCACTGACCCGTTTGCGACCGCATCTGGCCCCGGGACTGCACGCGATCCTGTTGCTGCGCGACGGAAAAGCCGTGGCGGAACTGGCTACGTATCTGACCGAGACAGGCTTTGCCGACTCGGCCCTGCATGTGATGCAGGCCCTAGGTGGCCCGCGCGAAAACACCCGAACAGTCACCTTAACCGAAGCGCTGTTGGGTACGTTCGACCATCCGGTCTGCGTCGGGCTGGAAGTTTCCGGTGCAGGACCTGCCCTGTCCAAAGCGTCTGGTAAACCGGACGCCATCTTTGAGACGGACGGGCAGATCACCAAACGCCCGATCCGCGCGCTGACACTCTCGGCGCTTGCCCCACAACGGGGCGAGCATCTGTGGGATATCGGAGGGGGCACTGGTTCGATCAGCATCGAGTGGCTGATGTGTGACCCAACCCTGACCGCAACCAGCATAGAACCCCGCGCTGACAGAGCAGATCGCATTCGTCGGAATGCAATTGCATTGGGACAGGATCGGTTGAACGTCATCCATGGCACCGCGCCCGCTGCGCTGAACGGGTTAGAGTTGCCTGATGTGGTTTTCATCGGGGGGGGGCTCAGTGCAGACCTGCTGAACTGGGTGCACACGAATCTACCCTCTGGCACGCGTCTGATCGCCAATGCGGTGACTTTGGAAAGCGAGGCCACACTTGCCCATTGGCATGAGAAGCTGGGCGGTGAACTCCTGCGGATCGAACTCGCACAATCTGCGCCGCTTGGACCACGCCGCGGCTGGAAATCCGCCTACCCGGTAGTGCAGTGGAGCGTAACGCTATGATCGTTGCCGGTTTGGGATTCTCGTCTGCCGCCACAGTCGACAGCCTGCGCGCCGCATATGATGCGGCGGCAGCGAGCCGGGATGTGACCGCCCTGGCAACTGTTGCCGACAAGGAAGGTCATTTCGCCCTGACAGTTTTTGCCGAAGAAATGTCCCTTCCACTGCATTTCGTTGGTGCCGCCGATCTGGCCGGTCAACGCACGCTTACCTGCTCGACCCGCAGCCGCGCCACCTATGGCACCGGAAGCGTGGCCGAAGCATCCGCATTGGCCGCCGCCGGAAAGCTTTTTGGCTTGGGCGCGCGGCTGCTTTCACCCAGACAGATTTCAGACGACCGGCTGGCGACCTGTGCCATAGCCATCGGAGGACAGACATGACCGTTCATTTCATCGGCGCCGGACCGGGCGCTGCCGACCTGTTGACACTGCGTGGACGCGACATCATCGCATCCTGCCCCGTTTGCCTCTATGCAGGCTCCCTGGTTCCGGAAGAAATCCTCGACCACTGCCCCGAAGGTGCAAAGATCGTGAACACCGCTCCAATGGACCTGGATCAGATCATGGCCGAGATCGAGGCCGCACATCAGGCCGGCCAGGACGTGGCCCGTCTGCATTCCGGCGACCTGTCGGTCTGGTCGGCGATGGGGGAACAGATCCGCCGCCTGAAAAAAATGGGCATCCCGGTCAGCGTAACCCCGGGCGTTCCGTCCTTTGCCGCGGCTGCGGCGGCTTTGGGAACTGAACTTACTTTGCCCGGCCTGGCGCAATCCGTGGTTCTGACCCGGACGCCGGGCCGCGCATCTTCCATGCCCGAAGGCGAGTCGTTGGAGAATTTCGCACGCACAGGGGCGACACTTGCCATTCACCTGTCGATCGGCAATCTGGACAAGGTCATTGCTGACCTGATCCCAGCCTATGGCACTGACTGCCCAGTTGCCGTGGTCTATCGCGCAAGCTGGCCGGATGAACGGATCATCCGCGCGACGCTGGAAACGCTCAAGGAAGCCTTGGACGACGGCATCTCGCGCACTGCGTTGATCATGGTTGGTCCGGCATTGGCGGGCGAAGGCTTTGACGAAAGCTGCCTTTATTCGAAAGATTACGACCGCCGCTATCGTCCACAAAGTGCCGAGAGCCCCTGGTCGAGCTGGAGCCATGGTGATGATTAACCCTCCGGGCCTTCTGATCTCCGCACCGTCCTCCGGCACAGGCAAGACAACGGTCATGCTGGGCCTGTTGCGAGCGCTGGCCGAGGATGGCCTGACCGTTCAACCGTTCAAGAGCGGGCCGGATTATATTGACCCCGCCTTCCACCGAGCAGCGGCTGGGCGGGCTTCGTTTAATCTTGACAGTTGGGCGATGGGTGACCCGCTGTTGAACGCAATTTCAGCTCAGGCCGAAGGCGCTGACATCGTGGTGGCCGAAGGCTCGATGGGCCTGTTCGATGGCGTGGCCAAGCCGGGCGAGTTGGGTCATGGGTCAAGCGCCGAGACTGCCGCACGGATGGGTTGGCCAGTCGTACTGGTTCTGGATGTTGGCGGTCAGGCGCAATCTGCGGCGGCCACAGCGCTGGGGTTCAAGATGTACAACCCCGATCTGCCCTTTGCGGGAGTGATCCTGAACCGCTGCGCCAGCCCCCGGCACGAGCGCCTGACACGGTTGGGGATGGAACGTGCAGGCTTGCCGGTACTCGGTGTTCTGCCGCGCCGAGGCGACCTTACCCTCCCCGAGCGTCACCTGGGTTTGATTCAAGCCGTCGAACACCCGGATCTGGAAAGTGCCATTGTGGGATATGCTACATTTCTGCGCGAACATGTGGACCTGGAAACGATCAAACGGGTGGCTTCCTCAGGCCCCATTGGGCCATCGTCAGACGCGCTGCCGCGCCCTCCGGCCCAGCGGATTGCACTGGCTCGCGATGCGGCATTTTCCTTTACCTATCCGCATTTGCTGGAAGGCTGGCGCGCAGCAGGGGCCGAGATACTGCCCTTCTCACCTCTGGCCGATGAAGCTCCGGCGACGGATGCCGATCTGGTCTGGCTACCCGGCGGATATCCGGAACTGCATGCCGGGACGTTGGCTGCTGCCGGAACGTTCCTCGCTGGTCTGCGCAAGCACGCGGAAACAAGGCCTGTGCATGGGGAGTGCGGTGGGTATATGGCGCTGGGTCATGCGCTGATCGACAAGGATGGCGTGCGGCATGAAATGGCTGGCCTGCTGGGGCTGGTGACGTCGTACCAAAAACGCAAATTCAACCTAGGCTATCGCAAGGCCGAACTTTTGGCCCCGATGCCGGGATTTGCACTGAATGCGGCGCTGCGCGGGCATGAGTTCCACTATTCCTCGATCGTGGATCAGCCTGACGCGCCACTCGCCCGTGTGTTTGATGCCGAAGGCGCAGAAGGGCCTCAGACCGGCTCTGTTCGCGGCAATGTCACCGGTACGTTCTTTCACCTGATTGCGGAGGCATCTGAATGAGCGGATTTGTCTCTTTCGTCGGATCCGGCCCTGGTGATCCGGAATTGCTGACACTGAAGGCCGTAGATCGCCTGCAAAAGGCCGATGCGGTTTTGTTCGATGACCTCAGCAGCGGGCCTATATTGAGCCATGCGCGCGAGGACGCGGATCTTGTGGGCGTGGGCAAACGGGCCGGTCGACCGTCCCCCAAGCAGGACCATGTCAGCCGGTTGCTTGTGGACTACGCCCAGACCGGCCAGCATGTCGTGCGGCTGAAGTCCGGCGATGGCGGCATGTTCGGGCGCCTGGAAGAAGAGCTTGTTGCCCTGCGTAATGCAGGCATTGAATTCGAGATCATTCCCGGCATCCCGTCTGCCGTCGCTGCCGCAGCTGCCGCTGGCATTCCGCTGACGCGTCGTCTGACCGCACGGCGGGTGCAGTTCGTGACAGGACATGATGTCAGTGGCGCGTTGCCGGACGATCTGAACCTGACAGCACTGGCCGATTCTCAGGCCACCACCGTCGTATTCATGGGCAAACGTACTTTCCCGCTTCTGGCAGAAGCTTTACATTCCCGCGGCCTGCCTTTGGATACGCCTGCCCTAATGGCTGAATCGGTTTCGACCCCGGATCAGAAGCTGACGAGCGCCACCATCGGCGCCTTGGCCGAAAAGCTGAAATCCGAGATCGGCACAGCTCCGGCCCTGATCCTTTATGGGCCGCTGGCGGAGTGCGAAGATGATTGACCTGAGCCTGATTGGCATCGGCACCGGCAACCCGGATCATGTGACCTTTCAGGGTGCGCAGGCGATCCGGTCGGCCGATCTGATCCTGATCCCCCGCAAAGGTGAGAACAAGGCCGATCTGGCCGGGCTGCGTGAGGAAATCATTGATCGGGTAACTGAGACACCGCCGGAGATTGCCTATTTTGACATCCCCAAGCGCCGCGCGGATGACGGCTATCTGCATGGCGTAGACGAATGGCACGACGCCATTGCACTGCGCTGGCAAGAGGCGATAGAGGCCCACCCGGAGGCGCAGCACATTGCGCTGCTGATTTGGGGCGATCCGTCCCTGTATGACAGTTCGCTGCGCATTGCGGCGCGGCTGGACCCCAAGCCCAACACCAAGGTGATTCCCGGCATCACAGCCTTGCAGGCATTGACCGCGGCTCATGCGATCCCGATCAATGATCTGGGCGCACCCTATGTCGTGACCACCGGGCGCCGTATCAGGGATGAAGGCTGGCCTGAAACTGCTTCAAAAGTCGCCGTCATGCTGGATGGGGAATGCTCGTTCCAATCCCTTGAAAGGGCAGAGTATGACATCTGGTGGGGTGCCTATGTGGGTATGAAAGAAGAGCTGTTGATAAGTGGCCCGTTGGATCAGGTCGCGCAGCGGATCCTTGATACGCGCGCCCGCGCCCGAGCCGATCATGGCTGGATCATGGATATCTACGTGCTGAAGAAACGCGAGGTGCAGCGCCGCTCGGCGAACACGGTTTCGTGACTGCGCAGAACTCTCAAGTCTGGCACACAGGTCAAAGCAAGATAACGGAGACGCGTTGATGAAAACCTTCATTCCCCTGCTCTGCCTGATCGCTTTACCCCTTTGGGCTCAAGACACGCCCGAGGGCTGGGCCGTATACCCATCCCAAAAGCCGTACGCCGAGCTGGTTGACGCAACCAAAGCCGCGATCAAGGAAAACGGACTGATCGTCGTGACTCAGGCGGGCCCGACCAAAACGGCGGCAGCACGTGGGATTACCCTTCCGGGAAACCGCGTGATCGGGGCCTTCAACAATGACTACGCCGTGCGGGTTCTGGAGACCTCGGTCCACGCGATGATCGAGGCTCCGATCCGGTTTTACGTAACCGAGAACGAAGACGGGACGGCGACCCTGTCTTACAAGACCCCCAGCTTTGTCTTTACGCCTTACGCATCGGAAGGTGGGCAAGACCTGGTGAATATTGCCACAGAACTTGACACAAAGTTTCAATCGATCGCTGAAAGCGCAGTCAAATAGTCACACTGCCGTGAACCGCCTTGCGTCCAGAGGCGTCCTCCGCAATCTGCTTCGAAACAGTTTCTCGGAGCATGACTGATGCAGGACTCCTCGCCCCGCGCTGCGGATCTTCTGGCCCAACGTCTTTATGAAGCGGGCTGTCGTCACGCCTTTGGGATGCCGGGGGGCGAGGTCCTGACGCTGGTCGACGCCCTGGAAAAGGCAGGGATCACCTTTCATCTGACCAAGCACGAAAACTCTGCCGGGTTCATGGCAGAAGCCGTGCATCATCGCGACGGTGCACCTGCGATTCTGGTGGCCACGCTGGGTCCGGGTGCAATGAACGGGATCAATGTGGTGGCGAACGCTTTGCAGGATCGTGTGCCGATGGTCGTTCTGACCGGATGCGTCGACGCGGACGAAGCGTTGACCTATACCCATCAGGTCATGGATCACAGCCGGGTTTATCGCTCGATCACCAAGGGCACTTATACACTGACAGCCAAGGGCGCGGATGTCATTGCCGACAAGGCGGTGTCATTGGCCATGCAGCCACGACTGGGCCCGGTTCATATCGACGTTCCGATTTCAGTGGCCGACACGCCTGTAACCGGCGTGAAACGCCGCCGGCTGGCCAAGGTCGCGCCGGTCAGCCCCGGCGGTGAATGCCTTGAGAAGGCCCGCCGCTGGGTGGCCGAGGCCGAACGCCCCATTGCCATTATCGGCCTGGATGTCCTCTATGACGACTCGCGCAGTGTGGTACAGGCGTTCCTGGAACATTTTGATATTCCTTTCGTGACGACCTACAAGGCCAAAGGTGTCGTGCCCGAGGATCACCCGCTGTGTCTCGGCGGCGCGGGGCTGTCGCCGCTGGCTGACAAGCATCTCGTGCCTCTGGTCGAACAATCGGACTTGGTATTGTGTTTGGGATATGACCCGATCGAAATGCGCACCGGTTGGCGTGAGATCTGGGATCCGGAAGAAAAACGCGTCATCGATATCTCTGCGGTGGTCAACGACCACTACATGCATCAGGCTGGATTGAACCTTGTCGCCGACACGGGCGAGACATTGGAGGCAATTGCCAAAGGCAACCCGGCCCGTGAAACATGGCCGGGCAACGAGCCCGCGCAGGTTAAAGCCTCGCTGGCAAAGGCCTTCCCCACCGATGAAAGCTGGGGGCCCGCTGCCGTAATTTCCGAAACACGTTCTGTCCTGCCGCCTGAAACACTGGCCACCGCCGACAGTGGCGCTCACCGCATTCTGTTGAGCCAGATGTGGGCGTGCAACGAAGAACGCGGGTTGATCCAATCCTCGGCGCTCTGCACTATGGGCAGCGCTGTTCCTATGGCCATTGGCCTGAAACTGGCAGAGCCCGACCGCCCGGTGATCAGCTTCTCGGGCGATGCCGGGTTCCTAATGGTTGCAGGAGAATTGTCGACTGCTGCTGAAATGGGCGGCAACCCGATTTTTCTGGTTTTCGTCGATGCCAGCCTTGCCCTGATCGAGTTGAAACAACGCCAGCGACAGATGCGAAGCACGGGCGTCGATTTCGGCCATCATGACTTTGCCGCCATGGGCCGGGCCTTTGGCGGCAATGGCCATACGGTTCATAACAGGACAGAGTTGCGCGCCGCACTGGAAGCTGCTGTAAAGGCTGAGACATTTACAGTGATTGCCACTGAAGTTGAGCGTGGAGGCTATGATGGCCGCATCTGAAGGCCCATTGAAGGGTGTCAAGGTTCTGGACCTTAGCCGGATCCTGGCAGGCCCCACCTGCACGCAACTGCTGGGCGATCTGGGTGCAAGCGTCATCAAGATCGAAAACCCGGCAACCGGGGGCGATGACACGCGGCAATGGGGCCCGCCATACTTGAGCGATGCCGAGGGCAACCGCTCGGATCTGAGCGCCTATTTCATGTCGGCCAACCGCAACAAGAAATCCGTCGCGCTGGATATCTCCTCGACCGAGGGTCAGGCGGAAATCAGACGGTTGGCGTCACACGCGGACATCCTGATCGAGAACTTCAAACCGGGCGGCTTGGTCAGGTATGGGCTGGACTACGCCACCCTGTCGCAAGAGTTTCCAAGCCTCGTGTACTGTTCAATCTCGGGCTACGGTCAAACTGGGCCGAATGCCAGCAAGCCCGGCTACGACCTGATGGCGCAGGGCTATGGCGGGATCATGTCGCTGACCGGCGACCCCGAGGGCGCCCCCATGAAAGTGGGCGTTGGCATCGCCGACGTGATGTGCGGGATGTATGCGACTGTTGGTATCCTGGCCGCACTGCGCCACCGCGACTTGACCGGCGAGGGCCAACAGATCGATCTGGCGCTGGTAGATTCTCAGATTGCCTGGCTGATCAATGAAGGCGTCAACTATCTGACGTCAGGCAATGTTCCGCAAAGACGCGGCAACGGGCACCCGAATATCGTCCCTTATGACGTTTACGAAACCGCCGATGGGCACGTGATTCTCGCGGTTGGAAATGACGGCCAGTTCAGAAAGCTCTGCGGCTTCATCAATGCTCCTGAACTGGCAGACGATCTGAGATTCGCGACCAACCCGGCCCGATTGGAGCATCGTGACGCACTGAATTCCATCCTTCGTCCTGCGGTGCAGGCGCTGGACACCCAGACCGTTATTTCCGGCCTGGAAGCTGTCAAAGTGCCCGTCGGCCCGGTGCAGACGCTGGATCAGGTGTTCAACACGGAACAAGTGGCTGCAAGACAAATGCAGATTGCCATGCAGGCCCATCCGGGTCAGGTCAACCTGATAGGGAATCCTCTGAACCTGTCTCGCACGCCTGTAACATATCGAAATGCTCCACCGGTCTGTGGAGCCGATACCGAGGCCGTTCTGAGCGCTGAAAACCCGTTCGAGGATTGAAATACTTGCACATTTAGGCGGCAAGTTGCTGAAACATGCCCTTGAATCGGCGATTTTTTTCGTCTTTTACGCACACGTCATTTCACCAATTCGAGAGCAGGGTCGATACTGTTACGCCGCTCTCGCACACTCTGTTACATCGAACAGTGTCAAATATCGCAATCAGATTGGACCCAAGCATGAAACAAGACGTTTTCGGACAGATGAACACCCTGACCCAGCCGGCGGCCGTCGAAGCGTGGAATGGTGTTCAGCTTGGGTTCATGGCTCATGCCGCTGTCACGCCTCAGCATTTGGGCAAAGTGCTTGAACTTGAGCCCGACTTCGCGCTGGGTCATGCGATCAAAGGTCTGTTCATGGCGCTGCTTGGACGGCGAGAGATGATGGCGGTTGCCGTCGAAGCGCTGGCTGCCGCCAATGCGGCGATGGAACGTCAGCCCGTAACTGAGCGCGAACGTCTGTATGTGGAGTCGCTGGCCCTGTATCTGGCCGGCCAACAGGCGCAGGCGGTTCAGACATTCGAAACAATCCTGCGTGACCATCCGCAGGACACTCTGGCGATGAAACTAAGCCACGCAACCCGCTTCGTTCTGGGTGATGCGGGCGGGATGCGCCGCTCGATCGAGCGGGTGATGCCCGCTTATGAACCGGATCATCCGGGGCGCGGTTATCTGCTGGGCTGTCATTCCTTCGCACTGGAGGAAACCGGCGCTTACGAGAAGGCCGAGATCTCAGGCCGACAGGCGCTGTGGATGGTGTCCGACGACGCCTGGGGCCTTCACGCGGTGGCCCACGTTCATGAGATGACAGGCAACGCGCAACTTGGCCTTGACTGGCTGGCCGGGCGTGAGGCCGCCTGGTCCCACTGCAACAATTTCCGTTACCACGTCTGGTGGCACAAGGCACTGATGCATCTGGATCTGGGTCAGGTTGATCATGTGATGGAGCTGTATGACGCCCATATTCGCAAGGACAAAACCGACGATTACCGGGACATCTCGAACGCAACTTCACTTCTGACTCGGCTTGAGCTCGAAGGCGTAGATGTTGGGAACCGCTGGGAAGAACTGGCTGATCTGAGTGCTGCTCGGACTGAAGACGGTTGCCTGATCTTCGCGGATCTACACTATTTGCTGGCGCTGACCGGTGATAACCGCGCCGACGCCACGGCCAAGATGCTGAGCCGCATGAACAAGGATGCAGCGCGCGCCAATGACGACATGACCCGCCGAATGGCGGATCCCGGTGTTGCCGCTGCCATGGGCCTCGAGGCCTTTGGTGACGGTCATTACGCCACGGCCTTTGATCATCTTTTGACAGCACGTGGTTCCATGCAACTGGCCGGTGGCAGCCACGCTCAACGCGATGTATTTGAACGCATTACCATCGATTCCGGTCTTCGGGCCGGGCGCCTCGATGCAGTCGAGCGCATTCTGGATGATCGCCGGGCCAAGCGCGCCGGAGGTGAAGACAATTATGCCATCGCGCGCCGCGCCCTGATCGACGCGGCCCGTGACAGTGGTGACGCACAAAGCGTCCCCGCCGAATAACAAGAAGACCAAGAAGGACAGAAAACGTATGGCGACCATATCGCCCGCTTCTGATTTTGCACCCGTTGCGGCCCCCGCCGCAGCCTCTGCCAGCACGCGCGATCCGCGGCTGGATTTCTACCGTGGCATTGCGATGTTTATCATCCTGATTGCACATATCCCCAATGATCCCTGGGCCAAATGGATTCCCGCGCGGTTTGGCTATTCCGATGCAACCGAGATCTTTGTGTTCTGTTCGGGTATGGCCTCGGCCGTCGCCTTTGGAGGTGCATTTCTGCGCAAAGGCTGGTGGATGGGAACCGCACGTGTCGCGTACCGCATTTGGCAGGTTTATTGGGCGCATATTGCCTTGTTCTTCTTTGTTGCCATGACGATGGCCGCGCTGGATCAGACTGGCACGTTCGAGAAAACCTATGTCTTGTCGCTGAACCTACAGCATTTTTTCAATGACCCCGCGCCGCAGATGGTCGGGATTTTCACTCTGACCTATGTTCCGAACTACTTCGATATCCTGCCGATGTATCTGGTCGTACTGGCGCTGATGCCGCTCTACATGGCGCTCTACCGCGTCAGTTTCTGGCTGATGGCGGCAGTTTGCGTGGCCATCTGGTTCATCGCACAAACCGGCGCGCTGGCCCTTCCCGCTGAACCCTGGTCCGCGCGCCAGTGGTTCTTCAACCCTTTTGGCTGGCAATTGCTGTTCTTCACCGGCTTTGCGTTCATGCGCGGTTGGATCCCGGCCCCGCCCGTGTCAAAGTCTTTGATCTGGGTGGCAATTGCCTTTGTCGTCCTGTCGGCTCCGTTCGGGTCTTGGAAAGTCTTCACCTGGATCAATACGGCTGCGCCCGAGCTAGGCGCAGTGATCCGCAAGGGCTGGCCCCTGACCGAAGAGCTGCGCGGTAAAACCGAGTTCGGCCTTCTGCGATATGTCCACTTTCTGTCGCTGGCCTATCTGGGATGGGTTGCAGCGGGCGAGCACGGCCACCGTCTGATCGCAACAGGTCATGGTTCGGGCGCACGTATCTGGCAATTTCTGCTCGCCGTTATCACCAAGGTCGGCCAGCAATCCCTTGCCGTCTTTGTGTTTTCAATGGCCGCGGCCCGGCTGATCGGCGTCGCGCTGGATCAGGCTGGGCGGGATGTCGCCACTGTCTTTGTCGCCAACATGATTGGGTTTGCGATGATCATCGGCGTTGCCTATCTGGCAGCTTGGTTCAAGTCACAACCCTGGAAGTCGAAGAAATGAAATTCACACGCCGCGAATTCCTCGTCTCGACGACTGCTTTGGCCTTTGCCCCGACCGCGTACGCGACGGGCGGTGAGACGCCTTTTGACCGTGATTACGTAATTGAAATGGCCCGCGATCTGGCCAGCCGCCCCTATGTGGAACGCGAGATGGTACCACAGGAATGGCAGGACCTGACCTATCAGCAATACCGCTCCATCCGGTTCCGGCTTGACCGGGCGCTGTGGTACGAAACCGAGACGCCATTCAATGTCGATTTCTTCACCCCCGGCCTGTATTTCCCCCGCACCGTAAAGGTGGAGACGGTCGAGAACGGCATGACCAAGCCGGTCGCCTTCGATCTGGAAATGTTCGACAAGTCCGAAGACGTGCCGCAACTGCCAATCGATGAAACGCTGGGCTTCTCCGGCCTGCGCCTGCGCACTGAAATGCACCGCCCCGGTAAAACAGATGAATTCTGCGTCTGGCAGGGGGCCAGCTATTTCCGCGCCATCGGTCTGCACGAGGTATACGGACTGTCCGCGCGGGGTCTGGCGTTGAAAACCGGCGATCCGGATGGTGAGGAATTCCCCGAATTCATCCGTTTCTGGCTGGAGCGTCCCGAACCGGGCCAACGCAACATGGTCGTGCATGCATTGTTGGACAGCCCCAGCGTGACCGGAGCCTATCGTTTCAACGTCACGGCGGGCGCGGATTGCATCATGGATGTCGAGGCAACGCTGTTCCCGCGCGAAGAACTGCCCCATGTGGGCATCGCTCCGGGAACTTCGATGTTCCTGTTCGACCAGACCAACCACAGCCGGTTCGACGATTTCCGCCCTGCTGTACACGACAGTGACGGCCTGCTGATCCGCAATGGCGCGGGCGAGGTTTTGTGGCGTCCGTTGGCCAACCCGACCCGTCTGCAGGTTTCATCCTTCGTCGATACAAACCCACGCGGGTTTGGTCTGATACAGCGCAAACGAGAGTTTTCGGACTACGCCGATCTCGAGGCAAATTACCACAAACGCCCGGGCCTTTGGGTCGAGCCCCAGGAAGACTGGGGCAAAGGCTCGGTGACGCTGGTTGAGATCCCGGCAGATCAGGAAATCTATGACAACATCGTCGCCTATTGGCGTCCGGCTGAGCCCTTTGCGGCCGGCAGTCAGGTCGACCTGTCCTATCGCTTGATCTGGGGGGAAGAACCCCAACGCACACCGATGCCACGCGTAATCAACACCGCGATGGGCGAGAACACCTTTGGCGAAGGCCGGCTGGCCGTCATCGACTTTGAAGACAGCGAATTGTTCGCGGATATCGACGCGATCACGGTTTTCGTGGATTCCCCCCATGCGGAAACCTCGGACGGGGTATTGCAACGCAACCCGGATACCGGTGGCCTGCGTCTGGCGTTCTCATTCCAGCCCGGCGAGCGTAACCATGTGGAACTGCGGGCGCAGTTGCTGAAAGACAAACAGCCTGCCTCAGAGGTCTGGCTATATCGATGGACCACATGAACCGCGATCTGCATATCATGCCGCCCGAAGCCCCTCTGGCGATGCCTGCGCAGAACTTTGGCGCACGTTTCCGGGATGCGGACGCACCTTCCGGTCAGAACAGGTCATCTACCGGATTCTGGCGCGCGCTTGCCTTTTCGCCTGCAATGGCCGCCACTCTGGCCTTGCTATGGGTCATGAGCGATTGGTTCGGTGCGGCGGGCATCAACGTGATTGAAGGCATCCTTTTGACCTTGATCTCGTTCAACTTCTTCTGGATTTCCTTCACCTTCTGCACCGTTTTGCTGGGCATGGTGTCGCTGGCAAAACAGGAACGTCCCAAGCGCCGGACCGCAGCGCAACCCCTGCGGGTGGCGCTGCTGACCCCGGTCTACAACGAGGTCCCCTGGAACGTACTGGGCAATGCCCGCACCATGTTGGAAGATCTTCAGGCGCGCGGCGGGCAGCACCACTATGCAATGTTCATCCTGTCGGACACGCGCGACCCGGAGATTGCGGCACAGGAACAGGCCAGCGTCGAGGCACTGCGCACCACGCTGGCACCCGGGCTTGAGCTGTACTATCGCCGCCGCGAACAGAATACCGATCGCAAAGTGGGCAACATTGCCGACTGGGTCAGCCGCTGGGGCGCGGATTGGGATGCCATGCTGGTGCTGGATGCCGACAGCCTGATGACCGGGCGCGCGATCCATCGCCTGACCGATGCACTGGCATGCGATCCGGGTGCGGGCTTGATTCAAAGCTATCCGCAACTGATCGGCGCGCAGTCTGTCTTTGCCCGGATGCAGCAATTTGCGAACGGCGTCTACGGCATTGCCTTTGCCGAAGGTCTGGCCCGCTGGTGCGGGCAGGAAGGCAACTATTGGGGCCACAACGCGATTATCCGCACCAAGGCTTTTGCCGCAAGCGCCGGATTGCCCAAGCTGCGTTCGTTCAGCGGTCAGGACAAGCTGATCATGAGCCACGATTTCGTCGAGGCTGGCCTGCTGCGCCGCGCCGGATGGGCCGTGCGCTTCCTGCCGCGCATTCGCGGGTCATATGAAGAAACACCGCCCACCCTCATCGATCACGCCATGCGGGACCGCCGCTGGTGTCAAGGCAACCTGCAACACCTGAAACTGTTGGGTTCTTCCGGATTCCGGGCCGTGTCGCGGTTTCACATGTTCCATGGCGCAGTCGGCTATCTGATGTCGCCATTGTGGTTCGCCCTGTTGTTGATGTGGGCGCTTATCGGTCAGGGTCAGGATGCCTCTGTCCTGCATTATTTCAGCCCCGACAATCCTCTGTTCCCGCAATGGCCTGAGATGTCGGAAACCCGTCACGTTCTGATCATTCTGGTCATGTACGCGATGCTGTTGGCCCCCAAGGTTTTGGGCGTTCTGGCCCTGCCGCTGAGCGGTGTACGTTACGCGGATTTCGGTGGCGGGCGCAAATTCCTCGGCTCTTTCCTGGCAGAGGTTCTATTGTCGATCCTTTACGCTCCGATCCTGATGGTGCAACAGATGATCGCTGTTTTCCGTACGGCTTTTGGCATTCAGCGCGGTTGGTCGCCACAGGCCCGCGACGGTGGCACCTATGGTATGCGAACGCTGATCCTGTGCCATGCGCTTGAAACCGTCAGTGGAGTGGCGCTGAGCGTCGGTATCCTGTCCGGTCTGGTGTCGATCTGGCTGGCCCCGATTGCCATCAGCCTGGCTCTGGCTATCCCATTATCTGCGCTCAGCGGTGTCTCGGCAGGTGCCGCGCGCAAAATGGTCGGAATGCGGGAGGACTTCAGCGAACCCGCCATCACCCGGTCAGCGCGCCGCTATCGCGATGAACTGAAGCGACTGGTCGAAGGCAAAGGCAACATGACCCCGGCCGAGTGATCAACTGCCGGGAAGCCCTTCATACCAATCGACCATCATGACGGCCCAGCCCGCGGGAACGGTATGCCCTCCGGGAAACAAAGCAAATTCCAGCGCGCTGCCTTCGGCACAGGTGGTCCAGCGTCGGCGCATGAAATCACCTGTCGTACTGAATCCAGCCGGTTTGTGATCGACACAACCGTTCGCATCACGCCAGATTTCCAGGCCCGCGTAGATATCCCCCTGCTGATAGCGCCCTCCGCCCAGCAGGCGCCCTTCCAGCGGCACCACATTGTCTGTCCAGCCATGTGTATGGAACATGCGGATCGGACTTTTGCAGGTTTCAGGGTGCGGACGCCAGAAACCACCGGAAACCGGAACATAGGCCGAGAACGTATCGGGGGCCTCGCAAGCCAGATAGTTGACCATGAACGCGCCAGCGGAAAACCCGCCCAGCAAGACACGGTCGGCGTCGATACCAAACCGCTTTGCCGCGTCTTGCACCACTTCGGTCAGAAAAGCGGTTTCGTCCCGATCCCCAAAGCCTGGATAGAAATTCCAGCTTTTGGTTCCGCCCCGGTCGGGCCGTTCCAGCCCCTCAGGGGCCATCACCGCGTAACCGCGTTTCAACAGCGGTTCGACCATCCCGCGATTGCGCATCGTACCCGACCCGCTGCCGCCATACCCATGCAGGAAAACCACCATGGGCGCATTGTCGGCATCGGGCAGTTCGATGTGATAGGCACCCATGGGCGTCTCACATGTATCCTCTTGCCCGGCACACCCCGCCAAAGCGGCTTGCCCGGTCACTGTAACGGCTAAAGCCAGGCTGAATTCCCGGATCATCCTGCATCCTCATCAAATTTTTGAACCGGTAATCCGGCCCGAACCCATCCCGGCCCTGCGGCCGAACCCAGCATGCCCTCGGGCACGTCGATGATATTGGTAAAT
Organism: Ruegeria sp. YTSB088; assembly: GCF_059609825.1. Classification (NCBI taxonomy): domain Bacteria; kingdom Pseudomonadati; phylum Pseudomonadota; class Alphaproteobacteria; order Rhodobacterales; family Roseobacteraceae; genus Ruegeria; species Ruegeria sp. YTSB088. Next base: position 42,270 of record NZ_JBXWMM010000011.1, on the reverse strand, counting down.
CCAGCCTCGATCAGGCGGTTGCTCAGGCGTGCTGAACGCACACCGCGCGCGCAGATCAGCGCCACTGGCGCTGCCTGATCGCCGCCGGTCAATTCCGTCAGTGCATTGACGAAATCTTCGCGCCGCATATCCAGCGGCACAGCACCCTCGCCAATTCCGGATGCCCGCCATTCGCGCGGGGTGCGGATATCGACCAGCAGAATGCGCCCGTCTACCGCCTGTTCATGGGCAACGGCTACGCTGATCCGGCCGCCACCGTGGTCTTCGGGGATCAAACGGTATTCCCTGATCGCAAACCCACCTGCGATCGCAGCACAAACGCCGATCAACATCCATCTTCGGATTCGGTTCACTTTCTCGGCCAAGATTCAGCCTCCTGTTCGCTGAGATTTGTTCTATCACAGGTGGGTTGAAACGGGGGCGTTGAAAAACCCCGCCCCACATCAAGATCGTGTCATTTTTTCGCAACGTGGCAGAATACCTGACCGAACCATTAGGACTCTGTAAAAAAGTTACAATATCTGGACAGTCGGCAAAATATCTTTACAAAATTGGCTTCACACTGACCGCCCAGATCGGAGTATCGCACTTGTCCCTATTCCTTATCGCGGCCCTTCCCTTCCTTGGCGCTGTTTTTCCCGCCCTGCTGATCCGTGCAGGCCGGAACGCAGCCGCTTCCTCCGCTGGTTTGACCACGTTCCTGGCCCTGATGGGCTTGCTGATCCATATCCCCGCAGTGATGCGCGGAGAAGTCGTAACCGCCCGGTTCGACTGGATACCGGGGCTGGGTCTGAACGCGAATTTCATGCTGGACGGCTTGGGATTTTTGTTCGCGTTGCTGATCCTGGGCATAGGATTGCTGATCATCCTCTATGCAAGGTTCTATCTGTCGCGCGAAGATCCGATGGGGCAGTTCTATACCTATCTTCTGCTGTTTCAGGGCGCGATGGTCGGGATCGTCCTTTCAGACAACGTCCTACTTCTGCTTATTTTTTGGGAACTTACATCGCTCAGCTCATTCCTGCTGATCGGTTATTGGAAACACCTGCCCGAAGGCCGCCAAGGTGCGCGTATGGCACTGGCGGTCACTGGCTCTGGCGGCCTGGCGATGATTGCCGGGATGCTGATCCTTGGCAACATCGTGGGATCTTATGACCTCAGCGTCATTTTACAGAACAAAGAGCTTATTCAGGCCTCACCCTTCTATATGCCTGCGCTTGTCCTGATCCTGCTGGGCTGTTTCACCAAATCGGCACAGTTTCCGTTTCATTTCTGGCTGCCGCACGCCATGGCAGCACCGACACCGGTTTCGGCATATCTGCACTCTGCCACCATGGTGAAAGCCGGCTTGTTTCTGATGGCACGGATGTGGCCGGTTCTGGCTGGCACGGATGCTTGGTTCTATATCGTGGCCACCACGGGTCTGGTCACCATGCTGATCGGCGCGTCAATCGCTTTGTTCAAGGACGATCTCAAAGCGCTTTTGGCTTTTTCGACCGTTTCGCATCTGGGTTTGATCACCATGCTTCTGGGTTTCGGCACAAAAATTGCCGCCGTCGCTGCCGTGTTCCACATCATCAACCACGCGACGTTCAAAGCCGCCTTGTTCATGACCGCCGGGATCGTGGATCACGAGACCGGTACGCGCGATATCAAAAGGCTGGGCGGCTTACGCCACCTGATGCCGATCACCTTCACCATCGGCACGATTGCCGCCCTCTCAATGGCCGGGCTGCCGCCCTTGAACGGGTTCCTGTCCAAAGAGATGATGCTTGAGGAGACCGTGCACACCACATGGCTGCACTCTCATTACCTGGTTCCGGGCCTGGCGTTGTTGGCTGCGTTGTTCTCTGCCGCCTATTCCTTCCGCTTTGTGAGTCATGTTTTCCTTGGTCCAGAGCGGGAAGATTATCCGGCCCATCCGCATGACCCGCCCGTTGGGTTGTGGATCGCACCGGCATTCCTGGTCATGCTTGTCATCCTGATTGGTCTTTATTCCGCTGCCATTGTCGGACCTCTGGTTGCAGTGGTGTCAAGCGCGGTGATTGGCGGTGAAAAGCTGCCCTACTATTCACTGAAACTCTGGCATGGCTTCACACCGGCCCTTTACATGTCGGTTGTGGCCACGCTGGGCGGCCTGTTCCTGCTGGCGCTGCACAAACGGGGTGAGCAGATCTGGAACGCACTGCCCCGCCCCGAGGCCAAGCAGATCTTCGAAGCAATAATAGACGGGCTGACAATACTGAGCCGCTGGATCACCGATGAGATGCACAACGGCATTCTCAGCCGCTATGCAATCATCTTTGTCGCCTTTACCGTTGGCCTCGGCTATTACGCGTATTCGACCGGGACAATTGGTATTGAGACCCGCGTTCCACTGCCGGCACAGATCATTCCGATCATCGGGTGGATCTGTCTGGTTGGCGCGACGCTGGGCATCATGTGGTTCCACCGCAACCGCCTGTTGTCGCTGGTATTGATCGGAGTCGTTGGCCTGATCGTTTCGATTGCCTTCAACTATCTCTCGGCCCCGGATCTCGCCTTGACGCAAATCTCGGTCGAAGTGGTGACAATGATCCTTTTGTTGCTGTCGCTGAACTTCCTGCCGACCGAAACGCCCTGGGACAGTTCAGCGGCCCGGCGCTGGCGGGACGCCGCGATATCCGTCGTCGCGGGCCTTGGCACCGGTGCGCTGATCTACGCGATGATGATGCGCGATTTCGCTTTCCCGACGATTTCAGAGTTCCATCTGGCCAATTCCTACAAAGGCGGCGGCGGCACCAATGTGGTCAATGTGATCCTTGTTGACTTCCGGGGTTTTGATACCTTTGGAGAGATCATCGTTCTGGGCATCGCCGCACTGATCATCTTTGCGCTGACGGAATCCGTTCTCGGTACAAATGTCCGCAGCTATCTGCTGAACCGCAAACCGCATTGGCCGCAATCCGGGGACTCGCATCCGCTGATGATGGTTGTGGTTACCCGCGTGATGATGCCGATCGCACTTATGGTCGGGGCGTACATCTTCTTCCGCGGGCACAACCAGCCCGGTGGCGGTTTTATCGCCGGGCTTATCGTCGCCATCGCTTACCTGATGCAGTACATGGCCAGCGGCTATACCTGGGCCATCGAGCGGCAGAGATTCTATTACCACGGCACCATCGGCTGGGGCGTTTTGATCGCCGCAGCAACAGGACTGGGTGCATGGTTCAACGATCGTCCTTTCCTGACCAGTGATTTCGGCTATCTTCACTGGCCACCGCTGGAGGAGTTCGAATGGGCCACCGCCATGCTGTTCGATACGGGTGTTTTCCTGGCAGTTCTGGGCGCGGTGATGCTGGCGCTGGACAGCTTGTCGCGACTTGCGTGGCAGCCGGGAATGGCACAGGAATTCCCGATGGATATCAACCCACTGCGGGATGATCTTCTGGAAGAAGAACAAGAGAAGGAGCAGGCCTGATGGAAGCGCTCGTAGCCTCTGCCGTCGGCATCATGACTGCCGCCGGGATATTCCTGATCCTGCGCCGTCGGACGTTCCCTGTCATTCTGGGCCTGTCTCTGATCACATACGCGGTGAACGTGTTTCTATTCGCGACCGGGCGACTTGCTTTGAACGCACCGGCAGTCCTGAACAAATACAAGGACGTCCCCTATACCGACCCACTGCCGCAGGCGCTGGTTCTGACCGCTATCGTGATTTCTTTCGGGATGACTGCCGTGATCGTGATGATCTCACTCAGCGCATACCTGTCCGCCAAAGACGACCATATCGACATGACCGCCCAGGACAGTGTTGACGCAACGGGAGATGACGCATGAACCACTGGATCGTTGCGCCGATCGTCCTGCCCGCGATTCTGGCCCCGTTCATCATCATGGTCCTGCGATACCATCTGGACCTGCAGCGCATCTTCTCGGTCGCCGGTGTTGTGGCTTTGCTTGGGATTGCGCTGACGATCACGGCTCAAGCCTCGGGCGGGGACATTCAGGTGTACGAGCTTGGCGACTGGCCCGCCCCGTTTGGCATTGTAATGGTGCTGGATCGCATGTCCGCAATGATGGTTCTGCTGACTGCCCTGCTGGCCCTGCCGATTGTGTTATATGCCATTGCCTCGGGCTGGGATGACCGGGGCAAGCATTTTCATGCGCTGTTCCATTTCCAACTCATGGGCGTTTGTGGCGCCTTCCTGACTGGCGACGCCTTCAACCTTTTCGTTTTCTTCGAGGTTCTGCTGATCGCCTCTTACGGCCTAATGACACATGGCGGTGGCGCGGTGCGGTTGAAAGCGGGTGTGCAGTATGTGGCTTACAACCTTTTGGGGTCGACCCTGTTTCTGTTTGCCCTCGGTACGATCTATGGCGTGACCGGTACGCTGAACATGGCGGACATCGCCGTGCGCGTTGCGGAAATTCCGGCCGAAGATACCGCATTGCTGCGCGTTGGCGCGGTGCTGTTGCTGTTGGTCTTCTGTATCAAGGCTGCCGTTCTGCCCCTGCACTTCTGGCTACCGGCCAGCTATGCCAACGCCCCCCTGCCCGTTGCGGCCCTGTTTGCAATCATGACCAAGGTCGGTGCCTATTCGATCCTGCGGATGTACACGCTGGCCTTCGGTCCCGAAGTAGAAGCCACGCAGGGTCTGGTTGGCGAGTGGCTGCAACCTGCGGCGCTGCTAACGCTTGCGGTCGGCGTTGTCGGCATTCTGGGGTCGCAGCATATTGCCCGCATGGTTGCTTTCTGTGCCATTGCATCCATGGGCACCTTGCTGATCGCGATTGCGCAATTCACGCCCGACGCAACGGCAGCCGCCCTTTATTACGTCTTCCATTCGACCCTTGCGACGGCGTTGCTGTTCCTCGTTGCGGACCTGATCATGGAACGACAGGGAGGGACCATCGCCCCCAAACCGCCAATGCCACAAAGCGGGTTGATAGCCGCGTTGTTCTTTGTTGGCGCCATCGCCATGGCCGGGATGCCGCCACTGTCCGGCTTTGTAGGCAAACTTTTGGTTCTGGACGCTTCGCGTGACGCATCCGATGCCACCGCAGTGTGGGCAGTGATCCTGATCGGATCATTTGTCACCATCGTCGGGCTGGCCCGCGCCGGGTCGCTGATCTTCTGGAAAAGCCATGACGCTGAAGTTGTCGCAACCGAAGAAACCGTCGAAGGCGAAGAGGCGTCTGCCCCCACCGCCCCCGAACCGCAACCCGGCCTTGCCTTTACGGCCGTGTTCGGGGCCGTGGCAGGTCTGATCCTGCTGACCCTGTTCGCAGGTCCGGCTCTGGAGTACACGAGCAAAACCGCAGAGCAGTTGTTTGCGCCTGAAAACTACATCTCTGCCGTCTTGGGAAGGGAAGAGTGATGAAACTGCTGCGCCGGATTTTCCCGCACCCCCACCTGACTATTTTGCTGACGCTGGTCTGGGTACTGCTGGCGAACAAGCCTTCGCTGAACTCTCTGGTCTTTGGCCTAATTCTCGGGATCATCATTCCATTCGTCACTCAACCCTACTGGCCGGATCGTCCCAAACTTCGCAACTGGCCAATGATTGTGGAATACATGCTGGTGGTGCTTTGGGATATCGTGGTTGCGAACGTGACAGTGGCCCGGATCATCCTGTTCAAACGCAATGATAACCGCCAGCCCAACTGGATCTGCGTCCCGCTTGAACTGCGCACACCCGAAGCGATCACGGTTCTTGCGGGCACCATCACGATGACTCCGGGCACCGTCAGTTGTGATTTGTCAGCTCAGGGGCATAATCTGCTGGTGCACTGTCTTGATGCCCCCGACCCCGAGGCCGTGCGGGACCAGATCAAACAGCGCTATGAACGTCGCCTGAAGGAGATTTTCGAATGATCGACTACGCGATTTATTTTGCATTTGCCTGTTTCGGTGCGGCGATCATGATGTGTCTGTGGCGTATCATCTCCGCTGACGGGGTCGGTACTCGGGTTCTGGCCTTGGACACTATGGTGATCAACACCATCGCCCTGATGATCCTATATGGGCTGGATCAGGGGACAGAGATCTTTTTCGAAGCCGCCATGATCATTGCCATGCTCGGTTTTGTTTCCACCGTGGCCTATGCGCGCTTCATGTTGCGCGGCAACATTATCGAATGAGGGCGGGATGACATTCATCGTGGAACTGCTGATCGCCTTTTTCCTGATCGTCTCGGGTATCTTCGGCTTTGTCGGGTCTTTTGGCATGATCAAGCTGAAAGACCCGATGTCCCGCCTGCACGCGCCGACCAAGGCAACGACCTTGGGGGTGGGCGGCGTGCTTCTGGCCTCGATCGTGCATTCTGTTCTTCTGGAAGGAAAGCTGTCCCTGCACGAGCTGCTGATCACTCTGTTCTTGTTCCTGACCGCTCCGATCACGGCCCTGTTCATTGCAAAATGGCACATACACCGTCATGAAAACCCAGAAGACCTGCCGGATGCCGGCGAGGATGAGCTTTGGGCCACCCACGCCGTCGAGCAGGTCGAGGACGTCCCGGACCATAGCGCGAATTGAAACCTATGCACATTCCTCCTCTGCCCCTGACCCGCGATCTGGTTCTTGTTGGCGGAGGTCACACCCACGCGCTGCTGCTGCGCAAATGGGGGATGAACCCTTTGCCCGGGGCGCGGGTGACAGTGATCAACCCCGGCCCAACGGCCCCTTATTCCGGAATGTTGCCAGGATATATCGCCGGACACTATGACCGGTGGGAGCTGGACATCGATCTGGTCAAACTGGCGCGTTCTGCAGGCGCGCGGGTCATTCTGGGCTCGGTCGACGGACTCGATACCGATCGTCAGGAAATACATGTTCCCGGGCATCCTCCGGTTGGTTTCGACGTGGCGTCGGTCAATGTTGGCATTTCGTCGGACATGCCTGAAATGCCCGGCTTTTCGGAACATGCGGTACCGGCCAAACCACTGGGGCCATTCGCGGCAAAGTGGGCTGCTTATCTGGAAGGCAGCGGCGCTGCCTCGGTCGCCGTAATCGGCGGTGGAGTCGCCGGGGTTGAACTGGTCATGGCGATGGCTCACGCGCTAAAGGCCAAAAGTCGGACAGCACAGGTTACACTGATCGACAATGCCTTTGCCCTGACGGCCACCAAACCCAAAGCGGCAGCGACGATCCGGCAAGCCATGCAGGATCTTGGTGTGGAAGTGATCGAAAACGCAGCAATCAGCCGGATCGCTTCGGAACACGTCGCATTGCAAGATGGGCGCACAATTCCCGCCAATTTCGTAACAGGTGCGGCCGGAGCCCGCCCGTATGACTGGATCGAAAAGACCAGGCTGGACCTTGAGGATGGCTTCATCCGGGTGAACAGCTACCTCCAATCCAGCGATCCAGTGGTTTTTGCCGCCGGTGATTGCGCCCATCTGGTGGACAATCCCAGACCCAAGGCCGGGGTTTATGCAGTGCGCGAAGCACCGGTTCTGTTCGACAATCTGCGCGCGGCGCTGGGGGCTGGACGGATGCGCAAATATGTCCCGCAGAAGGACTACCTGAAACTGATTTCACTGGGCGGCAAATCGGCGTTGGGTGAACGGTTGGGAGCATCCTTCAGCGGAGCGATGATGTGGACATGGAAGAACCACATCGACCAGACCTTCATGAACAAGTTCCGGGACCTGCCGCAGATGAGGCCCCCTGCGCTGCCTCGCGAAAGTGCGGCCGGACTTGTTGAGGCGCTGGGTGAAAAACCGATGTGTGGCGGATGCGGTGCCAAGGTCGGGCGGGGTGCATTGCACATTGCACTGAAATCGCAGCCCGCCCCCATTCGCCCTGACATCACACCCTTGCCCGGCGATGACGCGGCTCTGCTTCAGACGGGCGGAGTTCAGCAGGTCATGACGTCCGATCACCTGCGGGCTTTCACCAAAGATCCTGCGCTTATGACCCGTATCGCGGCTGTTCACGCCTTAGGCGATATTTGGGCCATGGGGGCCACGCCTCAGGCAGCCACGGCAACCATCATCTTGCCACGCATGTCTTCTGCCCTGCAAAGCCGTACCATGTCGGAAATCATGTCAATCGCAGGAGCCGTCATGCGGGACGCCGGTGCCGAGATTGTGGGCGGGCACAGCTCCATGGGTGACGAGATGACGATTGGCTTCACACTGACCGGGTTATGCGAAACCGCCCCGATCACACTGGCGGGCGGGCAACCGGGCGATTGTCTGATCCTGACCAAACCCATAGGAAGCGGTGTTCTTATGGCGGCTGAGATGGCCGGCCAGGCCAACGGTGCCTGGGTCGCCGCAGCCTACCAGCACATGGTGCAGCCGCAGGGCAAGGCGGCCTGCATATTGGCCGGGGCCCATGCGATGACCGACGTGACCGGGTTTGGTCTGGCCGGACACCTGCAAGGCATCTGCGACGCTTCCGGATGCGGGGCCATGATGGATCTGGGTGCTGTGGACGTGATGGAAGGCGCGCAGGAGCTGACGGACCAGGGTGTTCGGTCAACCCTATTTGCAGACAACCGGGCAATAGCACCTGACCTGCCCGCCGAGGGCAAAGCCGCCTTGATGTTCGACCCGCAGACAGCAGGCGGCCTGCTGGCCGCGGTCGCGGCGAAGGATGCCGATACCGTCCTGGAAGACCTCAAGAACGATGGGTATCCAGCCATGGCAATCGGCGAACTCACCGAAGCACCGAGGCTGCGTCTTCAAAGCTGATCCAGCAGGCTTTCGATCCGGGTCGCTGCCTCGCTCAGGCCGGCGTCGTTCAGAACAGCGATCTCAATATCGGCCAGTTCCTCAACAGAACGGGACCGCCGCGACTTTGCGTATGCCGGGTCATAATGCTGCTCCATCAGGGCCTGAGTAAGCACCTGTTTTTGACCTGCATTGATCAGCTGCATCCAACCATCAACAACCTCGTGACCACGATGAGACCGCAGCGGCGACAGCCGTTCTCGCAACCGGTCGCTGTCTGACAGGATGTCATCATAGGCTTGAACCAGATAGGCGGCACGCGCTTCGAGTGGCGCCGTGATGTTCACCCGCGGGGCTGCACATAAAGTGTTCCACAGGCTGGGTGGCAATATCAGGCTCCCAATCCTGGAAGATTCCGCTTCGACCACAACCGGGTGCGCCGAGTCCATCGCACAAAGCGCTCCCGACAAAGCTGATTCAAAGGCTTTCTGGCTGGGCTGCCCGCCCGGTCTTTCCCCCAATAATGATCCTCGATGATTGGCCAGTGCTTCGAGGTCCAGAACCTGCACTCCACGTGCGCGCAACAGGGCCAACAATTCTGTCTTGGCCGTTCCGGTATAGCCATCCAGCGCCACCAGCCGATGCGGCAACGGATCATCATACAAATACGCATTCACCAACCTGCGGTAGGTGCGATAGCCGCCCTCAATCACTTCCGCCCGCCAGCCGATTTGTTGCAGCATCCAGGTGAACGACCCGGAACGCTGTCCGCCACGCCAGCAATAGACCAAGGGGCGCCAGCTGCCTTCGTGATGGCTTAGATGCCGCTCAATGTGGTTGGCCGCGTTGCGGAACACCAAAGCAGCCCCAAGTTTACGCGCCAGAAACGGGCTCTCCTGTACATACATGGTTCCGACACGGGCGCGTTCCTCGTTATTCAGAACTGGCAGATTGATCGCACCTGGCAGATGATCTTCAGCGAACTCGGCAGGGCTGCGCACATCAATGACTGTGTCATAGTCATGCGCGTAAAGCTGTGTCAGATCAGGAAAGTTCAGAGCCATGCCGAAGGTCTAGCTTGCCGCGTTTCCAAAGGAAAGGTCATGCGCCCTCACGCGTCGAAAGGCTCAATAAGATCAGGCCCGCTGGCCCGGTTTGAGTTGACGGCCGGACCGACGCGATGAAAAGCCAGCACATCCCTTTCCCCCGGCTGCATCAGACGTGCGGCCCCCTTTCCAGTTTCACCCAGCCATAATGGCCAGTGTGGGGGCTCAAGGATCAGGGGCATCCGATGGTGGATCGTGCTGAGGTTTTCGTTGGCCGCCGTTGTCACGATGGCACAGGTGCCCTGACGGTTTTCATCCACCCCCCAGTCCTGCCAGATCCCTGCAAAGGCAACCGGGGCGCCATCCCTGCGATGGATATACCAAGGCAAGCGCGTTCCCTCGTCCGTCTTGGTCCATTCGTAAAACCCTGTTGCGACAATCAGACAGCGGCGTGATCGGCAGGCATCGCGAAAGGCGGGCTTTTCCGCCAAAGTCTCGGCACGTGCGTTGATCAGCAACGGCCCGGCAGTTTCCGTCTTGTACCAATGTGGCAGAAACCCCCAGCGCAGCGCATCCAGATGACGGCCTGATTCACCGCCCCGCACCACATGCACCTGATTTGTCGGACACACGTTGAAGTTCGGGACGGTTGGCAACGCATTAGCCGGGCGCGCGGAAAACAGCTGCGCCATCGCGTCATTGGGAAGAGTTATTGCAAACCGTCCGCACATGGTAATGAACCACCGTTACAATCCTGGTTTTGACACAGGATCTTACTGGGTCGCATGGAAAACCAGAAAACGCGATCCCACAAGAGCAAAGCGGTGGCCTTTGGGGAGGCTGGCAAGCGTCCACAGGCACTGAAAAGACCCCGCGGGAACTCAAAAATTTCCCGAAGGCCTCGGATTATCAAACCTTTTCCGGCTTCGTTTTGACCGAGGTGAGGCAGTAAGGAAAGCCTTGTCCACATTTCGTTGAAGCTTCGTGGACAAAGCCCGATGATCCGCTGCTTGCCCAGAAATTGGCGAGCGCGCTGATACACACGGGTCAGGTAACGCGTGATTTGGCTAATACCCGAAAAGTAAATAACAATTCCCAGTCCACCGGCACCTTGCACGGGTCATAGTCGAGAGTAGGCCTGAGGAGAAAACTGGAGTCAATTGCCCGGTTCACCGCCCACAAACTGGCCTCAAACCCCAACAACCCGAAAATGCCTGCAAAACGTGCAAAGGCTTACTGTCTCTAGGGGTTCGCCCAAGTCAATCAGGGGCTGGCGCGAGGTCGCGGATCAGATCAAACCGATGCTTGACGGCTTGGGCCCGGAACTCTGGCCGGAATACGACTTCAGCTGATCCGTTAGGAAACAAAAAAAGCCGCACCATAGCGATGCGGCTTTTGTTAATCCTGAAAGCAGAGTCACTTCTGCTTGATGCGCCCATCAACATAAGACTGATACGGAGCATTTGCCGCCAGATATTCGGCAGTTACATCCGCAAGGTCCGGACCGAAGTCATAGGCGTTCTTGTCGTCACCCTTGAACATCGCGTACCCATCACCACCGTTGCGGACGTAGTTATTGGTTACGACCAGGTAGGTTTTATTCGGGTCAATCGGAACAAAACCGTCGCCCTCGGCGACCATCACATCAATGATACGCCCTTCGTTCGGCGCAACACTGGGGTCCCAGGTAAAGCGCAGGCCGGCGACCTGAGGAAAACGCCCCTTCACGTCTTCCACCTGACTGACACCATTTTCAAGCGCGTCGATCACGGTCTGTCCGGTAATCTCAAAAGTTGACAGGGTGTTCTGGAACGGCAACACGGTCAGCACTTCGCCCATGGTCACATCTCCGGGATCGATAGACGCCCTCAAACCACCCGAGTTTGCAATGGCAATCTGTACACCCTGATCGGCAACCCGCGCCAGCATCGCATCAGCAACAAGATTGCCCATCTGGCATTCCTGCACACGACACACAGCGCGATCGCCTTCGATGGCTTCAGCTGTGCTTGCAACAACCTTGTTTCGGATTTCATCCAGAGGCACCGCCAGTTCCGCGATCCGGTCCAATGCGGCCTGATCCTCGGTCACAGTGTTGTCCATGATCAAAGGTTCACCAACGGCTTCGACCACATTGCCGTCATCATCAAACGTGACGTTCAATTCGCCCAGAAATTTGCCGTAGGCATATGCCTGAACGATCTGCACACCGTTGACCACCGTAGGATACGGACCAACAGCCTTGTCTGACGCATTCGAAAGATAGGTATTCGAATGGCCGCCGACGATTACATCGACCCCGCTTGTCTCTGCCGCGACACGCTGGTCGACGCCATAGCCTGAATGGCTGAGCACGATGATCTTGTTGACACCTTCGCCCGTCAGCCTGTCGACCTCGGCCTGCACCGCTGGTACCGGGTCTGAAAAGGTCACGTTGGGACCGGGCGACGCAAGTTCATGCGTATCGATCGGCGTAAGCCCGATCAGGCCAATCTGTTCGCCACCCACCTCGATCACAGTAGATTTCTTGATGTGGTCGGTCAGAAGTTCTTCGTCGCGAATATCGGCATTGGACATCAAGACCGGGAAATCGACCGAGTCAATAAAGCCACGCAACACTTCCGGGCCATCGTCAAACTCGTGATTGCCCACGGTCATGGCGTCATAGCCCAGCTTGTTCATGAACTCGGCAGCGACTTTTCCCTTGTAGTACGTGTAGAAAAGAGACCCCTGAAACTGATCACCACCGTCCACCAGAATCGAATTGTCGGCACGTTCACGTGCTTCGTCTATGGCAGTGACCAGACGCGCCGATCCACCAAAGCACTTTCCTTCGGCATTGTCTTCTGCGTCGCATCCGCTGTCGTATTTATTGATCGGCTCGAAACGCGAATGAAAATCGTTGGTGTGCAATATTGTCAACTTGTAGTCGGCTGCCGCAACACCAGCGGTCAGGCCCAGAACCGCAACTGAAGTCAAAATTCGGGTCTGCATCATGGTACTCCCAGTTATTATTTGTGGTGATCGTGCGCGCATGACGACAGAGAGTCAAAGAAGAAATCCGACTTGATTCCATCTTCGGCGCGGGGCATCAGGTCCGTATGCTGATTTACAAGATTTTCCGAGCCGAAGAGTGGGCCGCCCTGCAAAACCAGGGCGCCTCAGAAGGCGCACCGATTGATGTCGCTGACGGGTTTGTCCACTTTTCCACCGCTGAACAAGCCGCTGAAACCGCAGCCAAGCATTTTGCCGGTGTCGATGGGCTGACTGTGTTGGCCTGTGACGCAGATGCGATGGGCGACGACCTGAAATGGGAGGTCTCGCGCGGCGGTGCCCTGTTCCCGCATCTCTATCGCCAGATCCGGATGAGAGATGTTGTCTGGTCACGCCCTCTGCCTTTTGACGGCACCGCGCACCAGTTCCCCGAGGACATGTCATGACATCCTATGTCGACCCGGACCGCGACCAGTTCGAGGGCTTCAAGGCATTGGATCGGGACCGCCCGATCGAAATGCTCAATCTGGTGAAGTTTCGGGCCAAGGCGCAGTACCCGACCGCCCATGAACTGGCGAATGCGGGGCTGACCGGAGCGCAAGCCTATCAGAACTACGGGGCTGAAACCGCTCCGATCATTGAACATATCGGGGCGACCATCCTCTGGCGTGGGGTGTTTGAATCAACCCTCATCGGGCCATCGGATGAAACATGGGATGCCGTCTTTGTTGCGCGCTACCCGACTGCACATGCGTTTCTTGAAATGGTAACGGACCCGGTCTATCGGGCGGCCGTAATCCATCGTCAGGCTGCGGTGGAAACGTCGCGCCTGATCCGATGCGGTTCAGGTGAAGCCGGGACGGCGTTCGGATGAAACTGACAGAAAAACTGGGGCTGGCCGCCCTGCACCGCATGGACCCCGAGACCGCCCACGGGATGTCGATCAAGGCATTGAAGTCCGGACTCGCACCCGCGCCAGGGCCAGTGACAACACCGCGCCTGAAAACCGTCGTTGCCGGGCTGGCCCTGCCGAACCCGGTTGGGCTGGCCGCCGGGTTCGACAAAAATGGCGAGGTTTTGACCCCGCTGTCCCGCGCCGGGTTCGGTTTTGTCGAGGTCGGGGCGGTCACGCCGCGTCCGCAGCCGGGGAACCCCAAACCCCGCCTGTTTCGACTGACCGAGGACAGGGCAGCCATCAACCGCTTTGGATTCAACAATGAAGGCATGGAGGTGATGGCCAAACGGCTGGCAGACCGTCCCAAAGACGCGGTCATCGGCCTGAATCTTGGGGCCAACAAGGACAGCGAAGACCGTGCCGGCGATTTTGTCAAAGTGCTGGCCCATTGTGCCGAACATCTGGATTTTGCAACCGTCAACGTGTCATCCCCGAATACGGAAAAGCTGCGGGATTTGCAGGGCAAAGCCGCACTCACCGCATTGTTGAGCGGTGTGATCGAGACGCGTGATGCGCTGCCGCGCCCGCTGCCGATCTTCCTGAAAATTGCACCGGATCTCACCGAGGCGGAATTGCAGGACATCGCCGAGGTCGCCCGCGAAACCCGGGTGGACGCTGTGATCGCCACCAACACCACCCTGTCCCGCGACGGTCTGCGCAGCGTACACAAAGACGAAACCGGTGGTTTGTCGGGCGCCCCGCTGTTTGAAAAATCCACCCGCGTACTGGCTCGGCTGAGCAAATTGACGGGCGGGGATATCCCCCTGATAGGCGTTGGCGGCATCAGCAATGCCGAGCAGGCCTACGCCAAGATCTGTGCCGGGGCATCGGCTGTGCAGTTCTATACTGCGATGGTGTATGGCGGCATTTCCCTGGCGGCTGACATCGCTGAAGGGCTGGATGACTTGCTGGCTCGTGACGGTTTTGACACCGTATCGCAAGCTATCGGCAGCAAACGAGAGGATTGGCTGTGATCGAATACTGGCACAACCCCCGCTGTTCCAAATCCCGCGCCGGACTGGCACTGTTGGAAGAAAACGGTGCGCAGATCACCGTTCGAAAGTACCTGGAAGACGAGCCTTCAATCGACGAACTTCGCGCCGCACAATCCGCCCTAGGGCTGTCACCCATCGAAATGATACGCAGAGGCGAAAAACGGTTCAAGGAATTGGGGCTGAGCAAAACCTCGCCCGACGAAGACCTGATCCGTGCCATGGCCGAAAACCCGATCCTGATCGAGCGGCCTCTTGCAATTGCCGGAGACAAAGCCGCCATCGGACGTCCACCAGAGAACCTTTTGACGCTGCTCTAGGACACCTGTGCCTCAAGCTTGGGATAGCGCCAGCCCATTGTCACCCCACGTGCAATATTGAGCACCATCAACGCGGCCCACAGGCCGTGATTGCCGAAACTCGGCACCAGTATGAAAAGTGCGACCACATAGATCGCCACTGACTGAATCATCGCATTGCGCATGGCGCGGGTCCAGGTGGCACCGATGTAGATACCGTCGAACATCCAGCTTGCCACTCCGATCACCGGAGCAATCGCTGCCCAGAAGAGAAACTCACGCCCGGCCTCGCGTACCTGCTGTGAGGTTGACATCAGGTCGATCAGCGCCGGGCCGGCTAAGAAGAAAAACGCTCCCAGCAACAGCGCCCCCCCAACACCCCATTGTGAGGCCATGACAGAAGCGCGACGCACCTGATACCTGTCTCTGGCCCCGACTGCGCCTCCGACCAGCGCTTCCGCGGAAAAGGCAAACCCATCAAGCGCAAAGGCCGTGATTTCAAGAAATTGAAGCAAGACCTGATTGGCGGCCAGATTCACGTCACCCAGATCCGAGCCAACAAAAAGGAATGTGGTGAACGATCCGGTCAACAGAACGGAACGCAGCATGATATCACCGTTGACCTGCAACATGCGCCGCAGCCGGGCAGCATCGAAAACCCGCGCCCAATCGCGCCAGATTCCGTCTGCGAACCCATCCCGGCAAAGCCATAACCCCAATGCCAATCCTGTCCATTCTGCAATCAGGGTGGCAATGGCTACTCCCTCGACCCCCCAGCCAAGTCCAAGAACGAACCACAGGTCGAGAACGATATTCACCCCATTCATCCAGACCTGAAGGACGAACACGCCGCGCGTGCGCTCGACGGCAATCAGCCAGCCGGTAACAGCATATAATGCAATGGTGGCAGGTGCCCCCCAGATGCGAATCTCCAGATAGGATCGGGTCAGGGCTTCGACTTCGGGGCTTGCCGGGGAAAGCGCAAACGCACCCGCAAAAACAGCCACTTGCGCAAGGATGAAGAACAGCCCTGCCGCGCCACCCAGCATCAGGCCGCGCATCAGCAACGCCCGGGTTTCAACTATGTCGCCTGCCCCGCGTGCCTGCGCCGCCATCCCGGTGGTTCCCATCCGCAGGAAACCGAAGATCCAATAGACAGTGGACAGAATCACAGCGCCGATGCCGACCGCCCCGATTGGGGCCGCCTCGCCCATCTGACCGACTACGCCCGTATCCACCGCACCAAGTATGGGAACAGTGGCATTCGACAGGACGATCGGCACCGCGATCTTCAACACCCGTCTATGCGTAATGGGCGCCGAGGCGTCCTGCATGGTCAGCTCTGATCTCTGGGGGGTTGCGGCATCAGGAAATGCCCGGAAGCCTGCGCAAACAGTTTCGCATGATTGTCCTGCCAGGCTTCAACCCGGACCGAGGCATAACGCCGCCCGGATCTGCTGATGAAGGCCCTTGCATATGCGTCCCGTGGAAGGCCCGAGCGCAGATAGTCGACGGTAAAGTCGATGGTCTTCGGAAAGCGGATATTCGGGTCGGTCACAATGGCCTCTCCGTCGATCTCGCCACTTTCGATGCGCGGGAAAAAATGTTCCCAACTAAGGGTAATGACAGCGGTCACTTCGAGGAATGCCGCGGTTACACCGCCATGAATCGCAGGCAGGAACGGGTTGCCAATCAACTTGTCATCGAAGTTCAGAACACCGATCAGTTCATCCCCGCGCCGGTCGAAGCTGATATTGAGAAAGCGGATGTAAGGCACACCGTCAACCAGCGCAAGCAACGCTGCATCGCGTCGCTGCTTGACCACCTGCATTGGTTCGGGACGAGGTCTTGCCATGTTATTTCCCCTCAACCGTAAAGGATCCAGAGGCAGTGGCCACCGGCAGGTCCTTGTCGTCGTCCATAGCCGTCGCTCGTACAAAAGCCACGTTCCGCGTGATGTGATAGCAGACGGCGTGCGCTGTGACCGTTTGACCCGGTGTCGCCGCGCGCATGTAGTCAATTCGCAGATCGATCGTGGCTGTCCCGCCGGGGGCCGACGGGTGGCTCATCACTGCAGCACCGCAGCATGTGTCCAGAATTGTGGAAATCGCCCCGCCGTGAATCACCCCTGTGCGCGGATCACCGATCAGATCCTCATTGTAGGGCAACGTGATTTCTGCCTCGCCATCGCCGATCTGCGTGAGCTTGAGGTTCAAGGCCCGCGCGTGGGGGATCGCCTCGATAAACTGGCGGGCTAAAACTGTCTTGTCGACCATATGTTTGCGTCCTGTTCTCTGCCCGTCCTTTATGAGCCGCTGTTTCCGCAAAGGGCAAGCCCACCTGTTGCGCTTGGGATCGGGACCGCCTAGGTTGCTGACAAGGAGATCGGGAATGTCCAACAACCGTTTGTCATTCAAAGAGATGTGCGCCGAGTTCGACGTCACCCCGCGCACTCTGCGCTATTACGAATACATCGAACTTTTGCAACCGGACCGTGAAGGTCGGTCGCGGTTTTACGGCCCGCGAGAATGCGCGCGGATGAAGCTGATCATGCGCGGGCGCAAGTTCGGATTTCCTCTGGAAGAAATTCGTCAATGGCTTTTGATCTACGAGGATCAGGGCAATGAAGCTCAAATGGCTACTTTCGTCGAGATGGCGGACCGCCAGATGAGCGAGCTTCAGCAGCAGCGCCAGCAATTGGATGAAGCCATGGACGAACTCAAGCGTCTGCGCGACCAGACGGCCAAATCTTTGGGATAGCCGCCGCTCCCATTCCGCATATCCAAAATGATCACTCCGAACCCGCTCAAGCATGTGCGCAGTGTTCCGCCATTGCGAAGGTTTTGGCGGGAAAACCCGCTTGACGTTGCGGAAAGAAAATTGCGTCAAACCTTGCTTACGTGACCGGATGTTACGTCAACTTGGAAATGACGCAGCGTCTGGATTACGTAAACGTCACTCTCATGTTGTAAAGCGCATACCAACTGCGCAACTCATATCTCATGACGCCAGTGACGAGAGTATGACGAATGACCGAAGATGTGATGACCATCCGCGAGATGTGCGAGACCTATGATGTCACACCACGCACCTTGCGGTTCTATGAGGCCAAGGAACTTCTGTTCCCGATCCGTGAAGGCCAGAAACGTCTGTTCACCAAGCGTGATCGGGCGCGGCTCAAACTGATCCTGCGCGGCAAACGATTTGGATTCAGCCTCGAAGAAATTCGGCAACTGCTGGATTTGTACCATGTCGGCGACCAGCAGGTCACTCAGATGACCCGCACCTATGAAATCGCGTGCGAGCGTCTGGAGGATATGGAATCGCGCCGCGAAGAGCTGACACAAGCCATCGACGATCTGAAAGAGCAGTTGCGCTGGGGCGAGAAAGTCATCGCCTCGATGAAACAGGAAAAGAAGGCAGCCGAGTAACCTCGACCTGTCATCCGGACATATGAATTAAGGGAGCTTCACATGCCCGTTTACAACGCGCCAATCAAAGACATGCAGTTCATCCTGCACAACGTACTGAATGTCTCGCAGTCGGATATCTCCGGCTACAACGAACTGGAAGCCGAGTTTACCGGCGCGGTTCTGGAAGAAGCCGGCAAGGTTGCCACCAATGTTCTGCATCCGCTGAACGTTGTCGGCGACACCGAAGGATGCCGGTTGGAAAACGGCATTGTGTACACCCCGACCGGGTTCAAAAACGCCTTCGAGCAGATGAAGGAAGGTGGCTGGACTGGCCTCGACATGCCGGAAGAGTATGGCGGTCAGAACATGCCCTATGTGCTGGGGACCGCCGTGGGCGAGATGTTCTCGGGCTCCAACCAGGCTTTCACAATGTACCAGGGCCTGACGCACGGTGCTGCCTCGGCGATTCTGGCGCACGGAACGGACGATCAGAAGAACACGTACCTGCCCAATATGGTCAGCTGTGAATGGACAGGCACCATGAACCTGACCGAGCCGCATTGCGGCACCGATCTAGGCCTGATGCGCACCAAGGCCGAGCCGCAGGGCGATTGCAGCTACAAGATCACCGGCCAAAAGATCTTTATCTCGTCGGGCGATCACGACATGGCAGACAACATCATCCATCTGGTGCTGGCAAAAATTCCCGGCGGCCCCGAGGGTATCAAGGGTGTCTCGCTGTTCATCGTCCCCAAGTTCATCGTCAACGAAGACGGCTCCCTGGGTGAGCGCAACGGAGTCTCGGTCGGCAAGATCGAAGAGAAAATGGGCATCCACGGAAACTCGACCTGCGTCATGAACTATGACGAGGCCACCGGCTGGCTGTTGGGAGAAGAACACAAAGGCATGCGCGCCATGTTCACCATGATGAACGAAGCGCGTTTGGGTGTGGGCATGCAAGGCCTGTCTCAGGCCGAAGCTGCGTATCAAAATGCTGTCGAATACGCCAAGGACCGCTTGCAAGGCCGCGATGTTACTGGCGCAAAGAACCCGGACGGCCCCGCCGATCCGCTGATCGTTCACCCTGACATCCGGCGAAACCTGATGGACCAGAAAAGCTTCACCGAAGGTGCACGCGCATTCATTCTGTGGGGTGCCACGATGATCGACAAGGCGCACCGGTCGGGCGACAAGGACGCCGACGGCCTGATTTCGCTGTTGACCCCGGTCATCAAAGGATTCCTTACAGACGAGGGCTATGACATGACCGTTCAGGCCCAGCAGGTCTATGGCGGCCATGGCTACATCGAGGAATGGGGCATGTCGCAATATACCCGCGACGCCCGGATCGCCATGATCTACGAAGGCGCCAACGGCGTTCAGGCGCTCGACCTGGTGGGCCGCAAGCTGGCGCAGGACGGCGGCAAGCACGTCATGGCCTTCTTCGACATGGTCAAAACCTTCTGCAAGGAAAACTCCGGTAAGAATGAAGCCTATGACAAGGCCTTCATCGAACCGCTGAAAACCGCGTCAAAGGATCTTCAGGCCGCTGGCATGTACTTCATGCAGGAAGGCATGAAGAACCCCAACAACGCTCTTTCCGGTTCGTATGACTTCATGCACATGTTCGGCCATGTTTGCCTGGGCCTGATGTGGGCGCAGATGGCCAAGGCCGCACAAGAGGCTTTGGACGGTGGTGCGTCGGACAAAGCGTTCTACGAAACCAAGATCGACACCGGCCGCTTCTACATGGCCCGCCGTCTGCCCGCCACGGCGATGCATCTTGCACGCATCCAGACCGGCGCGGACACGGTAATGGTACTGGACGCTGCGAATTTCTGATCACAGTCTGGGTTCGGGTAACATTGCCCGGACCCAGCCTTTCGAAGGAAACCACATGCCGAAACGTTTTCGCCTAACCCGCCGCTTTCCGATCGCAATGACCGAGGACGGGTACCGCAAGCTCAAAGCGTTCGCGCGCGAGGCGGGCCTGGACGAAGGCGAGGCACTTTCGTTTCTGTTCGAGAATTTCAACAGTGTAATTGATGAGGAGAACCTGACCCACCGCCTACGCATCTTCAATTCCGAGCTTGAGGCGCGGAAACGTTAACAAAACCAGCCACCTGATCTCGGGTGGGCGTGTTTTCAGAAAGACGAACTCCAAGGGCGCTGCCTATTGGTTGGTCTTTCTCGAAATACGCGAATGTCGACTTCGTACCATGCGCCTTGGGAGGGGCGAGCACATGTCCATCAAACTTCATTGCTTCGGAGAAAGTGGGAACAGCTACAAGGCTGCTTTGGCACTGGAAATGTCCAGTTTGGAGTGGGAACCGGTCTTCGTCGACTTCTTCAAAGGTGTAACCCGCACGCCTGAGTATCGCGCCGAAGTGAATGAAATGGGCGAAGTACCTGTTCTGATCGACGGCGATTTTCGTACCAGCCAATCCGGCGCCATCCAGGCCTATGTGACTGAGAAGTCCGGCAAGTTCGGCGGTAAGGACCGGGAAGAGAACTATGACATTCTACGCTGGGTGCTTTGGGACAATCACAAGCTCAGCTCGATGGCGGGCCTGACCCGGTTCCTGATCAACTTTCTGCCCGAACAGCATCGCAACCCGGATGTGATCGCCTTCAACCAGGGCCGCCTGAAGGCTGCCTATCAGGTGCTGAACGCGCATTTGGAAGGCCGAGACTGGATCGTTTGTGACGGCGTGACCAACGCCGACCTTAGCTGCTGTGGCTATCTCTATTACCCAGAACCTTTCGGCTTTGATCGTGCCGACTGGCCCCATATCGACGCCTGGCTTTCTCGCCTGTCCGAGCAGCCCGGCTGGAAACACCCCTATGACCTGATGCCCGGCAACCCGTCGGATCGAGCTTGAGGAGAAGACCCATGACCGAAGCATATATTTATGACGCCCTGCGCACGCCGCGCGGCAAGGGCCGCAAGGATGGCAGCCTGCACGAGGTAACCTCGGTGCGCCTGTCCGCCCTGACCCTGAACGCGATGAAAGAACGCAACAACCTTGAAGGGCACGCCGTCGAGGACGTGATCTGGGGTAACGTCACGCAGGTGATGGAACAAGGCGGCTGTCTGGCACGCTCGGCGGTCCTGGCCTCGGATCTGGACCAGTCGATCCCCGGCCTGGCGATCAACCGCTTCTGCGCGAGCGGAATGGAAGCAGTGAATTTGGCGGCAAACCAGGTCAAAGGCGGCGCAGGCGACGCTTACATCGCAGGTGGCGTTGAGATGATGGGTCGTGTTCCCATGGGCAGCGATGGCGCGGCGATTGCCGTTGACCCCTCTCTGGCGATGGAAACCTACTTCGTGCCGCAGGGTATCTCGGCCGACATCATTGCGACGGAATATGGGTTCAGCCGCGATGACGCAGACGCTCTGGCGGTTGAATCGCAAAAGCGCGCGGCCGAAGCTTGGGCCGACAACCGGTTCGAAAAGTCGGTCATCACCGTCAAGGATCAGAACGGCCTGCCCATTCTGGACCGTGACGAATACATGCGCCCCGGCACCGACATGCAAAGCCTTGGCGCACTGAACCCGTCCTTCCAGATGATGGGCGAACAGATGCCCGGCTTCGACAAGGTAGCAATGTTGAAATACCCGCATCTTGAGCGGATCAATCACATCCACCACGCGGGCAACAGCTCGGGCATCGTGGATGGTGCGGCTGCGGTCTTGATCGGCAACAAAGAATTCGGCGAGAAATATGGCCTGAAACCGCGCGCCCGCATCAAGGCCACCGCCAAGATCGGCACCGACCCGACCATCATGCTGACTGGCCCGGTTCCTGTGACCGAGAAGATCCTAGCTGACAACGGCATGAAGATCAGCGATCTGGACCTGTTCGAGGTCAACGAAGCCTTTGCCTCGGTCGTGCTGCGGTTCCAGCAGGCATTCGATGTCGATCCCGCCCTGGTCAATGTCAACGGCGGCTCGATCGCGATGGGACACCCGCTGGGCGCAACCGGTGCGATTATCATCGGCACTTTGCTGGATGAACTGGAGCGTCAGGACAAGGAAACCGGTCTGGCCACGCTCTGCATTGCGTCCGGCATGGGTGCGGCAACGATTATCGAGCGCGTCTGATGCCCAAACTGGATCTTTCACAGATACCGTTCAAGGGCGGCTCGTCCTACCCCGGCAGGCTGGCCGAGGCGACTGCGGGTCGTTTCATTCAGCGGATCGGGGATGCGGGCGGCCTGACCCAATACGGGGTCAACATCGTTCGGCTTGAACCGCAGGGCCTGTCTTCGCTGCGCCACTACCACATGGAGCAGGACGAATTTGCCATCATGCTCAGTGGCACCTGCGTGCTGATCGATGACGATGGTGAGCATGTGATGTTACCCGGCGATTGCGCCGCTTGGCCCGCAGGTGAGGCCAATGGCCATCATCTGGTGAACAAATCCGATGCGCCCGCAACCTTTTTGGTTGTGGGCACGCGAACCCCGACCGAGACCGGCTTATACAGCGACATAGACATGATGGTGAAGGATGATGAGAACGGTTTCTCCTTCACCCGCAAGGACGGCAGCCCGCTGACGGCTGACCAGATTGGAGATGACAATGACTGATTTCACTCTGACCAAAGACGCGGACGGCGTCGCCTTTGTTACCTGGGACGCCCAGGGAAAATCCATGAACGTGCTGACCCGCGAAGCTTTTCAAGAAGTCAGCCAACTGATTGATGAGGCCCTAAGCGACGACGAGATCAAAGGTATTGTCATCACCTCGGGCAAGGAAGGCTCTTTTGCCGGCGGCATGGACCTGAACACACTGGCGACTATCCGTCAGGAAGCGGGTGACGAACCCGCACAGGCATTGTTTGATTTCGTCATGGGCGGGCACCACATCCTGCGCAAGCTGGAATTGGCGGGCATGGACCCCAAGACCAAGAAAGGCGGCAAACCCATCGCCTGCGCGATCAACGGAACTTGCGCCGGGATCGGGACCGAGATCGCACTGGCCTGTCATCACCGAGTTATGACCAGCAGCCCAAAGTCCAAGATCGGTCTGCCTGAGATCCTGCTGGGCATCTTCCCCGGCGGAGGTGGCACCATCCGTTACAGCCGCATGGTTGGTGCAATGGCGGCGGCCCCCGTACTGCTTGAAGGCAAGATGATGGACCCGGCCAAAGCCAAGGGCGCACAGTTGATCGATGCAGTTGCAGACGATCCGGTTGCCGCAGCCAAAGAATGGGTTCTGAATGCCAAGGACGCTGATCTGGTGAAACCCTGGGACGCGAAGGGCTACAAGATGCCCGGTGGTGCGCCTTACCACCCTGCCGGATTCATGACCTTCGTGGGCGCAAGCGCCATGGTTCACGGAAAAACTCAAGGCGCCTTCCCTGCGGCCAAAGCCCTTCTGAGCGCGATCTATGAGGGCGCGCTGGTTGATTTTGACACCGCTTTGAAAATTGAAGCCCGCTGGTTCACCAACGTTCTGATGAACCCCTCCTCGTCGGCGATGATCCGGACACTGTTCCTCAACAAGGAAGCGCTTGAAAAAGGCGCGGTCCGTCCGAAAGGTGTGCCCGATCAGCGCGTCAAGAAAATCGGCGTTCTGGGCGCCGGCATGATGGGGGCCGGTATTGCACTGGTTTCTGCCCAAGCTGGCATGGAAGTCGTTCTGATCGACCGCGATCAGGAAGCGGCCGACAAAGGCAAAGCTTATACCGAAACCTATCTGGACAAGGGTATCAAGCGCGGCAAGGTCACGGCTGAAAAGAAAGAGCCCATGCTGGCGCGCATCACGGCGACACCGGATCTGGACCATCTGAAAGGGTGTGACCTGATTATTGAAGCCGTGTTTGAAGACATTGGCGTAAAGGCCGAGATGACCAAAAAGGTCGAGGCGATCATCCCGGAAGATTGCATCTTTGCCTCGAACACGTCGACCCTGCCGATCTCGGATCTGGCCAAGGCAAGCGTGCGTCCGGAGCAATTCATCGGCATCCACTTCTTCTCGCCGGTCGAGAAGATGTTGCTGGTCGAGATCATCAAGGGCAAGGAAACCGGTGATCGCGCGGTGGCCAAGGCACTGGACTATGTGCGCCAGATCCGCAAGACACCCATCGTCGTCAACGATGCCCGCTTCTTCTACGCCAACCGCTGCATCATTCCGTACATCAACGAAGGCGTTCGGATGATCGCCGAGGGTGTAAACCCTGTGCTGATCGACAACGCGGCGCGTCAGCTGGGCTTCCCGGTGGGGCCGATACAGCTGACCGACGAAACCTCGATTGATCTGGGTGCCAAGATCGCCCGTGCGACCAAGGCAGCCATGGGCAATGCCTATCCGGAAAGCCCCTCGGACGATCTGATCTTCTGGATGGAAGAACAGGGCCGTCTGGGGCGCAAGGCGAATGCCGGCTTCTTCGTCTATGACGAAAAGGGCAAACGCGTCGAATACTGGAAGGGTCTTCAGGAAAAATATCCACTTGCCAAAGACCAGCCCGACCTGATCGAAGTACAGGAGCGTCTGATGTTCGCGCAGGTTCTGGAAGCGGTCCGGGCGCTGGAAGAAGGCGTGCTGGAAGACATCCGTGAGGGCGATGTGGGCGCCATTCTGGGCTGGGGCTTTGCGCCGTGGTCCGGTGGTCCGCTCAGCTGGCTCGACATCATCGGCACGCCCTATGCGGCCGAACGATGTGATCAGCTGGCCGAGAAATATGGCGAACGCTTTGCCTGCCCGTCGCTGCTGCGTGAGATGGCCGAGAAGGGTCAAACCTTCTACGGGCGCTTCAACCCCGAAGCAAAGGCTGCCTGAAACAGTGATGCAGGCGCGTGAGATCACGCGCCTGCCTCTTTTTTGTCAGTGTTTGGTTAGATCTGCCATTCGGGCCGCAGAAACAGCACCGGCGCGTTTGGACGCCCCGGTCGACCCGGTCGCCTGACCCCAGAGGGCGGACGGATCGGAAATATCGGTTCCTGTGGAATGGGTGCAGGCAGGGCACCCAATGGGTTGGCAAGGGCTGACATATCGCCCCTGCTTGCAATCAAGTTGACCAGTTCTGTACCGGTCTCTTCATCAGCGACATCGTAACCAGGCCCGCTGGCCGTGCCGCGCATGTTGAATAGGCCGGAAGGGCAGTAAGCCTGCAGGCCGCCTTCAACAAAGATCACCTGATCTTCGTCGAAAAACAGGGAACGGACCTCAAACGACGATCCCGGTGCCTGCGACATAAACCGACCCACGCCGTTCAGCAATCGTGCGGACACTACGGAACACACGCTGGCCCTGAAATCAGACCGTGTCAGGTTCAGAGCAATGCCCTGCTCGGGCATCAGCCAGACGGGACGCCCGTTATATGCGGCGCGTGCAGGTACAAAAACCGGCAAATACTCCGAACGGCGCTCTTCGGCAGGAATGACCACGACGCTGGTCGAGATGCGGCGCACCTCTTTGAACCCGTGATCCAGTGTTCGGACCAGATCGCCAACTGCAATGCGTTCCACCGGTTTCCACCCGCTGGTTGTCGCAATCTTCGTGCCGTTCAAAAATCCGCCACGGCGCGCATTCACGGCGTGGTTCAAACTGGATGGATCAGTTTCGGACGACTGATCAAGATATACAGAAATACTCGTAACTTCAGACACGTGCCTAACCCCCTTTGGCACAAACTCACTATGCCAAACAGCTAACATCAAAAATCGAGGCTGTCTTATTTCAGACATATTTATGCCCAATTTGGGCCGTCTCAACATATTTTTGTAGAGATCCCGTAAACACTGACAGGCCACAAACCGGCTTTTGTGCCATTTTCGAAACGGGCACCATGTTGTGATCGTTCGAATCCACCTGCCCCCGATCAGACGAAATGAAGTCGCTTATTCAGATTGCAGCGTTTTAAAACCGTTGACAGAGTGCGGTATTGCACGCGTCAGGCAAGTTCTTGCTGGGTGGATGACCGTTTGGCCCGCCAGCCCAGCAAAACCCCTGCTGTCGCGATCAGGACGATCCCGGACACCTGCATCAGATCGAGGGTTTGACCCAGTGCGACAAATGCAAAGAGCGGCCCGAAGATCATCACCGAATACTCGAACACGGCCACGTAAGAGGTCTCGCCTACCTGATAGGCTTTGATGAGCATGAAGACCGCAATTGTCGACCCGACTGCCTGAATTGAAATCCATTGCAATGCGGACCCCACGCCCCAGACCCAGCCCCGCGTGACAAAGCCTTCGGGCCCGTCCAGCGTGGCAACAGGCGAGACCGTGAACAAGATAACCCCCACGGCCCCTGACAGGCCAAGGGTAATGACCATGGCCGCCAGCATCGCAACCGTGCTTTCACGCGCGCAATATGTCCGCGTCATGATCGAACTCAAGGCATAGAAAAAACCAGCGGCAATCGGGAAAACCGAACGCATATCAAATTCGACCGGGTTTGGCTGCAAAACCAGAAGAGTGCCCGAAAAACCGATCAGTACAGCCAGAATGCGCCACGGCCCTATCTTTTGTCTGAGCGCAATGGACGAAATCAACAGCACGAAAATCGGGGAGGTGAACAACCCTGCCAGGGCTTGCGCAATCGGCATCATCGACAGAGACGCAAAATAGAAAAACATAGCCGTTGTGATCAACAAACTGCGTAAGATGACAGGTCCCCACCGATGCGGCCTCAGCCCACCCAGCCCCAGAAAGGAAAGGCCAACAATCAGCGGCAGCATCAACAGTGCCCGCATAAAATGGAATTGCCACAGCCCGACCGTCTCGGCCAGCAGGATCACAACGTTGTCGATCACGCCGATAATTGCCATCGCAGCTACCATCAGGGCCGAAGCCAGCACCGGGGCGGTGGACGTGTCTGCCTGCATTTTCGCGCCTCTGTTGCGATCAAAGATCGGCGATCTTTTTCCTGACGGGTATCCAGCACAAATCTGAATGCCTGCGCAACAGGTTTGCGCCCGGGGATTTTGCCATGCTAAGCTGCGGCAAAACAATTTCGAGCAGACCTCAACCAGATGACGGCCCTGAAAAAGTACCAGCGGATCGAAGCCACCGGTCTGTGGCGCTCTTCGCCCGATGAACAGCGGCGCGAAGTTGTGGTATCGATTGGCAAAGCAACCCTGACAATTTCCGATTTCAATGACAGGGCTTTGACTCATTGGTCCTTGGCGGCGCTGGAACGGCAGAATCCCGGTGCCTTTCCGGCTGTTTTCAACCCCGATGGTGATCCGGATGAGACACTGGAACTGGGAGAATCCGAAACCACGATGCTCGAAGCGATCGATCGGCTGCAACGTGCCATCGAACGCTCTCGTCCCCGTCCCGGCCGTTTGCGCTGGATGAGCGTCGGAGGCGTTGTGGCAGCGGTTCTGGCGGTATTGTTGTTCTGGTTCCCCGGTGCTTTGCGAAACCACGTTGTCTCGGTCGTGCCCGAGGTCAAACGACAGGAGATCGGAGACACGATTTTGCGTCGGATCGAGCGCGTCTCGGGACCGGCCTGCACGTCTGTGGATGCGCAGGCTTCGCTGAATCAGTTGGCCCACCGTGCAGGCGTCCGGCAGATCATTATTCTGCCCGCAGGTGTTCAGGACAGCCTCAGCCTGCCCGGTGGCACCGTTCTGTTAAATCGTGCCCTGGTAGAAGACCATGAAGACCCTGCCGTCGCAGCAGGTTACATTATCGCAGAGCGCGCGCGTACGGCGCTCAACGACCCGCTGGATGATCTGCTGGACAGAACCGGGGCATCCTCGGCCTTTCGGTTGTTGACGACCGGGGAACTGACCCCTGAGATCATTGACACGTATACCGAACAGGTCCTTTCGCAGCCCCGACCATCCCTTCCGGACGAAGACTTGTTGGCGATGTTCTCACAAAGCGCCCTGCCCTCTACCCCTTACGCCTATGCTCAGGACATTACCGGTGAATCAGTACTGGGTCTGATTGAGGCTGATCCCATGGTCGGCCGAACCCTGGAACAGGTGTTGCCGGACCGCGATTGGGTCCGGCTGCAAAACATATGCGGCGAATAATCCGGGTTACTTGGTTCCAAACATCCGGTCGCCTGCATCGCCCAGACCCGGCATGATATAGCCTTTCGAGTTCAGCTCGCGGTCCAGTGCAGCAGTGACGATATGTACATCCGGGTGCGCCTCTTTCATACGCGCGACCCCTTCCGGCGCGGCCAACAGACAGAGAAAGCGGATATCCGTCGCCCCCGCCTCTTTCAGCAGGTCAACGGCCGCAGCCGAGCTGTTGCCAGTGGCCAGCATCGGATCCACCGCGATAACCAAACGGTCTTTCAGGCTCTCGGGTGCTTTGAAGTAATACTGCACGGGCTTTAGCGTTTCTTCGTCGCGATACAGACCGACAAAACCGACGCGCGCAGAAGGAACCAATTCCAACACCCCATCCAGCATCCCGTTTCCGGCACGCAGGATCGACACCAGCGCCATTTTCTTGCCCGCAAGAATGGGGGCATCCATTTCTTCCATCGGCGTTTCGATATGGCGCGTGGTTAACGGAATTTCGCGCGTGACCTCATAGGCCAACAACAACGTTATTTCGCGCAGCAACTGCCGGAACCCGGCGGTCGAGGTACCCTTGTCCCGCATGAGCGTCAGTTTGTGTTGCACCAGCGGGTGATCGACGACGGTCAGATGTTCGCTCATGTGTTCTCCAGTCTTTTGTTGACCCGCGCGCGGGTATCATCATCGCAAAAGGCCGCTTCCAGGGCGGTCTGATTCAGGGCCGCAAAATCTTCGGCCTCCCAGCCGAAGGCTGCGTTCAACATCTCATATTCCCGTCGCATGGTCGTGTGAAAAAACGGGGGATCGTCTGTGGATACCGTTACCTTCACGCCTGCATCGCGCAAGTTCGCAATCGGGTGGGCCGCAAAATCGGGGAAAAGCCCCAGAACCACATTCGATCCAGGACAGACCTCAAGAGTGATTTCCCGGTCGACCAGTTCGCGAACAAGGTCCGGATCCTCGAGGGCGCGAACACCGTGCCCGATGCGCTCGACCCCCAGATCGCGCACAGCATCACGCACGCTTTCAGGGCCTCCGAACTCACCGGCATGTGTCGTCAGGCGAAGCCCGGCTTCGCGCGCGCAGTCGAAAGCCCATTTGAAATCAACCTGTGTGCCAACGGATTCATTTCCCCCCATGCCAAAACCGGTAATCCAGTCGCCCGCTGTTTCTGCTGCACAATAGGCGCTCCGCTTGGCTTGCTCGGGGCCAAAATGGCGGACACATGTGATGACACCCCGCAGGGTTATGTCGAACTTGCGTTCGGCTTCATCCGCAGCGTCCTGAATGGCATTCAGATAGTCCTGCCACGCGTGCAGATCACCACCCCCGCAAAAGTCCGGGCTGAGGAAGGTTTCCGAATAGACCACGCCGTTCCGGGCGCTTTCTTCGAGAATGGCCAATGTCAGCCGCCGGAAGTCTTCAGGCGTTTTCAGGACTTCGCAGGCGGCCTCATACACATTCAGGAAATGCGCGAAATCGCGAAAATCATAAGAACCGTCGGACTTAAAGATACCGCTCAGGTCCACCCGCTTCTCATGCGCAAGCTGGCGGATGAATGCCGGTGGCGCGGCGCCTTCGTGATGCAGGTGCAGTTCTATTTTCGGCAGGTCGGCGACGCTCATAGAAAATTCCTTCCCGGCCCTTGCGCCGGAATGTTCAGGTGATGGGCGATGCTGGCGGCAATGTCGGCAAAGTCCACCTGGCCGATCTGCCCCGTGCCAGACCCGGAAATCAGAACCGGTACTTGTTCACGTGTGTGATCTGTCCCGGTCCAGCTGGGATCATTGCCATGATCGGCGGTCAACACCAACAGGTCGCCGGGGCGGAGCCTGGCCAGAATCTCACCGATCTCCCGGTCGAACCATTCTAATGCTCGGGCATAGCCGCTGATATCCCGACGGTGGCCATAAAGACTGTCGAATTCAACAAAATTGGCGAAAGTCAGGCTGCCCTCTTCGGCGTCATCCACCAGATCTGAAAGGTGCCGCATGAGTTCAGCGTCCGACCCTTTGCGCAGCGTGTCGATACCCTGCATGGAAAAGATGTCGCCGATCTTGCCCACCGCGTGCACCTTCCGCCCGGCATCCTGCACCCAATTGGTCAGAACCGGAGCGGGTGGCTGAATGGCGAAATCCTTGCGGTTGGTTGTCCGTTCAAATCCCGCCTCTGGCGTGCCGACAAAGGGGCGCGCAATGACACGGCCCACTTTCATCCCGTGCAAGCGCGGTGCAAGTGCGCGGCACATACCCAGCAAACGGTCCAGCCCGAAACTCTCTTCATGGGCTGCGATCTGAAACACACTGTCGGCTGAGGTGTAGCAGATCGGCCAGCCGGTTCGCATATGCTCGGCACCTAATTCAGCGATGATCGCCGTGCCCGAGGCATGGCAATCGCCAAGGATGCCTTCGGTCCCGGCGGCCCGGGCCGCTGCCCGGCTCAGGTCCGCAGGAAAAGCTGGAACCGTATCCGTGAAATAGTGCCATTCCCAGGGTACCGGCAGACCTGCCAGTTCCCAGTGGCCCGAGGGCGTGTCTTTGCCGGGCGAATGCTCGCGCGCGCAGCCCCACAGCCCAACGGGTTTGGCGTCCAATCCGGGGGTTGCGTCCCCAGACGCCAGTCGCGCAGCCGCACCCAAACCCAGCGCGTCGAGGTTCGGCAGGCTCAAAGGGCCCGAGCGACCGTCTTCGGCCCGCCCTTCGGCACAAGCCTGCGCGATATGAGCCAGCGTATTTGCCCCACTATCCGGGACGTCCCCATTGAAAAAACGATCGGCATCAGGCGCACCGCCTATTCCAACGGAATCCATGACGACGAGAAATGCACGGCTCATACGCTAATCCTTTCGTGGATCAGATCCGGAAGCATCGGAGTCGTATCGCTGATCTCAATCGCGCTCAGCACGGTTTCTGTGGCTCGGCGCGCGGCATCTTCCCGAGCAGCGTGGATCACGGCAATCGGTGAACCTTTGGTCACACGATCCCCCAGCCGGAGAATATTGGATATTCCGACGGCAGGATCGATCTCATCACTTTCGACCTGACGGCCACCGCCCAGCGCAACCACGGCAAGACCCAGAGCTTCGCCATCGATAGCAGAAATGAAGCCGTCCCGCGGCGCCGGAACCTCTTGGATGACATTCGCCTCAGGAAGGAACCGAGCCCAGGTCTCGACGAACTGAACGGGGCCACCAACCGCTGCCATCATGCGCCCAAATCGCTCTGCGGCGCGTCCGTCACGGATGATTTCAAAGATTTTATCACGTCCCTCATCGACCGAACCGCACATTCCTGCATCGGTCAGCAAGACGCCCCCCAGCTCGGCAGAAATGTCTGCCAAAGGTGACATATCCGAGCCGGTCAGGACTTTCATCACCTCAGCGATCTCCAAAGCATTCCCCAACGCCGGGGCCAATGGCTGATTCATGTCAGTGATCACCGCCGACGTGCGACACCCTGCTGCGTTTGCGGTCTCGGTCAATGCGGTGGCCAATTTGCGGGCATCTTCCATCGTTTTCATGAAAGCGCCGCTGCCGACCTTGACGTCAAGAACCAGCGCGTCCGGGCCGGCGGCCAGCTTTTTGGACAGGATCGACGCTGTGATCAGGTCCAGGCTCTCAACTGTCGCGGTCACATCCCGCACCGCATAAAGGCGCTTGTCTGCCGGCGCGATCTGGCCCGTCGCTCCGACGATGGCGGCGCCGGTTTCGCGCAGAATCTGCGCAAGACGGTCCTGCCCGATCTGAGTGCTGACCCCCGGGATAGCCTCAAGCTTGTCAAGCGTTCCACCAGTGTGCCCCAGGCCCCGGCCCGAGATCATTGGGACATACGCCCCACATTCCGCAAGCGCCGGGGCAAGAACCAGGCTGACACTGTCCCCGACACCTCCGGTCGAGTGCTTGTCGATCACCGGGCCGTCCACATCCCAAGTCAGTACGTCTCCACTGTCGCGCATCGCGATCGTCAAATCCGCACGCCCCTGAGCGCCCAAACTGCCCATGCAGACGGCCATGGCAAAAGCCCCGGCCTGCGCGTCGCTGACGCTTCCGTCCGCAAGTCCCTGCGCAAACCAGATCAGTTCCTCGCGACCCGGCACCTCCTGCCTGCGCAGTTTTGCTATGATCGAGCGGGCATCCATGCGTTCAGACATCCTCCATGTGTGAAGCATCGAATGCACCCGGCAACAGATCCCCGATGGTTGTCTCAAATTCGGCACCGTCCACGGTTGCCAGAGTAACTTTCACATCGCGCTTGCCAAACTCGGCCAGTTTCTGGCGGCACCCACCGCAGGGCGGCACAGGCTGAGGGCTGGAGGCAACCACGTAGACCTCTGTAAATTCCTGCTCGCCCGCAGCAACCATCGAGGCGATTGCACCGGCCTCAGCACAGGTGCCTTCGGGATATGCCACATTCTCAACGTTACACCCGGAATAGACCTGACCCGAGGAGGATCGAAGCGCCGCGCCAACCTTGAAATTCGAATAAGGCGCATAGGCATTTTCCCGGACGGACAAAGCAGCGTCTTTGAGCGACATGGCGATTCCCCATTTTTTGATCGTCTGGTCAGAAAATTGCACCGTAAAGTAAAAAGGCGGAGAAGTTGAAGCCCCCAGCCGATGTTTTTCGGTCAGCCCAGTGTTGTGTTGAAGGTACCGGGCAAGGTGACTTCCAGCAACTCGATGTCGTCCGATGGGGCAGATAACCGCGTGCGCATCCCGGGCGGGATGACAAAGGCGTCTCCTTGCTCCAGCCGGTAGGGCTCGCGCCCTTCGCCTTCCAGCGTGACCGCTCCGTCCATCACGAAGGTAAAGTGAATGTCCGTATCGTGGCTGGCCCATTCGGTATCGCCCTGCCCTTTGCGGACGACCTGGACCCCTGCGACCCCTTTGGTGTTCTCGGCAATTGTCGTGTCGCGGCAGATGTAACCCGGAAGACGGAACGGTACCCATTCAGCGTCCTTGGCCTGGTTATAGACAAAGCGTTGCCCTTGCCATTCGCGCTCCAGGCGAAAATGCGGCGTTGGAAGCTGCATGTCATGGTCGATTTCCGTGACATGTTCTGCTGGCACCCCTATTTCGATGACCTGAACATTGTCTGACGCTTCGAGTACACGGTGACGAATTTCCGGCGGCTGGATAAAGCAATCCCCTGCATTCAGGCGCATTTTCTCTCCCTGATCCTCGTAGACAACATCCACCCAGCCATGGATGCAGAATATCAGTTGGAACCCAACTTTGTGAAAATGCACCATGTCGGGCACCGGACCACCGTCCGGGATACGGATGTGGCTTGCGATGATCGATCCGCCCAAACGGTCTGGCACCAGATCGCGATAGTGCATCCCAGCCCGGCCGATGATCCAGGGTGCCTGATCCTTAAGCCTGCGCACCACGAAGGAATGAACTGTTTCAGGCATCACCAGCGGCGGATTTCGCTCTTCGATTTCGATCCGGGTCCCATTCGGCGCGACAAGAACGCGTTGGCCATCTGCAAAGCTTTCCGGGTCATCTGTCAGGATGCGCAATGCTCCCGGACCTTCGGGCGCGTCTTTTTCGATCCGCAGCCGCAGACCGTGCCCTGAAAACACTGCGACGCGCGGATCGTCTGCGGGATAGATCATGTCCATCTGCATCCCCAACACCTTGGTATAAAAGGGGATGTCGTTTCGAATTTCCTGGGTAGGCAAACGAAATTCAGCTTGGGTCCGGGAAGGCTCGGATGTCTTTGTCATGAGATGTCTCATCAGATTTCGATTTTGGCCATCCGATCAGAACAGAGGCCAAAATGCCAATCGAAAAGAACATCTCGAGCGTTTCTTCCATCACGAAAAGGCGCGTTTTCATAACTGACGACAAAGCGTCGCTGTGCAGCCCGGTGAATTCTTCGAGAAGTTGGGCGATGACGGCAAGACAGCCGGCCACTATGAACACGATCATAAAAGACGCGCGTTGCTTGATAGCACGCCATCCCGTCGGGATCCCATGCCAGATGACGCCGCTCAGAACAACGCAGGCCAGCAGGACCCTGACCACAGTGACGTCCAGCACGGCATCCAGACCGTCAAGGATCAGGAACGGCAAACTGCCTTCAGGGTAAACGCTTTCCTCAAGCTCACGCTCGGCCAACAATAGGAATGTCAGCCCGATATACAGCCGGGTGACACCCGGGTATCGCCACAAAGCCGCCACACCCGCTGCAAACAAACACGCCGCGGAAATTGTTTCAAACAATCCGCCTTCCTGATTGAAAACCAGTGCCTGTTCTGGCCAGATGCCAACAGCACCAAGAAGCACAACACCCGACAGCACCGCAAACCATATGGTCAGCCGCGCAACTCCAGTATCCGCCACAGGACCAGAGGACAGGCCATCGACCTGATCATTTGCCTTGAAAGTCATTACTGCTTCGTCTTGCCTGAGTGTTTGTTCGTTTCGCAAAGTTACCTAGATGTAAAAAAAATGTGTCAAAATTCAACCCAATTCCGGTTCGCAACTGCGAGACGTCGGCAAAATTACGCAACGTAGCCAAGCTCGGACGAATAGTTTAATGTTAAATCAAATTCTCAGAGGGAACTGAATCTCCAATGTCTGACACCCCCAGCCTGCGACAGGCCGCGCTTGACTATCACGCCCATCCGAAACCTGGAAAACTTGAGATCAAGGCCACGAAACCGATGGCAAATGGTCGCGATCTGGCGCGCGCCTATTCGCCCGGCGTTGCCGAGGCCAGCCTTGAAATCAAAGCCGACGCTGCGAACGCTGAAAAGTATACGGCGCGCGGCAACCTTGTCGCCGTGGTGTCCAACGGCACTGCGGTTCTTGGTTTAGGCAATATCGGGGCGCTGGCCTCGAAACCGGTGATGGAAGGCAAAGCCGTCCTGTTCAAAAAGTTCGCAGGCATTGACTGTTTTGATATCGAAGTCGATCAGCCCGATCCGGAAAAGCTGGCGGATATCGTCTGCGCGCTGGAGCCGACATTCGGGGCCATCAACCTGGAAGACATCAAGGCGCCAGATTGTTTCATAGTCGAAAAGCTGTGCCGCGAACGCATGAACATTCCCGTTTTCCACGACGATCAGCACGGAACGGCCATTGTCGTGGGGGCCGCTGCGAAGAATGCTCTGCATGTAGCCGGAAAGACATTTGCAGACATCAAGGTCGTATCAACCGGTGGCGGGGCTGCCGGGATTGCGTGCCTGAACATGCTTGTGAAGCTGGGTGTGAAACAGGAAAACATCTGGCTGTGCGATATTCACGGGCTCGTCTACGAGGGGCGTGCCGAGGATATGAACCCGCATAAGTCGCAGTTCGCGCAGAAAACAGACTTGCGTACTCTGGATGATGTAATCGGCGATGCAGATCTGTTTCTGGGCCTTAGCGGCCCGAATGTCCTGAAGCCCGAAATGGTCAAGAAAATGGCCAATCGTCCAATCATCTTTGCACTGGCCAACCCAACGCCTGAAATTTTGCCACAGGCCGCGCGTGAGGTTGCCCCGAACGCGATCATCGCCACGGGGCGCAGCGATTTCCCCAATCAGGTCAACAACGTGTTGTGTTTCCCGTTTATCTTCCGGGGGGCTCTGGATGTGGGCGCGACCGAGATCAATGATGCGATGCAGATTGCCTGCGTTGACGGCATTGCGGATATGGCCCGCGCGACGACAAGCGCCGAAGCCGCAGCCGCCTATAAGGGCGAACAACTGACCTTTGGGCCGGATTACCTGATCCCGAAACCCTTTGACCCGCGTCTAGTGGGCGTCGTCTCGTCTTCGGTTGCCAAGGCAGCCATGGAAAGCGGCGTCGCAAAGCGCCCCATTGAGGACCTTGAGGCCTACAAGGAAAAGCTCAACCAGACTGTCTTCAAGTCGGCCCTTTTGATGCGCCCCGTGTTCGAGGCTGCGGCTGTCGCATCCCGTCGCATCGTTTTTGCCGAGGGCGAAGACGAAAGGGTGCTGCGGGCTGCACAGGCCATTCTTGAGGAAACAACAGAAACGCCGATCCTGATCGGGCGACCCGAAGTAATCGAATCCCGTTGCGAAAAGCTAGGCCTGACCATTCGCCCGGGCACAGATTGCCAGATCGTGAACCCGGAAAACGATCCGCGTTATTACGACTACTGGAACTCGTATCATCAGCTCATGCAGCGCCGAGGTGTGACGCCTGACCTGGCCAAGGCAATCATGCGCACAAATACGACCGCCATCGGCGCGATCATGGTGCATCGAGGCGAAGCTGACAGTATGATCTGCGGCACGTTTGGCGAATATCGCTGGCATCTGAACTATGTTGAACAGGTGCTGGCCGACGGCGACCTGCGCCCGCACGGCGCTTTGTCACTGATGATATTGGAAGACGGCCCCTTGTTCATAGCCGATACGCACGTTCGGCAACTGCCGACACCGGAGGAGTTGGCCGAATCGACCATTGGCGCGGCACGGCATGTTCGTCGATTTGGGCTTGAGCCCAAGATCGCATTCTGTTCGCAGTCGCAATTCGGCAATCAGGCAGAAGGTTCCGGAAAACGCCTGCGCGCCGCATTGGAAATTCTGGACCAGAAACCACGCGACTTTATCTATGAAGGGGAAATGAACCTGGATGCCGCCCTTGATGCGGACCTTCGCGAGCGGATCTTTCCGGGATCACGCCTTCAGGGAGCGGCAAATGTGCTGATCTTTGCCCATGCGGACGCAGCCAGCGGCGTGAGAAATATTCTGAAAATGAAAGCGGACGGGATCGAAGTCGGACCCATTCTGATGGGAATGGGCAACAAAGCGCATATCGTCACCCCGTCCATTACCGCACGCGGATTGCTGAACATGGCTGCCATAGCGGGGACCCCGGTGGCGCATTACGGGTAAGCTGGTCTCCTGTCGACGTGAACCGCAATCCTCGCGGGGGTGCGGTTAATAAAACACTCACACCTTGGCTGCTATATGTCGTTTCACCTCCGTGGTGACGATAGCGGATGAGTGGCGAATTGGCGTTGCGCCGAGTCGCCTCTCGCATGATCTTTTGCACTGCCGAATTTGCAAGTTTGCAAAATGGCATTTTCGGCGCAGAAAATTCAATGCTGGAAAAGAGGTTTGCAAAAATTTGCAAGCTATTGTGCGATTTCCTGCAAATATTTTGCGATAAACTGACGCGTCGTCATTTGACGCGCTTGCCCGAGAGTTTTCTGGGTCCTAACACAAAGACCAAGTCGTTGTGAGGAGGACGAGATGGCGTATCAGGACGTTTATGACAGCTGGAAGAAGGACCCCGAGGCGTTCTGGATGGACGCCGCCAAGGGAATCGATTGGGTCAGGGAACCCAGCAAAGCGCTGTTCGACGACAATGCGCCCTTGTACGAATGGTTCAGCGACGCACGGGTCAATACCTGCTGGAACGCCGTGGACCGCCACGTGGAAAACGGGCGCGGCGAACAAACCGCAATCATCTATGACAGCCCGATCACCCACACCAAGCGCGAGATTTCATATGTTGAACTGCGCAACCGCGTGGCCAATCTTGCCGGTGCGCTGCGGGCAAAAGGTATCGAGAAAGGTGACCGCGTTATCATCTACATGCCGATGATCCCCGAAGCGCTTGAGGCGATGCTGGCCTGCGCACGTCTGGGCGCTGTGCATTCCGTGGTGTTTGGTGGATTTGCCAGCAACGAATTGGCGGTCCGTATCGATGACGCCAAACCCAAAGCGATCATAGCCGCGTCCTGCGGAATGGAGCCTGGGCGGGTGGTGCACTACAAGCCGCTTCTGGACGGCGCCATTGAACTTGCTGAACACAAGCCGGATTTCTGCGTCATCTTCCAGCGCGAACAAGAAGTTGCTCAGCTGATCGAAGGGCGTGACTACAACTGGCACGGGTTCCAGTACGGCGTTGAACCAGCAGAATGTGTCCCCGTCGACGGAGACGATCCGGCGTATATCCTCTACACTTCGGGCACCACCGGGGCGCCCAAGGGAGTCGTGCGCCCAACTGCCGGGCATCTGGTGGCGCTGAACTGGAGTATGAAGAACATCTATAACGTCGATCCGGGTGATGTATTCTGGGCGGCGTCCGATGTGGGTTGGGTCGTTGGGCACTCCTACATCTGCTACGCACCCCTGATCCACGGGAACACGACGATTGTGTTCGAAGGCAAACCGGTCGGCACCCCTGATGCGGGCACCTTCTGGCGCGTAATCTCCGAGCATAAGGTCAAAAGCTTCTTCACCGCGCCCACAGCGATCCGCGCCGTCAAACGTGAAGATCCAAAGGGCGAATTGATCGCCAAATACGATCTGTCTCATCTGCGGGCTCTGTATCTGGCAGGCGAACGCGCTGATCCTGATACCATCATATGGGCACAGGATGCGCTGAAGGTTCCGGTGATCGACCATTGGTGGCAAACCGAAACCGGTTGGGCCATTGCCGGCAATCCGCTGGGCATCGAAGAGCTTCCGATCAAGCTGGGTTCGCCTGCCAAACCGATGCCGGGCTATGACGTACAAATACTGGACGAAGGTGGTCACCCCATGAAAGCCGGCGAACTCGGGGCCATCGCTGTCAAGCTGCCGCTGCCTCCGGGCACCCTGCCGACCCTGTGGAACGCCGAGGAGCGGTTCAAGAAATCCTATCTGGAGCACTTCCCCGGGTATTATGAAACCGGCGACGCCGGAATGATCGACGAGGACGGATACCTTTACATCATGGCCCGCACCGATGATGTCATCAACGTCGCGGGTCACCGCCTGTCGACCGGCGGGATGGAAGAAGTGCTTGCCGCTCACCCGGATGTGGCCGAATGCGCGGTGATCGGTGTATCGGATCAGCTAAAGGGTCAGATGCCCGTTGGGTTCCTGTGCCTGAATGCCGGCGCAAACCGGGATCATACCGACGTGGTTCAGGAAGTCGTCAAAATGGTTCGGGAAAAGATCGGCCCGGTGGCGGCCTTCAAGCTGGCTGTGGTCGTCGACAGATTGCCAAAGACCCGTTCAGGTAAAATCCTGCGTGGTACGATGGTGTCGATTGCGGACGGCCAAAACTATAAAATGCCTGCAACAATCGACGACCCTGCCATTCTTGACGAAATCAAAGAAGCCTTACAGACAATCGGTTACGCCAAGTAACTTGAGGGCGGCGCAAGCCGCCCTTTGTCGTGTCTTCTCTTGCAACCGGAAGCAGCCTCCCTACTGTCGCATTAAGACAGTGAGGACCCATGACACAAACCGATATCTGGCGTCTCAGCGCCACTGATCTGGCCACCCTGACAAGACGCGGGGACCTGAGTGCGACCGAGGCGGTTCAGGCCTCGATCGAGCGAATGGATGCGGTCAACCCCGACCTGAATGCAGTGGTGGAAGACCTGCGCGCCGAGGCGTTGGAACGTGCCAAGGCCTTGGACCATGCGCGGGCGAACGGCCAACCGACGGGGCCGCTGCATGGCGTGCCGGTCACGATCAAGGTGAATGTTGACCAAAAAGGCCATGCCACAACCAACGGTGTTGTTGCTCTGAAAGATGTAATGGCACCGGATGACGCCCCGGTTGTGAGCAATCTGCAAAAGGCCGGGGCAATTGTTATCGGGCGGACCAACACGCCCGAGTTCTCGTTCCGCGCCGACACGGACAACCCGCTTTATGGGCGTACGCACAACCCCTGGGGGCGGCATATCTCTCCCGGCGGCTCTTCCGGCGGGGCTGGCGTCGCGGTCATCGCCGGAATCGGCGCGTTGGCCCACGGCAACGATATCGGCGGCAGCCTGCGCTTTCCCGCAGCAGCCAACGGAGCCGTGACAGTGAAACCCGGGCTGGGGCGTGTCCCGGCGTGGAACCCAAGCCAGAAAGCCGAACGCGGCTTGCTGGCGCAATCGATGTCCGTTCAGGGCCTGTTAACCCGGTCGGCTGCCGACCTGCATCTGTCCATGCCCAGCCTGATCGCCGCAGACGCGCGTGACCCGTTTCACGTGCCAATGCCCTGGCGTGGTCCTGACCTCAACGCACCAGTCAAAGTGGCCTTTACAAAAAACACATTCGGCTATGACTTGCACCCCGAGGTCGAGAAAGCGCTCGACACGGCACGAGAGGCGCTGGTTGATGCGGGCTATGTTGTGGAAGAGGTTGACCAGCCTGATGTTTTTGAATGTGGTCGGATCGGTTATCGTACGCTGATGGGCGAAGTGCTGACGCTCATGAAATCAGATATCGAAGCCGCTGGTTCCAAAACCATTCAGAATATCTTTGAGGTCTATTTTCAGGAATTCCCGCCAATTGTCGAAACCGAGATGATCCAGA
This sequence comes from Ruegeria sp. YTSB088, assembly GCF_059609825.1. Taxonomy (NCBI): domain Bacteria; kingdom Pseudomonadati; phylum Pseudomonadota; class Alphaproteobacteria; order Rhodobacterales; family Roseobacteraceae; genus Ruegeria; species Ruegeria sp. YTSB088. The sequence continues at coordinate 1,645 of NZ_JBXWMM010000011.1, read as the reverse complement.
TGCTGGCCAAACGAAGCCACTACGCGCGCAATTGGTCCCTGTTTCTGCAGGATTTCCCTTTGGTACTGTCGCCTTTCCTGCCACAACCGTTCTTCAAACCCGACCGGGACACCGAAGGCGCTGAAGGTGTGCACGAGGTTCTGGGGTGCGCCGTATATTCTTATGCGATGAACTTTTTAGGCCTGCCTGCGGCATGTGTCCCGGCCCGACTGGCTGAATTGTCGAAGGGTCCTCAGCCGATCAATGTTCAGATTGCCGCTCAGCGCTGGCGCGAAGATCTAGCGGTGGATGCGGCCGCGGCCATCGAAGCACGCGTGGGGCAAATGTGCCTGCCGTTATGGGAAAAGACAGAGTTGCAGGGTGGCTGAAAAAATAGACCCCGGGACATTGTACCCGGGGCCCGACTGCTAAAATAAGCCCGGATTTCTGATGACGAGCGTAGCACCACCCACCCTCGCCAGCGCAAAATCTGCGCAATCATTCGAAAACGCCTTTCAGGTGGCCACTCACTCCCACCTTGGCGTGTTCTCCGAGCAAGTTCACACTATCCAATTGTGAGCGAATCCCCTGTGAACTGCTTCACACAGGCTCAAAAAAGCTCGCAGAAACGTAAATTTAAGTGAATTGCTCGGATATCAGCCGCTCCTCCAACCCGTGTCCCGGATCGAAAAGAATGCGATGTGAGATCGCTGGCTCGGATCGGATCTCGACCCAATCAACGTCTGGGAAGGCTATGGAATCAGCCGCAACGATAACAGGTCGCTTGTCCGCATCCAGCACATCAAACCGCACCTTTGCGATTTTAGGCAGCAAGGCACCACGCCATCGGCGGGGGCGAAATGCGGCGATTGGTGTCAACGCGAGAACGTCCGAGCCGATCGGCAGAATAGGCCCGTGCGCCGAGTAATTATATGCCGTTGACCCCGCCGCAGTAGACAGCAGAGCTCCATCGCAGACAAGTTCATCCATGCGCTCGCGGCCATCAACACTGATCTTCAAACGAGCAGCCTGTGGCCCAGCGCGCAACAGCGATACTTCGTTGATCGCCAGCGCCTCGTGTAATTTTCCGGACTGATCCATCGCCCGCATTGCCAATGGATTAATCACCTCTTCTTCGGCTTCCTCCAGCCGTGCCATAAGGTCGTCTTCGTGGTACTCGTTCATCAGGAACCCGATCGTGCCGCGGTTCATACCATAAACCGGTGTATCGAGATGCTGCATGTTGTGCAGGGTGTGCAACATGAAGCCGTCCCCTCCAAGAGCAACCACAACATCTGCGTCGCGAGGAGCGGCATTGCCGTGTTTGGCCACCAGAGTGTCACGGGCTGTTTGCGCCACTTTGACCTCACTGGCAAGAAAGGCGATTCTTTTTTTCATGTTTTCCGGTTTCCGGTGCTGCACATTTGGTTCCGAAACAAACATACCTTTCCCCGATAGGCCAGTCTTGACGCCGTAGCGGGCCAAATCGTCGCTTTAAGCCTTTTGCAAATGTGGCGTTTCCGATAGGAAATCCGCAAGAATTTTACCCAGCCATGTGGAGCGCCCATGAACGCCAATCTTCGTGACACCGGATTTTTCACCCAGTCCCTTGCTGATCGTGATCCTGAGCTTTTTGGCTCGATCACGTCGGAACTGGGTCGTCAGC